>JAFAGN010000027.1 GCA_023422695.1 Pseudomonadota bacterium
GGCGGGGGCCGCCGTCGTTCTGGCAATTCTGCGCTGCGTAAACCTCCAGCGGCCCCCGCCTTCGCGGGGGCGACGGCATATTCAGCGACCGCGTTTAAGCCGCCGCCTCGAACGCCTCCAGCGCTTCGCCCGCCGCGACCCAGCGCGCTTCGGCGGCTTCCTGCGCCGACACGATCTTGCCGCGGCGCTGCGACAGCTCGCTCATCGTCAGGCCTCTATATTCGTTCGCGGCACCCGCCGGGTCGAACATCGCACGGTCGATCGCCGAGAGGATAACCTGATATTTCGCGAGATCGGCCTCGGCATCCGAGACATCCTTGCGGATCTTCGCCGCGGCTTCGCGCGCCGCGGCGGCGGCCTTGCGGTCTTCCTTTTTGTCGGCCTTCGACACCTTGTCCTTTTGCGGCGTCTTGCCGAGGATCAGGTCGACATAGTCGTCCATGCTGCCCGAATATTCGCGCGCGGTGCCGTCATCGACCAGCACCAGCCGGTCGGCGGTGAGTTCGAGCATATGACGGTCGTGGCTGACCAGCACCACCGCGCCGTCGAAGTCGTTGAGCGCCTGGACCAGCGCCTCGCGCGCGTCGACGTCCAAGTGGTTGGTCGGTTCGTCGAGGATGAGGAGGTGCGGCGCGTCGCGGGTGATCAGCGCCAGCGCCAGCCGCGCGCGTTCGCCGCCCGACAGCTTCTTGACCTCGGTCGTTGCCTTGTTGCCCGAAAAGCCGAAGCGGCCGAGCTGGGCGCGGATCGCCGCCTGCGTCTTGCCCTCCATCACGCGGGTCATATGCGCGAGCGGGGTATCGCTGCCGTCGAGTTCCTCGACCTGATATTGGGTGAAATAGCCGACGCGCATCTTGCCCGATGCCGCCATCGCCCCCGCCATCGGGGTCAGCTGCGCCGCGAGCAGGCGGGCGAGCGTCGTCTTGCCATTGCCGTTGCGCCCGAGCAGCGCGATGCGGTCGTCGGGATCGATCCGCAGGTTCAGCCGCTGGAGCACCGGGCGATCCGCGTAACCGACGCTGGCCAGGTCGAGCGTGATCAACGGCGGCTTCAGCTCATCGGGGCTGGGGAAATCGAACGCCAGCGTCTGATCCTCGGCGAGCGCCGCGATCGGCTGCATCTTCGCGAGCAGTTTCGCGCGCGACTGCGCCTGTTTCGCGGTCGAGGCGCGGGCGCTGTTGCGCGCGACATAGTCCTGGAGCTTGGCGCGCTGGGCATCCTGCGACGCCTTCGCCGCGGCGAGTTGCGCGGCGCGTTCGGCGCGCTGGCGCTCGAAGGCGTCATAGCCGCCCGCGTAGAGCGTCACCTTGCCACCTTCGAGGTGGAGGATGTTGTCGACGACATTATTGAGCAGGTCGCGTTCGTGGCTGATCACCACCAGCTGCCCCGGATAGGCGCGCAGGAAGTTTTCGAGCCACAAAGTCGCCTCGAGGTCGAGGTGGTTCGACGGTTCGTCGAGCAGCAGCAGATCGGGTTCGGAGAAGAGCAGCGCAGCGAGCGCGACGCGCATCTTCCACCCGCCCGAAAAGCTGTCGAGCGGCTGCGCCTGCATATCCTCGTCGAACCCCAGCCCGATCAGGATGCGCGCGGCGCGCGCCGGGGCGGTATAGGCGTCGATCGCGATCAGGCGCTCGTGGATGTCGCCGAGCTTGTCCGGATCCTGCTCGGTTTCCGACGCCGCGAGCAATTCGGCACGCTCGGTATCGGCGGCGAGTACGGTGTCGAACGGCGTCGCGGTGCCGCTCGGCGCTTCCTGCGCGATATAGCCGACGCGCGTCTTGCGCGGCATGTCGATGCTGCCCTCGTCGGCTTCGAGCTGGCCGATCATCACCTTCATCAGCGTCGATTTGCCCGCGCCATTGCGACCGATCAGTCCGACGCGGCTTTTCGCCGGCAGGCTCGCAGTGGCGCGTTCGAGGATGGCGCGCCCGCCAAGGCGTACAGTGATTCCGTTGATTGTCAGCATGGCCGGGCGCCTAGCATGTTCGGCGTCCCAGCCCAAGTCCCGCACTGGCATATTGCGCGCGGGTGCGGCACAGGAGGGAATATGACCGACCTCGCCCCCTTTCACATCGCCTTTCCCGTCGACGACCTGGCCGCAGCGCGCCATTTTTACGGGACCGTTCTCGGCTGCCCCGAAGGACGCAGCGATGCCGACTGGATCGATTTCAATCTTTATGGCCACCAGATCGTCGCGCACCGGGTCGACCGCCCGCGAAGCGCTCCGGCGCACAATCCGGTCGATGGTCATGCGGTCCCCGTCCCGCACTTCGGGGTCGTCCTGCCCCCCGCCGACTGGCAGGCGCTCGCAGATCGCCTGATCGCGTATGGCGTCGCGTTCGTGATCGAACCGCAGACGCGCTTCGCCGGACAGCCGGGCGAACAATCGACGATGTTCTTCCTCGACCCCGCGGGCAATGCGCTGGAGTTCAAGGCGTTTGCGGATATGGGGCAGCTGTTCGCTACTTGAGCGTGGGCGATCGGGTCGCTCGCAGGTTTCCCTCTTGCCTGAAAATCTCGCGCGCCGCTGGCGTTGCGCACTTGGCGAAGGCTCGCTTGCCTGCCGTTTGACGCCCGTTTGACGTTCGCCGCCCTACCAGCGCCCTTTCAGCTTCGCGTGACATGCCTTGATGCAGGTCGGCGATGCGACAGGAGCAGATTATGCCGGACACGATCGAGCTAAACAGCATCAGCCATCATTTCGATACCGCCAGCGAGCGGATCGAACTGTTCCATAGCCTTTCCTACACGATCCGTTCCGATGAAACGCTGGCCATCGTCGGCCCCTCAGGCGCGGGGAAGTCCAGCTTGCTGTCGATCGCCGCGGGCCTGGAGTCACCGGCGGGCGGTGACGTGTGTTTCACGATCGACGGGGGACGGATCGACGCCCTGACGATGCGCGCGCATTCCGGTTTCATTTTCCAGCAATTCCATCTGATGCCCGAACTCGATGCGATCGGAAATCTCGCCTTGCCGCTTCGGCTGAAGGGCAACCGCGACGCATTCGACATTGCCGCCAGCTGGCTGGAAAAGGTCGGACTGCGCGATCGGGCCCGGCATCGCCCCCACCAATTGAGCGGCGGCGAACAACAGCGGATCGCGGTCGCGCGCGCCTTCGTATCGACGCCGCGCTTTATCTTTGCCGACGAACCGACCGGGAATCTCGATCGGCACACGTCCGACAGCGTGGCGGGATTGATGTTCGACTGCGCGCGCGAGACGCGATGCGGCCTGGTGATTGTCACCCACAGCCAGGATCTGGCGATGCGCGCCGACGCAAGCCTGCTGCTGGAGGCCGGGCAGCTGAAGGCCGCGGCATGAACAGCATCGGACTGGTCCTCGAAAATGGCTGGCGCGACCTGAAGGGCGACGACGGGCGGATCGCCATGGCTACCCAAACGGCGCTGCTGTTCTTCCTCATGACGCTGACGCTGACCAGCGCGTCGATCCAGAGCTATCTGGCCGATAATCTCGACCAGCTGCTCGGCTCCGACCTGGTGATCGAAAGTCATTCGCCGCTGACCGCAGATCACGAAGCGGCGTTGCAAGCGCTGGCATCGGGCGTGTCGGTGACGCGATTGACCGATATCACCCTCACGAACCGCGACGAATGGGCGCGCGTCCAACTGAAGCGGGTCGATGACGCCTATCCGTTGCAAGGCGCGCTACAGATCGGCGATACCCCCGTGGGCAGTCCGCGCGCGGTCCGCCACGGTCCGCGCGTCGGCGAAATCTGGGTCGACTCGCGGCTCGCCGGCAAATTGCGGGTCGAAGTGGGCGATGTTCTGACAATCGGCGGCGCAAAGCTGCGCCTCGCCGCGATCCTGTTTCACGAACCCGACCGTATCATGGAAGGGCATAGCACGACGATGCGCGCAATGGCGCACAGGCAGAGCGTCTCGAACCCGTCGCTCGACACCGGTCAGGGTCGCACACGCTATCTGATCGCCGCCGACGAACGCCAGCAGATGGCGATCGAAACCTGGGCGCGCGAAAACCTGCCCGGCGCCAACCTGATCCGGAAGATCGGTGGTCAGCACCCGCTTGCCAGCTTTTGGCAGCGGACCGAAAATTTTCTCGGCCTGGCGTCGGTTATCCTGTTTTTCATGGGCGCCGTCGCGCTCGATATGACCAATCGCCGATGGCTGGCCAAAATGCGCTATCGGCTGGCCATCTACGCAAGCTTTGGCGTCCGCACGCGCACGGCGCTGCGCATGGCGCTCGGCGAATGGCTGGCGGGTTTTGCGCTGTCGACGCTCGCGGCGACGCTGTTGGCCGCGGTCGCCTACCTGTTGATCGTTGGGCAGTTGCAACACCATTTTCCCGGTTTGCGCGCGGCGGCCCATTGGGCGCCCGCGCTCAAGACGGTCGGCCTCGTCTTGTTGCTGTTGCTCGCGCTTCAGGTGCCGAGTTTCCTTCAACTGTCGCGCGCCTCTTTGCTGTCGCTCATCCGCAATCCGACCGAAAGCGGGCATGTCTGGCAGCGGCTGTTCTGGGGCATTGCATCGGTCACGCTGCTGGCAGCCGCCTATTCGGACAATTGGCTGCTGACCGGGATGACGCTCGCGGCGATCGGCGCAGCGCTCGCGCTGATGCTGGCGCTGACCTGGTCGATCGTCCGGGCAGGTGATTTTTGGGGCCGACGGCGCGCCGGCTTGCTGCCCTTCGCCTTCTTCATGATGCGGCAGCGATTATTCGCGAAATCGGCGCAGGTGATGGGGCTGGGGCTGTGCGGGCTGCTGCTGTTGTTTTCGCTGATGTTGATGCGCGACCTCGGCACAACGATGGAAGGCTATGGCCGCGACCATGACGGCAATCTGATGATCGCCGAAGCCCAGGCGGACCAGATCGACGCGATCCAGCGCTGGGCCGAGGCGACGGGCAGCAGCCTGCGCGCGCTCCGCCCCTTTGTGTCCGCCCAGCTCGTCGCGGTGAACGGCCGAGCGCTTGGCGACTTCCAGAAACCCAGCGACACGCTCGCCACGCTCAAGGATCCGATCCGGCTGAGCTGGGCAGGCGCCATGCCCGCGAACAACCGGCTGGAGGGCGGCCAATGGTGGTCCGAGAATAGCGAAAATTGGCGCCAGATTTCCGCAGAACCCGAGGTGATGACCGACATGGGGTTCAATTATGGCGACACGCTGACCTATCAGATCGGCGGTCGGCGTTATGATTTCACCCTGGTGGCGAGCCACGCCTACCAACCGGGCGCCGGGTCGATCACCTTCTGGTTCCAGGTGCCGTTGTCGGCCAGGGCAAAGATCGACGCCCCCACCCGCTACATGGGGAGCATGGAGTTGCCGCCCGCCGCCTGGGGTGCGCTCACCCAGCTGTGGCAGGCCCAGCCGACGCTGTCGCTCGTGCCGCTCCGCGAGTTGACCGAACGCTTTGACCGCACCGTCGGGATCGTCACGCGCGTGACCAGCGGCTATGCCGCCATGGTGCTCCTGCTCGCCCTGTTTGTGCTCGCGGCGTCGGTGAGCGGATTCAGCGCCGACGACCGCCAAAAGAACGGCTTGCTGATGAGCATGGGGCTTCGCGAAACGGATTGCCTGCGGCTGAACTTGTATGACTGGGGCGTCACCGCGCTGATCGCCGCGAGCGGCGCGATTGCCGGGACATGGATCGCCGGGTTGCTGATCTATCAGGCTCAGTTCAATCTGACCTATAATCCCGACATTCCTTGGGTAGTCGTCATGGCAGCGGCGATGGTCGCGAGTGTTTGCCTCGTCGGCTATGCGGCGTGCCGACAGAGCCTGAAGGTGTCGGTGCACGACCTGATCACCGGCTAGCGTGCGATGGACGGCGGCGAGCGGCGGCAGACAGGTTCTGGCGCGCAGCGGTTTTTACAGCAGCCGATGCTTCTTCGATGAAGGAGGGCCGATTGCCGACGGTTTCCTCGCGGTGGCCGTCGAGCGTCGGTGTTGGGTTGGCTCCCTGCCACGTCGCCCCCGCGAAGGCGGGAGCCGCCATCGAGCTTTTCCCGCGTCGCTGCGTAAAACGACAGCGGCCCCCGCCTTCGCGGGG
>JAFAGN010000049.1 GCA_023422695.1 Pseudomonadota bacterium
GGCGGGGGCCGCCATCGGCCAATTCCTTCGCCGTCGCGTAAACCTCTAGCGGCCCCCGCCTACGCGGGGGCGACGCTTATTGGCCCGCCGTCGCCACCGCATAGAGCGCGATCGCGGCGGCATTCGAAATGTTGAGGCTCTCCATGCGCGGCGAGATCGGCAGTTTGGCGAGCACGTCGCAATGCTCCATCACATTGTGCCGCATTCCGTCGCCTTCGGACCCCAGCACCAGCGCGACCTTGCTGCCGTCGAGCGTCGAGCCCAGCGTCGTTTCGGTATCGCCCATCAGCCCGATGCGCCAATATTGTGCCTCGGCGATTTCCTCCAGCGCGCGCGACAGATTGACGACGCGGACCCACGGCACCGTTTCCAGCGCGCCCGATGCCGAACGCGCGATGACGCCGCTTTCGGGCGGGCTGTGGCGGTCCTGCGTGATGATCGCCGCAGCATCGAACGCCGCCGCCGAGCGCAGCACCGCGCCTATATTGTGCGGATCGGTCACCTGATCGAGGATGACCAGCGGGCGCTTGCTGCCCGCGTCGACCTCTTCCTGCAACAGATCGCCCAGATACACGCCTTCCAGCGGATCGACCTCGATCACCAGCCCCTGATGCGGCGCATCGCGCGCGACGAGTCGCGCGAGGTCGGTAACATCGGCGTAGGAGATCGGCACGACCGGCGGCAGATCGAGCTGGCCCAGCGCGTCGCGGGTGCCCCAGATGCGCTTGACGGTGCGTTCGGGGTTGGCAAGCGCGGCCAATACGGCGTGGCGACCCCAGAAGCGAATGGCCTGTCCGCGCGGGCTTTGCCCGGCGGGACGGCGATGGCGAGAAAATTGACGCATGATGGGGCGCCTTTCCCACGACTGCCATTGACAGGCAAGCCTCGTTTCGCCATTGGACCGCTTCCCAAAGCGGACCCCATGGACAGGTGGCCGAGTGGTTAAAGGCAGCAGACTGTAAATCTGCCCGGGTTTCCGTACGCTGGTTCGAATCCAGCCCTGTCCACCAAACTCCAAAATCCGCAGCGCGAGCTCCCGTCGAAAAAGCCAAGCAATACCGAGGCTTGCGACATGATTCGCGTCCAAGGGCATCCACGCCAGTTCACCCGTAGCCAATTTCTCCCGTGGGAGAAAATGTGGGAGAATAGGCGAATGTCGAGCCTGACTGCAGCCCGCGTCAAATCCGAGTGCCGAGCCGGCCGCCACCCCGATGGCGAGGGTCTCTATCTAGTGGTCTGGCCCAACGGTTCCAAGAGCTGGGTCTCGCGCGTGCAGAAAGACGGGCGTCGCCGGGACTTCGGTCTCGGCGGGACGGGAAAAGTGTCGCTCGCTCGCGCACGCGAACTCAACCGCCAGGTGCGGGCGTGGACCGAGGCGGGACTCGATCCCCGGCACGAACGTCGAAAAGTGGAAGGTATCCCGACCTTCCGCGAAGCCTGCGCAACCGTCTTCGCCAGCCACAGCAAGAACTGGCGAAACGCAAAGCATAATTGGCAATGGATGCGATCGCTGGAGATGTTCGCCTTCCCGTCGATCGGGGACAAGCGTGTCAGCGACATTACCGGGCCCATGGTTCACGAGTTGCTCGGCGCGATCTGGCTCTCGAAGCCCGAGACCGCGCGGCGCGTCCGCCAGCGCATCGGCGTCGTTCTGGATTGGTCCTTCTCCAAAGGCTACCGGGATAACGAAATAACGATGCAGTCCGTCACCCGGGGTCTTCCGAGGCAAACGAAAGCGGTCGAGCACCATGCAGCTATGCCTTATGCCGACGTGGCCACCTTCCTGAAGTCGGTAAGGCAGAAGGAGACAATCGGGCGGCTCGCACTGGAGTTCGTCATCGCAACCGCCGGGCGCTCCGGTGAAATCCGGGGAGCGACATGGTCGGAGATCGATCTCGAAGCCCGCCTCTGGACGATTCCGCCGGAGCGGATGAAGGCGGCGCGCGAACATGTCGTGCCGCTCAGCGACCATGCGTGCCGGATTCTCGACCGGTGCGAACTCTACCGCCGGGGCTGTACCGATCTCGTATTCCCCGGCACAGGGAAGGGCGGACCGCTTTCGGACAGGCGTATCGCCGAACAGCCGCACCCACGGCCTTGCCGTCTATCCCGATCTCGGGGCGGCGCTTTCGGCAGAGGATATCGATGCGGTGGCGGTGAACACGCCGCCGCAACTGCGCTTCGACATCGCGCGCGAGGCCTTGCTTGCTGGAAAGCATGTCCTCCTCGAAAAGCCGCCCGCAGGCAGCCTGTCGGCGCTCGCCGAGCTCGAACGGATCGCGCGGGGAAAGGGGCTCATGGGCGCGCGCATCGATGGACAATGGGCATGATCGCGTTCGACGTCGCCGCGCTCCCGATCGATCACGCGCGCGCGCCGCTCGCAGGCCGAATTGCGATCGACGGAGTCCCGGTACCCGTGCTGGTGCGCGACGCCGGAATATATGACGTGTCACGGAGCGCGGCGACAAGTGCCGACCTGTTCGATCTGGCAAATCCGGCGGCGCTGGCGGGCGAGCGGATCTGCCACGTCGCCGACTTGACCGTCGGAGGCGGGAGGTTCGAGCTGCTCGCGCCGATCGACCTACAATGCGTGAAGGCTTGCGGCGTCACTTTCGCGGTCTCGGCAATCGAACGCGTGATCGAAGAGCGCGCGCGGGGCGATGCGGACAAGGCCGCGTCGATCCGCTGCGAGCTCGAGGACAAGATCGGCGGCGGCATCCGGAGCGTGGTGCCGGGCAGCGACGATGCCGCAAGGCTCAAAGCGGCGCTGATCGAGGCGGGCATGTGGTCGCAATATCTCGAGGTTGCGATCGGCCCGGATGCCGAGGTGTTTACCAAGGCGCCTGTCCTGTCGTCTCTGGGTTGGGGCGCCGAGCTCGGCTTCCGTTCGGACTCGACCTGGAACAATCCGGAGCCCGAAGTGGTGCTGGTGGCAAATGCTGCCGGGAAGGCTATTGGGGCGATCCTCCTCTATCGCAAGATCATTCCGCCATTCGTGAACATGGGTTCGCTTCTCCTCGCGCCCCTCGGCGGCGCCATTGCGCTGCTGGTGACAGGCAATCCCTTGTCGTTGCCCGTCCTTATCGGGGTGCTCATGCTGCTCGGGATCGTGGGCAAGAATTCGATCCTGCTCGTCGACTTCGCGATCGAGGAGATGGCGCGCGGGGTCCCTCGCAAGGACGCGATACTCGACGCCGGCCACAAGCGGGCCCAGCCGATCCTCATGACGACCGTGGCCATGGTCGCGGGCATGGTTCCCACCGCGCTCTCGCTCACCGGCGATGGGGCATGGCGTGCGCCGATGGCGGTGACCGTGATCGGCGGACTCATCTTGTCCACCCTCCTGACCCTTCTGATCGTCCCGGCGACCTTCAGTCTTGCAGTCGGGCTCGAACAATCGCTCGGGCCGCGCTTGAAGCGCTGGTTCACCACCGGTGGAGCCGAGGAACCGACGGAGCCTGTTCGCCCGGTCTGATGCGACGCATCACGGTCAGCGATCAGGCTCCACGAACTTTCGCGATAGGAAGCGGCCCTCGCGGCTACGGATCAGCGTGGCCGGAAAATCTCTTATGCGCGCCGCGAATTGCGCATCCGAAGGCGACCGCCCGTCCGGTGAGCCGACCCGGGACATGCCGGCCTGTCGGGCTCGGCGTCGAAGGCCGTGGGCCGCGGCATAATCGTCGCCGTCCGCAGCAGTGCGCGACCGGTGGCGGTCGGCCAATTGCAAGACGCCATCGTCAAAGCGGATGCCGTTCGACCTTTGGCGGTTGGAGGCACGGCGTCTTTCCCGCCCCACCGCGCTGACATTCCCGTTCCCGAAAAGCCGCAGCCCCTGACCCACGCCGGGCCTCCTTCAATCAACCCGCAAGGGGTCCCTGCGCTGCGCTTGGGCCGCGCAAGCGCGGTGATTGCGGCCCGCTCGCGGTTCTTGGGGCGGCTGTCGAACGGGAATGCCCCCGCTCCGGAAGTCAGGAGTCACGAGATGCCGCTTTCTACCGCCCAATCGCTCGGCTGGAACCTCGCCCGCACGATGATGGTCATCAGGGAAAGACTCCACGCCGCGCCCGCAACGACGGGCGGCTAGTGGTCGATGATCATCGTCCCGGGGTGATGTTTGTCGAGATGGCGCTTGATGATCTTGAGATTGCGCGTGTTCGATCGGAAGAACAGGTCGAACGCATCGCCGACCAGCGGGATCGCGCCCAGCGCCGTATCGACGCCAAGGTTGCCGGCCATCCGCCACAGCTTCCATTTCGGCATGCCAAGGTTGCGCGCCTCCCAGATCAGATAGGCGCCCATCGTTGCGGCGATCACGTCGCCGACCACGGGAACCAGACCGACGATGGCGTCGAGGCCGACGGGCCGGTTGATGCCCGGAATGACGAAGCTGCGTTCGAGCAGGATTTCCAGCGTTTCGATGCGTTTGCGCAGCGCCGCGGGGTCGTTGCGGTTCTGGATCAGCGCGTCGAAAATGGCGTCGGTATTGGGCGGCGTGGGGGCCATGGGTGTGCTTTCATAAAGCGCCACAATCGGCGCCATTATTTTAGTTGGGAGCGGCGATCACATGATTCAATGGGTGCTGCGCGCGCATATTGGGGCGCAGACCGGTCAGGCGCTGCGCCGCGACCGACCAGCGGAGCGGCGTGGCGAGCGGAATGAACGGCACATAGCGCGCCAGTACGACCTCGGCTTCGGTCAGTTGCGCCCCGCGCTGGCCGACGTCGATGTTGCGCATCGCCTGTTCGATCATCGTCTGCGCCTCGCGATTGCACAGCGTGTCGCGGCGGCACGACAGGCGGCGCAGCGCCCACAGCGGATCGTCATTGGGAGCGACCTCGTCGATCAGGCGCAGGTCGGCGGTCGATGCCATCGCGACCCGGCGGCTGGGAACGCCGATCGCGGTCAGATCGGCGGCGACATAAGCGAACAGGATCCGCCCGCCCGGGGTGTCCGGAACGGCAATGCGGACCGGATCGATCTCGCGCCCCGCCGCGCGCCATGCATCGACGACGCGCTTGGCCTGCGCCTGCCGCGACGCATCGTCATAATCGGCCCACGCGGGGCGCAGCGGTGCGGGACCGCTGTCGCGGACGTGCACGGCAGGACGCAAGGTCAGCTGCGGCTGCCATTCTTCCAGCCCGAATGCTTCGACCAGCCGCTCGCGCCGGATCGCGCGGGTCAGCGCGTCGCGGTTGGCATCGGTCGCCAGAAACCCTTCGGCGCGCACGAATGACAAACCGAACAGTCCCGGCGCGGGATCGACGACCAGCCGCGAGCGGGCGATGTTCGACGCCGCAAAATAGGGCAGGGTGGAAAAACGGCCGCCGATCACTCCGTCGGCATAGCCATTTTTGAACCGCGCCAGCGCGCCCGCGGGCGACGTGCCGACCAGTTCGATCGACGCGGCGGGATCGTTCGCGGCGGCTTCGGCGGCGACGGGGTCTTCGGCGAGCGGGTCGGGCACCGGCGACAGCAGGATCGCACGGCCCATTTTGCGTGCGCGCATCGGTCCCCATCCCATGCCCTTGTTGACGATCGCCATCGACGGCTGCGCCAGCAGTTCGAGGATCGCGGGTTGCGGCACCGACAGGCGGATTTCGATCACCGTATCGGTCATCGCGCGGATCGTCTCGATTTCGGGAAAGTCGCTTTTCAGCATGTGGCGGCTGGCCGGCGCCACATAAGTGCGCAGGATCGCCGCGACATCCTGCGCCGTCACCTTGCGGCCATTGGTCCACTTCGCCTCGCGCAGGCGAAAGATATAGCTCCGGCCGTCGGTGGTCACGGTCCAGCGATCAGCCAGCCCCGTGTCGATCTGTCCTTCGCCGTCATAGCTGACCAGCCCCTGCGACGTCGCGTCGAGCAAGGCCGCGTTGGTGGCGGACAGTTCGCCGTTCAGGGGCGTAGCAGCGGGGTTGATCGACCCCATGGCGGCGATCCGCACCGGTCCGCGTTCGCCGAACAGGCCGCAACTCGACACCGTCAGCGTCAGACCTGCCGCCGCCGCCATGAAGATGGCGGTCCGCCGAAATCTGCCTGCTGCCGTCATTACCCGCTCGATCCTTTTCGCTTGCGTAAGCCAATCATAACCAAAGGCTGCGAAAGCGGAATAGGACTATCGTCGCAAATGGTGAATGAATGAAGGGGCAGGACGGCCAGGGTTCGGGACAATCCGTCGCGCTGCGTATCGAGGTCGCAGGGCGGACGATCGGTCATGTCCGGCGACATCTGGCGGTGGTGCCGCACAATCTGGATGCGGCGCTGACCGGGGGCGGCGACGCTCTGCCGCCCGCCGGACGCGACGGCTGGTTGCTGCGCTCGCTGCCGACGCCGCGATTGCCTGGCCTGCGCGCGCAATGGGATAGCTGGCTGGTCGCGGTTCGCCAGCAATATCCGCGCCACTATATTGCGATGCAGCCCGGGAGCTTTGACGATTGGTGGCAGGGTTTTTCATCGAAAACGCGGTCGACCCTGGCGCGCAAGGCACGGCGGCTGGCCGATCGGTTCGACGGCGGGTTCACTGTCCGCTCCTATCGCATACCCGCCGACGTCGCCCAGTTCATGGCGATTGCAGGCGATTTGTCGCGTCGGACCTATCAGGCCCGGTTGATGCAGGCCGGGCTTCCGGTCGGCGAGGCGGATATCGCGCAGGCCGTTGCCGCTGCCGCTGCTGACAATATTCGCGCTTTTCTGCTGTTCGGAGGGGAGCGGCCGATCGCCTATCTGTACCTGCCGGTCGAACAGGATGTGCTGGTCTATGCCTATCTTGGCTATGATCCCGATTTCGCCGATCTGTCGCCAGGCACCGTTCTGCATGTCGAGGCGATGCGCGCGCTGTATCAGGAAAATCGTTTTCGGGCGTTCGACTTCACCGAGGGCGATGGTGCGCACAAGGTGCAGTTCGGCCGCGCCACCATCGATTGCGCCGACGTCCTCGTTCTCCGTCCGACACTGCGCAATCGCGCCGCGCTGGCGATGATGCAGGGGGTCGATGGCCTGGCGATGCGCGGCAAGGCGCTCCTCGACCGGATGGGCCTGCGCGCCCGCGTCAAGGCACTGATCCGCCGCTGACGGACGGGCCTGCGTCACAAAGGAAAACTGGTGCGGACGGCGGGACTTGAACCCGCATATCCAGAGGATGGCAGATTTTAAGTCCTCTTGTGGATAGCTCTAAGCACTTGATAATCATCATGTTTTTGTGCTTTAGCTTCAAGAGTGCGCTAGAAAAGTGCGCTAATTTCTGTGCCGTCCGAGCACTTTGAATGACTTTGGCTGTTTTGCTTCCGCTTGTCTAGCGCGCCTGCGTCAGTGCGGCTTATGCCGCATCTGCCGGAGCCGGTGCGTGTCGCACCGGCAACTTCCGGCAATGCCGCGCCAGCTTGCTGCGCACGGTGGCGCAGGCGCTGCCCTCAGAAGAGTGAGGTCTGGCGGCTGGCCTCGACATATTCGCGCCACTCGGGCGCTGCTGCTTCTTCGTCCAGCCAAGCACGGACCTGTGCGACGACATCGCCGCCGTGGGCGTCGATGGTGCCTGGCTGCATGAAATGCGACTTGTAACCGGTGCT
This sequence comes from Pseudomonadota bacterium, assembly GCA_023422695.1. Lineage (GTDB taxonomy): Bacteria > Pseudomonadota > Alphaproteobacteria > Sphingomonadales > Sphingomonadaceae > Sphingopyxis. The sequence continues at coordinate 7,566 of JAFAGN010000049.1, forward strand.
GGTGATAGGCAGCGGGGCGTGCTCTGGCCTCTCGCTGCGAATGTCCAGATGGTCAATCACGCTCCAGCGACGCGGCGTGAAGACGATTTCAATCTCAATGCCCTGCCATAGCAGGCGGAAGGTCTGCGGCTCCATGTCAGCACCCCGCAAAGACGTGGGTTGCGTTCCAGCCGGTCGATACTGCGAACAGGTCGCCATTCATTTCGGCGTCCCGCGCCATGGCCTGCCAGTCGATGTAATAGCGCAGGGTTTGGGGAATGACGGTCGTTTCCTCGGTCAATTCCTGTAGGTAGTCCGCAAGGCTCGGATGCTCCCCCATGTAGCGGTCGCTCAAGGCTTCCCGCGCCTCCTCCAAATCGCCGCTGTAGTGGTCCAGCAATGCCGCACCGACCGCGCCGTGCTCCACGATAAAGCTGGCGAGCGCGCCGACATGCTCGAAGCTGTCGTATTCCTCGACCCGTGCCCCGCCAAAGCCCTCGTAATCATGGATGGCCCATTCCTCCGCCTCGGCGACGGGTGACGTCCGCAGCATCGCCTGCACCGCGTCGTAAATCGACCAAGCATCCTGCGCGGCATCTATCCACGCCCCATGTAGATGGCCATTATTATAAGCGGCAAGGCAGGCAACATAGATGCGGGGTTGACCGCCAGGGCATCGTTCATGACTACCGCCGTCGCAGTGGTGTGGAGCACAAGGAAATCCTGCTTCCTGACGACTCCCCGATATGGGTTCGGGGCATCGACCGGGAGGGTCTTTGGAATGCCGTTGAGGCGGGAGAGAAGCGTAAGGACGCGCAGACTGCGCGGGAGCTTCGCATCATGATTCCGCGCGAACTCGATCCGCCGGACCGGATCCAAGTCGTGCGCGACTATCTGGAGAATAGCTTCGTCAGCAAGGGCATGGTGGCCGATGTTGCGTGGCACAATAAGGTCGCCTCGGACGGGCTGGAGCAGCCCCATGCCCATGTGCTTTTGACGATGCGTCCGCTGACCGAAGCGGGCTTTGGGCCGAAGGCGCGGCATGACTGGGTGCCGGACCCCGAGGGCCGCACCCATGCCGATGGCCGCCCGGTCATGATTGAGAGCAACCCCGATAGCTGGAACAGCATCGCCTATTTCGAGCGGTGCCGGGAAGACTGGGAGGTCATAGCGAACAAGGCGCTTGAAGACGCCGGGTCGGACCAGCGGATCGACCGGCGCAGCCTGTTGGCGCGGGGGCTGGCCCGCCTGCCCGAACCGGCCCTGCGGCTGGCCAATTACCTCGATGATCTTTGGGGGGTGATGAAGGATCGGTTCGGGCAGTTCCTGATGGCGCGGCACCACCGCGAAGTGGAGGAACGCGCGAACGAGGCGTTTGCATGGGCGGAGCTTCCGGCGACGGAGCCGGTGGATGCCGCCACCACCCACGCCCGGTTCTTCGGCTGGTTCGAGCGTCAGATCGCCAGGTTGGAACCGGCCCCCGCGCCGGAGCCGGAGCGCGAGAAAACGCCCCCGGCAGAACAGGACTTTGAACGGTAATGGATAACGGCACACATTGGCGTGACAGGCTTTTGCAGCAGGGACACGGGACGCGCGAGGTCGGCGGCAGCGCTTCGCCGCCATCGCCCCCGACCGCGCCAGCGCCGCCATCCCCTGAATTACCGCTCGACGAAGAACTGCCGCTGGACATGGCTGAGTATCGGCCATGGGTGTTGCAGCGGGGCCGGACACGGCCGGCGGCGCTGCTCAATCTTCGCTGGTTTGATCCGCGAGCGGGCATGTGGCTGGGCTGCGCCATGGCCTATCCGCAACTCATTGCCGCCGAATATGTCGGTGAGCGGATGGTGAGCCTCGATTTTGGCAAACGCCAGTTTGTGCTGGAAGGCGAACAGCTCGGCGAACTGATCCGCCGTATTCAGGAGGGCAGTGTGACTGCCATCCAGGAATAGCATCGCGACAGCGTAATGCTCTGGCCCGTTAAAGATGACCTCCCCGACAGCATTCTCTAGATCGAGGTCGAGGAAAATTAGATGATCGGCGCGCGTTTCGGTTTGACGGAAAGCGGGTCCGCGTCCCGTCCCGGTCGCTTTCACCTGAACCGTTCGACCGTCGGGCGTAAAGCCGTCGATTGCCTCATGCGATTTGGTTTCGACAAGCCGTATGTCGAAAAGGTCTACGGCCAATGCTTCACCGAGATCACCTATCAGGTTGCCGTCGAGCGTGAAGGAAAGCTCAACAACGCTGCCCAGAGCACGGAGCTTTTGAGCGTAGTGGTCGCGGACGTTGTTTCGAGCTGCGATTAAACTCGCAATGTCGGGCGGAAGTACGAACTTTGTCATCGGTCCAATATGCAGCATCAGATGTGTGCCTGCCAGCATTTCAGAACAGAACCGGACCGGAGGCGGTCTGACCGAATCGAACTCGGTTGAGATAAGCATGGTCCCCTCCGCGCGTGCGGAATTGGCGCGACAGTGAGCAAGGGCATGGCAGACCATGCAGGCCGATCAAGGCGACTTGCTTCCTCCGTGCAGCATCATCCCCTGCGGGCCGTGGCCTGTGATTGACCTGCTCTGCTGGTCTGCCTCGCGGCTCCCTGCATGTCGCGTATTCCGCGCGGCGCGAAGGGAGAAGACCATGACTATCGTCTACATCATTCTGGATTCGATCACTACCGTTGCCATTTATCTCACGCTCCGGCTCAGCGCCGCCGCTTACGCTTGGGCGGACGCCGCACGGTGGCGTCGGCTCAAGCTGCGTGCATTGGATCAGCGTCGGCGCTCGTAGCGCCGATGTTGGACAGTGGTTTGCGATGGCAGAAATCCGTTCGGCTTTCTTATTGCCACCATGGCCCGTGGTTCCAGGGCCATTTCGCGGGGGAGCGTCGCTGGTGCCAGCTTTGGCTCTGGGCGGTTCCCTGTTCAGGGAACTCGCTAGTGGTGGTGCGGGCGGGGGGACTCGAACCCCCACAGGCTAAAGCCCAACGGATTTTCTTACCAACTACGACTTTCGTCGCCGCCCAATGGGCGTTTGTGGTCTGGACTATCCCTTCACCATTCCCCGCAAAGCGGAGTTTAGGTGCTGCCCGTCTAGTCTCTACACCTTCCCGTCGCCGGGCTTGGCTCGGGATTGCCATTTAACAGGGTTCCCCGAATTTGAGCAGTTCTACGTCGCCGGTTTCCCCGCGCGCACTCAAGTCATCGTCTAAGTCCGGTGCGTCTACCGATTCCGCCACGCCCGCATCCGCTGGCAGGTATAGTCGGCTATGGAATCGTCGCCAAGGAAGATGTGCGGTCTGTGTGCAATTCGCTAAAGAAGGCCTACTTACCGCGCTTCTTCGGCGCGGGCTGAACGCGGCGCACGTTGATCGCACCCGCATCCAGCATGTTTTTGATGTGGGAGGCGTAATACTTCTCGATCATCTCGACGCTGGTGCGGCAGTTTTTGGCGACCTGATAGATGTCCGCGCCCTCCAGCAGGCGCAACGAAATGTAGGTGTGCCGCAGGCTGTAGGTCGTGCGGGCGTTGCCCTCACGGTCCTTCTTCATTTCCAGCTCGGCCAGCAGCGTATTGAACAATTCGCGCTGGATGGTCGGAAACACAAGGTCGGTGGGGCCGAGCTTGTGGCGGTCCTTCATGCGTTTGAATGGAAGGACGGCTCCCGGCATGGACTTGGCCCAGCCGGTGCCGCGCTTGCCGCGAACCGCGATGTGCAGAATGCGCTCGCGGTCGGGGCCGTCCTCCGCGATCTCGATGTCGCGCACCTGTAGGCGTTTCGTCTCGTCCGGGCGCAGGCCCGTGTTCACCTGAAAGAGGATGTAATCCAGCAAATCCTCGCACGCGCTGCGCCAGCGTTCCTTCTTGGGGTTCTTCGCCCGATCGCGTGCCGCCTCGTAGAGGCGCTTGTATTCGTCCGGTGAGAACCACGCGCGGTGCGATACCTTGCCCGATGCGCGATAAGGCGCGGACATGTCCGGCAGTGCGGGCATCCAGCCGTGCCGATTCGCGAACTTCAACGCTTGGCGGAAGCAAACCAGCTCTTGGTGAAGGGTGCTGCGACTCGGCGGCTTGCCGTCGCGGCCATTCTTCATCCGGTGGATACGATAGTCCTGAATCATGCCGGACGTGATTTCGCCCAGCACCTTCGAGCCGAAGAATGGAATGAGGTACAGCGAAAGGCGGCGGCGGTGACCGGCGACATAGAGCGGGCTGCGCTCTCCCTGCGTCACGATCTCGAACTCGTCGATGTAGCGTTCCGCCGCTTCCTTGAAGGTCTTGCCGGTCTTGATCTCGCCGCGAGCGGCCTTGCCTTTGAGGGTCAGAAACCAATCCTCGGCAACGTCCTTCGCCTTGGCGAGGCTTTCCTCTTTCGTGCTGTAGGTGATCTGACGGCCATTGAAGCTGGCGCGCGCCTGCCAAAACTTGCTGCGCGGACGCCTGAACAACTGCACATTGCCACCGAGTAGGCGATGCACCGTGTCTGCCATAGGGAACGCCCTCCAAAGTGCGTTTTGTGCGCTAGAAGTGCGTTAGCGCCAATACCCCTATAATATGGCAGATTTCTGAGGTTTTTCAAGTTTTTTGTGCGCTTTTAAGTCTGCTGCGTCTACCGATTTCGCCACGTCCGCACGGGGCGATGCCGGTCAAGCCGATGGGCCGATTCAGGTCAAGCGATGTTTGGCGCTTCACCCGACAATCGCGCTCGGCTAGACGGCTGAACATGACAGCAGTTCTTGAAATTTCCGGGCTCGGCAAAACCTACAAGAGCGGACATGTCGCGCTTCGCGATATCGACCTCACCATCAACAAGGGCGAGATTTTTGCGCTGCTCGGGCCGAACGGCGCGGGCAAGACGACGCTGATCAGCATCGTTTGCGGCATCGTGACCGCGAGTGCGGGGGCGGTCACCGTCGCCGGGCATGATCATGCCCGCGATTATCGCGCGGCGCGCACGATGATCGGGCTGGTGCCGCAGGAACTGCACACCGATGCGTTCGAAACGGTGCTGGCGACGGTCAGCTTTTCGCGCGGGCTGTTCGGCAAGCCGCGCGACCCCGCGTTTATCGAGCAATTGCTGCGCGACCTGTCGCTGTGGGACAAGCGCGGGGCGAAGATCATGGAACTCTCGGGGGGCATGAAGCGCCGCGTGATGATCGCCAAAGCCTTGTCGCACGAGCCCGAAATCCTGTTCCTCGACGAACCGACCGCGGGGGTCGATGTCGAACTGCGCCGCGACATGTGGCAGATGGTCCACGGCCTGCGCGAGCGCGGGGTGACGATCATCCTGACCACCCACTATATCGAAGAGGCCGAGGAAATGGCCGACCGCGTCGGGGTGATCACCGGCGGGCGGCTGATCCTGGTCGAGGAAAAACATGCGCTGATCAAGAAAATGGGGCGCAAGACGCTGACGCTCAACCTGGCCGAACCGCTGGGTGCGATCCCCGCGGAGCTCGCCGACTGGACGCTCGAACTGGCGGGCGACGGGCATGAACTCGTCTATGAATTCGACAGCCAGGCCGAAGCCACCGGCGTGCCGTCGCTGCTGCGGCGGATGAGCGACATCGGGATTGCGTTCAAGGATCTGCACACCAAACAAAGCTCGCTCGAGGATATTTTCGTCGGGCTGGTCCATGAACCCAGAGGAGAAGCCGCATGACCGCGAACTGGCGCGGCGTGCGCGCAATCTATGCGTTCGAACTGGCGCGCTTCGGGCGGACGGTGTGGACCAGTCTGGCGCTGCCGGTCATCACCACCGCGCTCTATTTCGTCGTCTTCGGGTCGGCGATCGGTGGACGGATGAGCGAGGTTGGCGGGGTGCCTTATGGCGCTTTCATCGTGCCGGGGCTGATGATGCTGACGATGTTCACCGAAAGCATCAGCAACGCCTCATTCGGCATTTATATGCCGAAATGGACGGGGACGATTTACGAAATGCTGTCGGCGCCGTTGTCGCCGCTGGAAACGGTGATCGCCTATGTCGGCGCGGCGGCGACCAAGTCGGTGATCATCGGGTCGATCATCTTTGCCACCGCGCACCTGTTCGTCGATGTCCAGGTTGCGCATCCGCTGCTGATGGTCGGCTTCATGCTGCTGATGGCGGTGACCTTCTGCCTGTTCGGCTTTATCATCGGCATTTGGGCGCAGAGCTTCGAACAATTGCAGGTCATCCCGATGCTGGTCATCTATCCGCTGACCTTTTTGGGCGGCGCCTTTTACTCGCTCGACATGCTGCCCGCGGCGTGGCGCACGGTCACCTTGTTCAACCCTGTCGTCTATCTGATCAGCGGCTTTCGCTGGACCTTCTTCGGCAAGGGCGACGTCGGTATCGAGGTCAGCATGGCGGCGGTCGCGCTGTTCTTCGCGCTGTGCCTGGGCGTGATATTCTGGATGTTCCGTACCGGGTACCGGCTCAAGAACTGACCGCCGATCAGCGGCCGAGACGGCGCAGCGCCGCTTCGACGACGGCGATCTGATCGGCGCCCAACCCGCCGAGCGATTGCCGTGCCAAGGCGAAGCGGGCGTCGATCAGCTCTTCGACGATCGCAAAGCCCTTGGACGTCAATCGGGCGGACAGCTTGCGCCGGTCCTCCGCCGTGGTTCCCCGTTCGATCAGGCCCGCACCCTCCAGCCGCCGCAGACACGCGGTCATGGCGCCCGACGTCAGCAGCACATTGTGCTGAAGCCGTGACGGGACGCTTTCATAGGGCGGTCCCGCGCGCCGCAGCGTCGCGAGCACGTCAAAGTCCGAATAGCTCATTCCGTGCGTTCGCAACAACTGCGAAGCCGCCTGTTCATAGACGCGGCCGAGCCGGATGATCCGGCCGACGATCTGCATCGCCTCGGCGTCCGATGCGGGCCGCTCGCGCCGCCAGTCGGCGACCAGATTGTCGATCAGATCGGGCGGTGTTGTCATATGTACTGGTGCTTCGTCCGCAGTCATCCGTTGCAATTAATCTTTATATGAAGATAAATCTGTGTGGCAATATTCTGGCGTGGAGATTGATCGAGTGGCTAGTTTGAAGATGACCCGGTTCCCTCAACTTCTGCTGTCTTGCGCAGCATTAATAGCGGTTGCCGCGCCCGTAGCCACCCACGCCAGCGCGGCACCTGCTGACGTGCCGACCCCGTCGGCGCCGTCGCACGCCGATGTCGACAGCGCGAAATTGCAGGCGATGGATGCCTATCTGCAAGCGCAGGTGCGCAACGATATGTTCAGCGGTACCGCGCTGGTCGCCCACGATGGCGAGCCCATTTTCGTCAAAAGCTATGGCATGGCGAATTATGAATTGGGGGCGCCGAACACGAACGACAACAGCTATTTATTGGGATCGGTGGTCAAGCAGTTCACCGCGGTCGCGATCCTGCAATTGCAGGAGCAGGGGAAGCTGAAGGTCAGCGATCCGATCTGCCGGTACTTGGAAACCTGCCCGCAAAGCTGGCAGGGGATCACGCTGCACCATCTGCTGACCCACACGTCGGGCATCCCCAATTTTACGAGCCTGCCCGGGTGGGACGAGAAACTGGCGATGCTGAGCTACACCCGTCCCGAGCTGGTAGCGCTGTTTCGCGACTTGCCGCTGGACTTCGCGCCGGGCGAAAAATTCGACTATTCCAATTCGGGATACACGCTGCTCGGGGTGATCATCGAGCGCATTTCGGGGCAGCGATACGAGCAATATCTTGAAGAGAAAATCTTCAAACCCGTCGGCATGGCGCGCACCGATACACGCGAAACGCGCGCGCTCGTCCCCGGCGCGGTGACGGGATATTATTCGGTGGGAACCGACTTTATCAGCGCGCGGCTGGTTAGTCCGACCGTCGACCTTGGCTCCAGCGGCGTCTATTCGACGGTCGGTGATATGCTGCGGTGGGACAAGGCGCTGACCGACGACCGCCTGATCTCGCGCGCATCGCGCGACGCGATGTTTACCGCGGGCAAGGGGGACTATGGCTATGCCTGGTTCATCGGCCAGCGGCATGGTCGGCCGATCCAGTTTCATTCGGGTAGCGACAACGGGTTTTCGACCAATATCTTGCGCTTTCCCGACGACCGGTTGACGGTGGTGGTGCTAAGCAACAGCGACCGCGCCAACGCCGGGCGGGTGAGCAGCGACCTGGCGGCGATCGCCTTTGGCGCACTGTATAAAATGCCGGTCGAACGATTGGGCGACCTGCTGTGGAATGTTATGCGCGATCACGGCGTGAAGGCGGCTCTCGCGCGCCATGCCGAACTGAAGCGGACGGCGCCGACGGCCTATGACTTCGGTGACGAAACGCTCGTGACGATGGGCTATGACCTGTTCGAAGTCCGGCGGCTCGCCGAGGCGAAGGCGGTATTCGAGTATAATCTGCAGCAATATCCCAAATCGGCCTACAGCTACGACGGGCTTGCCGACGTTGCCGATGCCGAAGGCGACAAGGCCCGCGCGATCGCGATGTTCGGAAAGTCGCTCGAGGTGGATCCCAAGAACCGTTACGCGGTCGAGGGACTGGCCCGGCTCCGCGGCGAGGGCGCAAAAACGCGCTGACGCGCCCCTGAATCATACCGAACGGGGTCGCTGACGAGCATCTTCAGCGGCCCCGCGGTCATGTCAGCGACCGCTGGACGCAACGCCGGGCGCAGCCTGAAGCGCCGCGCGCCGCCAGTGCATGGTGTATCGATTTCGCCGCTGGGTTCAGCCGGAAACCGGCCCAAACTTAACGTCGGTGTTCGGGTTCGGTACTGCTTCGACCGACGATGTCAGTCGTTCAGGCGCTCGCGCATTTCCTTGCCGGGTTTGAAATAGGGCACGTTCTTGGCCTTCACATCGACCGACGCGCCGGTGCGTGGATTGCGACCGGTGCGCGATTCGCGCGAACGGGTTGAAAACGCTCCGAAGCCGCGCAACTCGACACGGCCCCCCGCCGCCAGCTGCTCGACGATGGAATCAAAGAACGTGTCCACGATGCGTTCGACTTCATCAACACGCAAATCGCTGTTTTCGCTCGCGATCTTTTGAACCAGTTCTGACCGGATCATTTGCTTCCCCTAGTATGTGCCACGCATTTCCCGCCGAGGCAGGCGTCCGGTCGTTGCCGGTCCTTTTCTTTGCGCGAGACCCCTCCCAACGCGCGCGGAAGGTATCACGAATCACTGTTTGGTCAAAATATATCACCAAAAGAAAAAGGCCCGCAGAGGGACACTCTGCGGACCTTTTTGTTCGTTTCGCTATGCAAGTTTGAAATTAATCTTTCTTGCCGGCTTTCAATGCTTCGCCAAGGATGTCGCCGAGCGATGCGCCCGAGTCCGACGAACCATATTGTTCGACCGCCTGCTTCTCTTCGGCGATCTGCATCGCCTTGACCGAGAAGTTGGGCTTTTTCGAACGGTCGAAGCCAATGACCATCGCATCGAACTTCTGGCCGACCTGATAACGCTCGGCGCGCTGTTCGTCGCGGTCGCGGCCAAGGTCGGCGCGCTTGATGAAGCCGGTGGCGCCATCGTCGCCGGCCTGGACTTCCAGACCATTGTCGCGAACTTCAAGGACGGTGACAGTAACGATGTCGTTCTTCTTCACCGAACCGGCACCCGCTGCGGCGCCGCCGCCAACGGCCGGAGCACCCTTTTCAAGCTGCTTGATGCCCAGGCTGATGCGTTCCTTCTCGACATCGACGTCGAGAACGACGACCTGCACAGCCTCGCCCTTGCGGTGGAGGTGCAGCGCTTCTTCGCCCGAAATGCCCCATGCGATGTCCGACATGTGGACCATACCGTCGACGTCGCCGGGCAGGCCAACGAACAGACCGAATTCGGTCGCGTTCTTGACTTCGCCTTCGACGACCGAACCCACCGGGTGAGTGTCGGCGAATGCGCCCCAGGGGTTCGACTGAGCCTGCTTGAGCCCCAGCGAGATGCGGCGCTTGTCGCTGTCCACTTCGAGGACGATGACGTCGACTTCCTGGCTCGTCGAAACGATCTTGCCGGGGTGGACGTTCTTCTTGACCCACGACATTTCGCTGACGTGGACCAGGCCTTCGATGCCAGCTTCCAGTTCGACGAACGCGCCGTAATCGGTGATGTTGGTGACGGTGCCCGACAGCTTGGCGCCGACCGGGTACTTCGCAGCAACGCCTTCCCACGGATCGCTTTCCAGCTGCTTCATGCCCAGGCTGATGCGCTGGGTGTCGCGGTTGATGCGGATGATCTGGACCTTGACGGTGTCACCGATGTTGATGACTTCGCTCGGATGGTTGACGCGCTTGTAGCTCATGTCGGTGACATGCAGCAGGCCGTCGATGCCGCCGAGGTCAACGAACGCACCATAATCGGTGATGTTCTTGACCGCGCCTTCGATGATCTGGCCTTCTTCGAGGTTCAGGATCAGGCCCGAACGCTGTTCGGCGCGCGTTTCTTCCAGAATGGCGCGGCGCGACACGACGATGTTGCCGCGGCGGCGATCCATCTTCAGGATCTGGAACGGCTGCGGCAGGTCCATCAGCGGGCCGACGTCGCGCACCGGGCGGATGTCGACCTGCGAACCGGGCAGGAACGCCACGGCGCCGCCCAGGTCGACGGTGAAGCCGCCCTTGACGCGGCCAAAGATGACGCCTTCGACGCGGGCTTCCTTGTTGAATTCTTCTTCCAGGCGGTCCCAGGCGGCTTCGCGGCGAGCGCGGTCGCGCGACAGCATGGTTTCGCCATTGGCGTTTTCGACGCGGTCGACATAGACTTCGACTTCGTCGCCGACGTTGATGTCGGCCTTCTGGCCCGGCATCGCGAATTCGCGAAGCGGCACGCGGCCTTCGCTCTTCAAACCGATGTCGATGACTGCCAGATCGTTTTCGATCGCGGTAACGGTGCCCTTGACGACGCGGCCTTCAAAGCCGCCATCGGCACCACCAAGCGATTCATTGAGCATCGCGGCGAAATCGTCGCGCGTCGGGAAAGCCGTAGTGGCCATAAAGATGGATTCCTTACTTCATTTGTTCCGGCCAAGCGGTTGGTTCCGCTGGTCTTGTGGCCGATATGTCCTGCGCGCCGGATGCGATGCAGAACATCCTCCGGGCCAGAGCGGGCGGGGCAGGGCAAAGCAAAAAGGGCGCGGCGGGACAGGCCCGTCACGCCCGACGCCCGATTGCGGGCGGCGGTTGTCCATGCCTCGACCGGCTTTATGGCCCGTCGGACCGGGCGCCTATAGTCCGCAAACCCCGCAAACGCAAGGTCGAAAGCCGGGTTCAGGCGTGGCCCTGCGTCCGGCTTTCGACAAAGGCAATCGCCGCCGCGATCGCCGCCTCGCGCGGCATGTTGCTGTTGTCGAGCAGCATCGCGTCGGGCGCGCGCAGCAGCGGCGCATCGGCGCGCCCGGTGTCGCGCGCATCGCGGGCGTGCACGTCGGCCAGCACCGCGTCATACGTCACGTCGACCCCGCGCGACAGCATCTCGGCATGGCGCCGCCGCGCCCGCACGTCGGCGCTGGCCGTCACGAACAGCTTGGCATCGGCGTGCGGCGCGATGACCGTGCCGATGTCGCGCCCGTCGAGGATCGCGCCGCCCGGCTGATTGGCAAATTCGACCTGACGCTGAAACAGCGCCGCGCGCACCTGCGGATGCACCGACACCCGGCTGGCAAGTCCGCCGGTGGTTTCATAGCGCAGGGCCGGATCCTCGAGCAGGCTGCCGGGGAAATCGCACGCGGCCAGCGCGTCGGCGGCATTGTCGGCGTCGCCGTGGTTCAGCTGGGTCTGATATCCGACCGCGCGATACAGCAACCCGGTATCGAGCACCGGCAGGCCGAAATGTTCGGCGAGCGCGCGGGCGATCGTTCCCTTGCCCGACGCTGTGGGGCCATCAACGGCGATGATCATCAGTTGATCTGGAACGCGTCGATACGCGCAGTGATCAGGCGATTGTCGGGGCCGAACAGCAGCTTGAACCAGCCGCCGTTGTCGAACGATCCCTCGCATGATGCGATACCGGCGCCCTGGCCCGCCTTGTCCGCCTCCAGGCAATCAATCGCGATCTCGGGCAGGAAGGCGCGCACCTTGGCGAGGACATCGCCGCGCGTCCGTGCGGCACCGATGCCCATCGCCGAAAGGTCGCCGCTGCCTGCGCGAACGTCGAGCACCTTGATCGCCAATATATCGCCGGCAAACACATGAACGACCCCCTTTGGATCCTCCCATTCGCACGCCAGGCCTTCGTCATCGTTGCAAATGTCGCCATTGGTCAGGCGCCCGATAGCCTGCGGCGTGGTTGGCAGATTGAGCGGATAGCGCGAGAAGCTGGCATCGGCGCGGTCGAACGGATCGGCGATGCGATCGGCGGCGTGGGCCGCACCGCTGCACAGGACAAAGAGCAAGGCGGCGGCGATCGACGTGGCGGGCTTGAATGTCATTTTAAGGTAAACCCCTATAATGGTTCTGAAATCACGGCCCTCTTGCACGATCTGCATCGCCGGTCGATGATGTTCGTCACAGATCGCCTTGCAGACTGGCAAGCAGCGCCTCGAAGTTCGGAAAGCTTGTCGCGACCGGCACCATGTCGTCAATCGTCACCGGTGACCCGGTGACAAGTCCGGCTATCGCAAAGCTCATGCAGATGCGGTGGTCAAGATGCCCGGCGATCGTCGCGCCGCCGGGCAATGGATCGCCGCCGGTGCCATCGATAACCAGCCCGTCCTCGCTTTCGCTGACGCGCGCACCGATCGCTTCCAGGCCGGTCGCCATCACCGCTAACCGGTCGCTTTCCTTGACGCGCAACTCGTCTAGCCCGGTCGTGATGGTGCGGCCCTTGGCCATCGCCGCGGCGACGAACAGGATCGGAAATTCGTCGATCATGCTCGGCGCCACGGCGGGATCGACGTCGATACCAGTGAGCGCGCTGTGGCGCACCCGCAGATCGGCGACCGGCTCGCCGCCGACTTCGCGCGGATCGACCAGTTCGATGTCGCCGCCCATCTGGCGCAGCACCTCGATCAACCCCGCGCGCGTCGGGTTCAGCCCGACATTGGTGATGGTCACGTCGGAACCGGGAACGATCAACGCCGCCACAATGAAGAACGCCGCCGATGACGGATCGCCCGGAACGACGATCGTCTGCGGCTTGAGCTCGGCCTCGCCCATGATGCAGATATGGCGCGTGCCGGTGGGATCGATTTCGATGCTGAGATTGGCGCCGAAACCGCGCAGCATCCGCTCGCTATGGTCGCGCGTCGGCACCGGCTCGATCACTTCGGTGATCCCGCCGGTGTTGAGCCCGGCGAGCAGCACCGCGCTCTTCACCTGCGCCGAGGCGACGGGCAGGCGGTAGGACATCGGGATGGCGGGGGCGAGGCCGCGGACCATCAACGGCAAGCGGCCCCCGGGCGAGGCGCTGATATCGGCGCCCATCTGGCTCAGCGGATTGATGACGCGGCCCATCGGGCGGCCCGACAGGCTGGCGTCGCCCACGAAGGTCGCGGTGATCGCGTGGCTGGCGACCAGCCCCATCAGGAGCCGGGTCGAGGTGCCGCTGTTGCCCATGTCGAGCGCTTCGCGCGGCTGAAGCAGCCCGCCGACACCGACGCCGTGGATGCGCCATTCACCGTCGGGACGACGCTCGATCGAAGCACCCATGGCGCGCATCGCGGCGGCGGTGGCCAGCACATCATGGCCTTCGAGCAGGCCTGTGACCCGGCTTTCGCCGACTGCCAGCGCCGACAGCATCAGCGACCGGTGCGAGATGCTCTTGTCACCCGGGATCGCAATCCTGCCCCTGAGCGGAACGGAGGCGGCAAAGCTGCGCGGAGAGGGGGATTGTTCGGTCATCGCGAGCGGCTTTTGACAGCGCCCTCACAATCTGGCAAGGCGCACGCCGATTTGACGGATAGCTATTCAAGCGCCGTCGCTTTCCGATATTTCTATCCTGTTTCCAGAAGGTTACGAGGCTAATATGATTAAGGCTGAATGGGGCACGAAGCGCAGCTGCCCGAAATGCGCCACCCGATTCTATGATTTGACCAAGGATGATCCAGTGAACTGCATCAACTGCGGTTACAACTGGATCCCGGAATCGGTCCTGAAATCGAAGCAGCCGATGCCGTTCGAACAGATCGAAAAGCCGGGCAAGGTCGCCAAGGAAGAGTCGGTCGACGAGGATCTGGATCTGGACGTCGATGTCGACGAAGACAGCGATTCGCCCGACAATGACGTCGACCTTGGCGGCGACGACGATCTGGGCGTGGCAACGGGCGACGACGACGACGTCGAAACCTGATTTTTCCAGCCTTTGTTTTCAGGGGGCCAAAAAAGGCATCGCATGATGCATTTGGCCCCTTGCATCGTCCGCCCGCACTGTTAAAGGCGGCAACCCGATCGCAGCCGCCACGATGGCAGCGGATGATCGAGTGAAGATGTGGGGCCTTAGCTCAGCTGGGAGAGCGCCTGCATGGCATGCAGGAGGTCAGCGGTTCGATCCCGCTAGGCTCCACCACTTCTTCAAAAAAAGGGCCCGCGAAAGCGGGCCTTTTTTGTTGGGCTGGATCGGGTGGGGTCGGCGCTGTCGATATCGGTTTTGGGGTGGAGAGCGGACGCGCCAACACCGTCGCTCCCGCGAAGGCGGGGGCCGCCATCGGTCTTATCCCGCGCTGCCGAGTAAACCTCCAGCGGCCCCCGCCATCGCGGGGGCGACGGCTACCTTCGGTCGCTATCAGCCCATTACGCCTTTACGCCGCCACTTCGTCGAACAGCGGTTCCAGCGCGATCGGGTCGGCCAGCGTGATGCGGTCGAGGATCGATGCGGTGTCGTCGCGCACCTTGAGCATCAGGCTGCGGAGCCGACATTCGGATTCGGGGAGGCAATTCTTGCAATGTTCGTGCGCGTTGCGCGCGGCGCAGGGGACAAGCGCCAGCGACCCGCGGGTCAGGCGAACCAGGTCACCATAGCTGATGTCGACTGGGGGAAGGGCGAGTTGATAACCGCCATCGCGCCCCCGCTGCGAAATCAGCAGCCCTTCGCGCGCCATTTCGGACAGAATGACGGTCAGAAACTTGGGCGGGATGTTCTGTGCTTCCGCAATATCGGCGAGCTGGACCTGCCCCTTGCCCCAATGATCGGCAAGATGCTGGAACGCGCGGATCGTATAACGGGTCTTTTGCGAAAGCATGGCGCGGTTACTGTGACATATTCAGGCTTAATTCAACCTGTCTGGATGAGATTTCGCCGAGAGTTGATGAAAATCACAGCGGGTGGCATGACCGCGGGGTATGAGCGCTGCAGAACTGCCGATGGCGGCGACGAAGTGGGGTAGAGCGGATGATGCGTAAATTTCTAGCGGCTCCTGCGGTGCTGGCGGCCTGTCTGCTCGCTATCGGGCCTGCGCAGGCGCAGTTTGGCGGGCTGCTGCGCAAGGTCACGACCCCGGCGCCCAAGCCGAGCAGCGACGACAATGGCGGCTGTCCCAAGGGCAAAAAGGGCAACAGCATCGGCCGCAACATCCTGGGCAATGTTCTCAACGACGCGGTCGGCGACGCGGCGAGCAAGGCTGGCGTTTACAGCTATGTCCCGATCTCAGA
This sequence comes from Pseudomonadota bacterium, assembly GCA_023422695.1. Lineage (GTDB taxonomy): Bacteria > Pseudomonadota > Alphaproteobacteria > Sphingomonadales > Sphingomonadaceae > Sphingopyxis. Next base: position 23,076 of record JAFAGN010000049.1, read on the forward strand.
GGTCAGCGGGACGCTCACTGACGCCATCGCTTGCCGACTCGATCCGGGGGAGCAGGTTCAGGCAGCGGTCGCGACCGAGGAAGCAACACGCGGTGAAGAAGTGGGCGCAACCGCCAACTGGACCAGCGCGACCCGCCCCGAAGTAAGCGGCTCGTCGACGGTGGCGTCGATCAATGAAGAGGGCGGTGGGCGCAAGTGCATGAACGTCAACGACTTCATCATCGTCGAAGGCGAAGAGACGCGCGTGACGAAACGCATGTGCAAAGGCCCGGGTGAATCGCGTTATGTCCTGGCGGCGTAGGGCGGCACGCTTCGGCATTGCGCTGTTGGCGCTGGGCAGCCTGACGGCGGCCACGGCGGTTGACCCGGTGAATCCGACGTGCCCATTGAATCCGAATTGGTCGACCTATCCGACGATGAAGCTGACGGTCGAGAAACGCGGCGGCATGAAAGTCATGCTCGCAGAAGGCCGGATCGACACTGGATTGCCCGACCGCCTGACCGCTGCGCTCAAGGCCAATCCCGATGTTGGCGAAATCTGGCTGCGCTCCCCCGGTGGCGATGCGCGTGCGGGCAATGCTGCGGGGCGCATCATCCGCTCGAACCTGGGCTTGACCACTCGCATCCCCGCGGGCTGGGCCTGTTTCAGCGCTTGCAACTTCGTATTTATGGGCGGTCAGCCGCGCGTTATCGATCCCGGCGGTCAGTTCATCGTTCATATGTTTACCCGCACCGGCGATCGTTCGGCGATCGATATGAGCGTCGCGCTCGGTACCGACGCGACGCGCGAACTGATCGGCGACATCGAACAGGATTCGGCGCTGCTCGCGAGCGAAGACAATGACTTCCTGATCCGCATGGGCATTTCGCGCAAGCTGCTGACCGAAATCATGTATCGCCAGCAAGCGGTGGCGACCGAGGAGAATAAATCGACCCGGCGCTGCCTGACGCTCGACGAAGCGCTCAAATATGGGGTCACCTACGCGCCCGAAGAATGATCGGGTCGCGCGTGGAGCGTTGCAAACTGAAACGAATGTCGTAGATTGGTCGCCAAAGAGGAGAGGCTGCCATGAACGAGATGACGCACGACCATGCAACCTTCCGGTCGATGATCGACGGGACGCAGGAAGACTGGGACATCATTGCGCGCGAACAGAAGGAATTCGCGCCGCAGAATGGCAAGCGCATCCTCGATCATCTGAGGCTGCTCGGCGGCGATTATGGCGGCTTTCCGGTCGACCGGCTGGAACATTGTCTGCAAACCGCGACGCGGGCGCATAGGGATGGCCGCGACGAGGAATATGTCGTGATGGCGCTGCTCCACGACATCGGCGACACGCTGGGTGCGTTCAACCACCCCGACGTCGCAGCGGCGATCCTCAAACCCTTTCTGTCAGAAGAAAATCTGTGGATCGTCCAGCATCACGGGATTTTCCAGGGCCATTATTTCTTCCACTATATCGGCCTCGACCGCGACATGCGCGACCAGTTCAAGGATCATCCCCATTACGCGGCGTGCGCGGAATTCTGCGAAAAATATGACGCGCCGGCGTTCGACCCCACCTATGACAGCGAACCGCTGGAATTCTTTGAGCCCATGGTGATGCGGATTTGCAGCTATCCGAAAACGAGCATCTACAAGAAGGTGATGGTCGAGGAAGCAGCGGAGTAGATTTCGCCGGGTATGAGCCGAATTTCAGTTTCCGTTCGTGTCGAGCGAAGTCGAGACACCGTCGGCTTGGCGCTGTCCCGACGGGTGTCTCGACTTCGCTCGACATGAACGGCCAAGGTTGGGCTATTGCCCCTTGAACTCAGTCTTCCGCTTCTGAACAAACGCCATGATGCCCTCGACCGCATCGGCGCTGTTCCCGGCAATAAACTGACCCTTGGCCTCGGCGTCGAGTGTATCGGCGTAGCTTTGTGACAGCCCGTCGCGCAGCACCTTGCGCATCGTCCCCAGCGAAACCGTCGGCCCGTTGGCAAGGCGCGCCGCGAGCGCGCGGGCTTCGGTCAAAAGGTCGGCGTCCTCGACGCACTTATATATCATGCCCCAATCGGCGGCCTGTTCGCCCGAAATCTTTTCCCCCAGCATCATCATCTGGGTCGCGCGCGGCAACCCGATCAGGCGCGGCAGCAGCCATGACGAACCGCCGTCGGGGACGAGCCCGATATTGACGAAGGCCTGTAAGAAATAGGCGCTTTTGCCCGCCAATGTGAAATCGCCCGACAGCGCAAAGCTGCACCCGACACCCGCCGCCGGGCCGTTGACCGCGGTGACGACCGGGATGTCGAGATTGGCCAGCGCGAGCAGCATCGGGTTATAATGGTTGCGCAGCGCCTTGCGGCTGTTGGCGCCCCCGCCGACCGCCGACGACGTGCGATCGCCGCCAAGGTCGGCGCCCGAACAGAAACCGCGCCCTTCGCCGGTGATCAGCAGCGCCCGTGCGCCGAGCAGCGGCAGGTAATCGAGCGCTGAGCGAATATCGTCGGCCATCGCGGGCGGCATGGAATTGAGCCGATCGGGCCGATTGAGGATGATCGTCGCGACATTGTCGGCGATTTCCAGCTTGATCGTGTCGAAGGTGGGGATGTCGGTCATGGGGAAGAATCCTCTCGCAGGCGCTTTACCTTTACGTTCACGTAAAGATGTGACTCATTTGGCCCGCGAGTGCAAGAGGGAAGGGGGAGGGCGCCAGCGGCGGGGCGCGGGGCGTAAGCGCAGTGGTTCCCAATTTGTCGAAACTAGGCATGGCGGAGCGATCCGGGGGTATGCCTTATCTGCTATCGGGTGGAGAGACGCCGTCGGGACGTAAGAAGATTCGCGCAGAGTTCGCAAAGAACGCAGAGAGCCAAGAGATTGATCACGCGGAGCCGCGGAGCCGCGGAGAAGAAAGAAGGAGCGGCGCAGCCGCTCATCAGAAAGGGCGCGTATCGCTGAGATATCAAACGATAGGTCTTCCGAAAACGCTTCAACTCCGCGTCTCCGCGTCTCCGCGTGAATCCCTTTATCTTCTCTGCGTTCTCTGCGAACTCTGCGCGAACCTTCCTTCAATATGACCTCCCGCAGCCCGGCCGCTACTAGTCGTCACCCGCCAGCTAGGTTGCGCTCACCGCCTTCATCTGCGCTGCATATCCGGCCTGCACCATCGCGTTCATTCGCTCGAACAGCGCATCGGGATCGCTGCGGCGCAGCGCGGCGATCGCGGCCTCGGCGCCTTCGGCGACCACCAGTTCGCGTGTCCCCGCATCGACCGCCGCCAGAATCTGGGCCGCGGCGAAATCCGGTGACAGACCATTGTCGATCGCCGCGTCGCTCTCCCCGCGCACGCTGCCGTCGGCGTTCAGCGCGTTGCGGCTGACGTTGGTCTGCACCGATCCCGGCGCCACGACCAACACCTTCAATCCCAGATGCTCGTTTTCGGCGCGCACGCTGTCGTGATAGCCGATCAGGCCATGCTTCGCCGCGCAATAGGCGCTGCGCAGCGGCACCCCGGCAATCCCCGCGACGCTGGATATGGCAATGATCTGGCCGCCACCCGCGCCAACCATCCGCGGCAACAACTGTTGGGTGATCGCGATCGGCGCGAGCAGGTCGACCGCGACGATTCGTTCGTAAACGGCAAAGTCGGTGTCGATCGCCAGGCTGCGCTGCGAAATCCCGGCGTTGTTGACCAGCCCGTCGATGCGCCCGCACCAGTCCCACGCCTGCTGCGCAATCGCGGGCAGGGCGGCATAGTCGGTCGCTTCGAACGGCAGAATCAGCGTGTCGGTCTTGCAATCGGCGGCGACGGCTTCGAGCGCGGCGAGGTTGCGTCCCGAAAGGATCAGCTTCGCGCCGCGCGTCGCCAGCGCCCGCGCCAGTGCCGCGCCGATTCCCGACGACGCCCCCGTAATCCACCAGATTTGGCCGTTCATACCCGCTCCCGTCGCTGCTTTCGTGCCAGCGTGAGACGGGTTGGCGCCGCCGTCAAGGTGCCGCCCGCACGCAATCCGGGGCAGGGGTGGCAATTTTGTTGCGAATCTGTTATAATAAATATCAACGCGCCGACACTCTGCCTCTTCCCGTCTCGGGCTGGGGCGTTTCCCGGCGTTCCGATGGAGCCATATCCCTTGTCACTTTGACTGGCTAGCGCCGAGCGACTGTAAATCCCCCTTGGCTAGAGGGCGGGATGCGCCGCTGTTGTCGCAGTTTCAGATCGGGGTCAAGGCACAACAAAAGGAATTTGCATGTCCGTGAACACGCTCTTGTTCGAAGTCGGCGATTATGTTGTTTATCCCAAACATGGCGTGGGGCGCGTCATCGAGTTGCAGCGGTCCGAGATCGCCGGAATGCAGCTCGAACTTTATGTCCTGCGCTTCGAAAAGGAAAAGATGACCCTTCGCGTGCCGACGAACAAGGCCGAAGGCGTGGGGATGCGCAAGCTGTCGTCGGACAAGACGCTGAAGGAAGCGTTGCAGGTTCTGACCACCAAGCCGAAGGTCAAGCGCACCATGTGGTCGCGCCGCGCGCAGGAATATGAAGCGAAGATCAATTCGGGCGACCTGGTGTCGATTGCCGAAGTGACCCGCGACCTGTTCCGCGCCGACGATCAGCCCGAGCAGAGCTATTCGGAGCGCCAGATCTTCGAAGCGGCGTCGAGCCGCCTCGCGCGCGAATTGGGCGCGATGGAAGAAAGCGACGAAAAGACCGCGCAGGCGAAGATCCTGCAGATCCTGAACGAGCATGCGCCGCTGTATTACGCCGAAAAGGTGTAAGCGCGCAGCCATCGCGGATGACAAGAGGGCGGTCCCGCGGGGCTGCCCTTTTTCGTTTGTCCCCTCTCCCGTCGGGAGAGGGTTGCGCAGCCTTGGCAGCTTGCTGCCTAGGCGAAGCTGGGTGAGGGGACATGACGTCGCGGGCTTTCGTAAGGGCTGACCCCCTCACCAAGCGCGCCTAGACGGCTGCGCCGCCAAGGCTTGCTATCCTCTCCCGATGGGAGAGGAGATTCACGGATACGCCGCGCTCACAAAATACAGCCCGTCGGGCGGCGCGTTCAGCCCCAGCGCGTTCCGGTCCGCCGCCTCCAACGCCGCCTTCAGATCGCGCGCCGACCATTTGCCATACCCCACCAGCGCCAGGCACCCGACCATCGAGCGCACCTGGTGGTGCAGGAAGCTGCGCGCCGCGGCTTCGATGATCAGCTCGTCGCCGTGGCGGCTGACCGACAGCTTATCGAGCGTCTTCACCGGGCTTTGCGACTGGCAATGCGCCGAGCGGAAAGTCGTGAAATCGTGCAGCCCGATCAGCTGCTGCGCGGCGGCGTGCATCGCATCGGCGTCGAGCGGCCGCGCGACCTGCCACGCCAGCCCCTTGTCCCACGTCAGCGGGGCGCGGCGGTTGACGATGCGATATTCATAGGACCGCCCGGTGCAGGCAAAGCGCGCGTGCCAGTCGTCGGGGACGATCTCGCAGCCGATGATCGCGATCGGCGCGGGGCGCAGCTGCGCATTCAGCGCCTCGCTCAGCTTGAACGGGGTCAGCGGCTTGGCGATTTCGACATGCGCACGCATTGCCAGCGCATGGACCCCGGCGTCGGTGCGCCCGGCGCTCAGCACCTGCACTTCTTCGGCGGTGAAGCGGTGGACGGCTTCCTCGATCGCCTGCTGAACGCTGGGGCCATGCGCCTGCCGCTGCCAGCCCATGAAGGGGCGGCCGTCATATTCGATGGTGAGCGCGAAGCGGGTCATGGGCGGGGCTTTAGCGTCGCGATTCGAAATTGTCGAAGGCAGGAATCCCTCTCCCATCTAGGGAGAGGGTTGCGCAAGCTTGGCAGCTTGCTGCCTAGCTGAAGCTGGGTGAGGGGGTGTACCCTCACGATAGCGCACAACCCCTCACCCGCTGCGACTAAGCCAGCAAGCTGGCAAGTCTCGCTGCCCTCTCCCTAAATGGGAGAGGGGGTTAGGTCAGCCGCGTCCCCTTGCCGATCCCCCGCCCGCGCAGCAATTCGCCCGCATCCATCGCGGGCTTGCCCGCCCGCTGCACCCGCGTCGCGCGGATCGCGCCGGGGTTGCACGCGATGGTCAGCGCGTCGTCGAGCGTCACGCCGGGCGCCGCGCCCGCGACCGTCTCGCCCGGATGCACAACCTCGGCCGCCAAAATCTTGTACCGCTCGCCCTCCAGCTCGAAAAACGCCCCCGGCACCGGGTTGAACGCGCGTATCTGCCGCTCGACCTGCACCGCGCTGACCAGAAAATCGAGCCGCGCCTCGCTCTTGTCGAGCTTGGCGGCATAGGTGACGCCGTCCTCGGGCTGCGGCGCCGGCGGAAAGGCGTGGAGGTCGCTCAGCACGCGCCGCATCATCAGCGCGCCCATTTCCGCGAGCTCATGGGTCAGTACCCCCGCCGTCTTGCGCCCGATCGGGGTCGGCTCGACCAGCCGCATCGCGCCGGTGTCGAGCCCGACGTCCATCTGCATGATCGTCACGCCCGTTTCGGCATCGCCCGCCAGAATCGCACGCTGCACCGGCGCCGCGCCGCGCCAGCGCGGCAGGATCGAGCCGTGGACGTTGAGGCAACCTTCGCGCGGGGCGCCGAGGATCGCTTGCGGCAGGATCAGGCCGTAAGCCGCGACCACGGCAACATCGAGGTCGAGCGCCGCGAACTCGGCCTGCGCTTCCTCGTTCCGCAGGCTCGTCGGGGTGCGGACGGGCAGGCCATGGGCGTCGGCCCAGTCATGCACCGCGCTCTGCTGCAATTTCTTGCCGCGCTGCGCCGGACGCGGCGGCTGGGTATAGACCGCCGCAATGTCATGCCCCGCCGCGTGCAGCGCGGCGAGTGTCGGCACCGCAAAGGGCGGCGTTCCCATGAAGGCGATACGCATGGCTGCGGGCTTTGGCGGAGGTCGGCGGATGGTGCAAGCCCCTCTCCCCTTGCGGGAGAGGGCAACGAGACTTGCAAACTTGTTCGCTAGTCGCAGCGGGAGAGGGGGCCGCACCGTCGCGCCCCCTCTCCAGCCTTCGCTAGGCGCTCCGCGCCAAGCTGCGGCATCCTCTCCCGCAAGGGGAGAGGATTGTTGTGCGTCCGCGCGGGCCGCGATAGGTGCTGTGCATGGCCTCCACCGAAATCGAAGCCCTCGTCCAGCAACTCGCCCGCCTCCCGGGCCTCGGCCCGCGATCGGCGCGGCGCGCGGTGTTGCATCTGATGAAAAAACGCGAGTCCGCGTTCGCACCGTTGCTTTCGGCGCTGCAAACCGTGTCCGAACGGCTCGTCACCTGCACCATCTGCGGCAATGTCGACACCCACGATCCCTGCGCGATCTGCGCCGACCCGCGCCGCGATGCGCGGTCGCTGTGCGTCGTCGAGGAGGTGTCGGACCTGTGGGCGCTCGACAAGTCGCGGCTGTTCCCCGGCAAATATCATGTGCTGGGTGGGCGATTGTCGGCGCTGGAGGGTGTTCGCCCGCAGGATCTCAGCATCGACGCCCTCGTCGCGCGCGTCGCCGCGGGCGGGATCGACGAGGTCGTGCTCGCGATGAACGCGACGCTGGAGGGGCAGACGACGGCGCATTATCTCGCCGAGCGGCTGGAAGGCTATCCGGTGCGGCTGACCCAGCTGGCGCATGGTCTGCCGGTAGGCGGCGAGCTCGATTATCTAGACGAAGGAACGCTGGCGCAGGCGCTGCGGGCGAGAAGACCGGTCGGCTAATGCAGCTCAGTTGGCTCGCCAAGCTGCCGCCATTCGGCCATGGCGTTGACAAGCGTGATCGTGGGATAGCGTGTGATGTCGTCCTCTGACGCACCATTCGCCAGTTCACGTTCGAAATACCATTCTTGAAACGCGACATACTTGCCGACGATCGCCGATAGGCCGATGTTGGGTGAACCAGCGTGGGCGATTAGCCACTCACGGACGGCACGCATGGCTTCCCTGAAATCGCCGCGATGCGCCTCAATGTCCCAGCCCGCGATGTCGGATAGCGCTTTCTGATAGTCGTATCGGCGTTCTTCCAACACCAAGATAGATTTAGTAGCCAAGAGTCCGGCACCAAAGCGTTGCGCGCCATGGTCCATACCAAGCTCGAACGGCATATTCATACGGGCAAACTTATCTGGAGCGGCTGATCGGCATCGGCTGAGATCGTGGATTCCGTATTTCGATGAAGCAATGATTTCGCGGATACGGTCTATCCGAGTCGCAGCGCCATCTGCATTTTCCGGGGCAATCCGAGGGTGTCGATCCAGATAAATGACGCAGAATGCGATGGCCTGTAGCAGGGGCGCGTAATCCTCATCAAATGGGCAGTTGATGAAGACTGATTTCTCAAAGCTCGCAGTCAAGTTCAACCCTTGGGAGGGTGTGGGGCGTTGCCATAGGAATTGCGTTCGCGAATACGACCATCCTGCCCGTGGATGTAAAGTTCGGTACGCTGATTGATGGCAATGCGTCGCGCCTCGGTAACTGCGGCAGCTTGTGTTGGATGCGTGCTCGTTACGCGTGATGAACCGGCTTTCCGAACTGCCCATCCATTGCCATTCGGCACAACATGCTGACCTTGCTTAGACACGTTACAACTCCTCACTGCCGAGATAGGATATGGGAAGCGGCTACACCAGATTAAATCTGTCCAATTCGGCTAAACATCCCACCCCCTTGACCGGGCGCCCCCGCGACCATACCTGCACCCCATGGCCATACTCCCCATCATCGAGACCCCGGACCCCCGCCTGCGCGTCATTTCCAAGCCCGTCGAGACGTTCGATGCCGAGCTGAAACAGCTGGTCGCCGATATGTTCGAGACGATGTACGACGCCCCCGGCATCGGGCTGGCGGCGATTCAGGTCGGGGTGGCGAAGCGCATTCTGGTGATCGACCTGCAGGAAGCCGATCCCGAAGACCCCGAGGGCAAGAAGGTGATCCGCGAACCGCGGGTGTTCATCAACCCCGTTTTCTCCGACGAGAGCGAGGAGCATAGCGTCTATCAGGAAGGCTGCCTGTCGGTCCCCGAGCAATATGCCGAAGTGACGCGCCCCGCCGAGGTTACCGTCGACTGGCAGGATGAGGACGGCAGGCATCATCAGGAGCGTATGACCGGGCTGATGGCGACGTGCATCCAGCACGAGCATGACCATCTGGAAGGCATATTGTTCATCGACCATCTGTCGCGGTTGAAGCGCGAGATGGTTCTGAAGAAGCTGATGAAGCTGCGGAAAGCGGCGTGACCGCCTAAACCCTCTCCCCTTGCGGGAGAGGGCGGCGAGACTTGCCAGCTTGCTGGCTAGTCGCAGCGGGAGAGGGGGCTGGCGCGCTTGCGCGCCAAGGGACTCTGCCCTCTATCTCAATGTCGCAAATTCTTGTGCGGCGCAGACGCGCCGCGGCACCCACCCCTGTATCCCCTCCCGTAAAGGGAGGGGAGGGTTTGGCTACTCCGCCTTCTTCGCCACCGCGACCATCGCGGGACGCAGCAGGCGGTCTTTCATCATATACCCCGCCTGCATTTCCTGCACGATCGTGCCGGGGGTCTGGTCGCTGGGGATCTCCAGCATCGCCTGATGCTGGTTGGGGTCGAGCGGCAGGCCGATCGCGGCGATGCGGGTGATGCCGTTGCGTTCGAACACGCCGAGCAATTCGCGCTCGGTGGCTTCGAGCCCGGTGATCAGCGGCTTGATGCCTTCGTCGGCGCGCTGCTCGTCGCTGAGCGCGGCGAGCGCGCGGCCGAGATTGTCGGCGACCGACAGGATGTCGCGCGCGAATTTGGTCGCGGCATAGGCGTGCGCGTCGGCAACTTCCTTTTCGGCGCGGCGGCGCACGTTCTGCGTTTCGGCGCGCGCGTAGAGCAGATCCTGCTGCACCGCGGCGAGCTGTTCGGTCAGCTGCGCCAGCTCATCATTTTCGGGTGCAGCCGCTTCGGGGGCGTCGGTTTCGGGGGTCGCATTGTCGTCGACCGGCGTGTCATTTTCTTGTGTCGTCATAAACCTATCGTATCAGTCTGGAGAGCGATTGTGCGGTGAAATCCACCATGGGAACGATGCGGGCATAGTTCAAGCGGGTGGGGCCGATAACCCCGACCACGCCAACGACGCGACCGTCCGATCCGCGATAGGGCGCCGCTATCACGGACGACCCCGAAAGCGAAAAGAGTTTATTTTCCGATCCGATGAAAATCCGGGTTGCGCTGCCCTCGCGCGCGCTGTCGAGCAGCTGCGCGATGTCCTGCTTCGTTTCCAGTTCGTCGAGCAACTGGCGGACGCGGTCGAGGTCGCCGACGGCGTTTTCGTCGAGCAGATTGGCCTGGCCGCGCACGATCAGCACCGGGCGGTCGGCGCCGTCCGACGACCAGATCGCGAGCCCGCGGCTGACCAGATCCTGTGCGGCGCGGTCGATCGCGATGCGCTCGGCCTCGATCTCGTGACGCACCCGCGCCATCGCCTCGCTGAGCGTCAGCCCGGTCAGCATCGCGCTGATATAATTGCCCGCCGCGACCAGCGCCGACGGGTCGAGCCCGGGCGGAATGTCGATGACGCGATTCTCGACCGCGCCGTCGCCCGCGACCAGCACCACAAGCGCCTGTGCCGCCGACAGCGGGACGAACGCGACCTGTTTCAGGATGCGCTCGTGTTTGGGGACGAGGACGAGGCCGGCGCAGGCCGACAGGCCCGACAGCGCCGACGTTGCCTGCGCCAGCGCGCTTTCGATCGGACCGCCTTCGGACAGGCTCGCCTCGATCTGGGCGCGGTCCTCGGCGCTCGGTTCGGCGACCTGCATCATCCCGTCGACGAACAGGCGCAGGCCTTGTTCGGTCGGCAGTCGCCCGGCGCTGGTGTGCGGGCTGGCGAGCAGGCCGAATTCCTCCAGATCCTGCATCACATTGCGGATCGACGCGGGCGACAGGTTGAGCGCTGCGAGCTTTGACAGCGTGCGCGACCCGACCGGCTGCCCGGTTTCGAGATAGGCGTCGACGACCAGCCGGAACACGTCGCGGGCGCGCGTGGTGAGTTCGGTGATCGGCGGGGTGGTCATGGGAGGGATTTAGGGACGCGGGGGCGTTGGGGCAAGCTATGCTCTGGCCAACTGCTGTGCGCCCCGCTAAGCGCGCGGCACACAATCACAGGAGAATCCCCCATGCGCCCATCCGGCCGCGCCCCCGATCAGATGCGTGCCATCGCCATCGAAACCGCCTTCACGATTCACGCCGAGGGCAGCGTCCTCGTCAGCTTTGGCAACACGAAGGTGCTGGTGACCGCCAGCGTCGATGAAAAGGTGCCGCCGTTCCTGCGCGGCAAGGGGCAGGGGTGGGTCACCGCCGAATATGGCATGCTGCCTCGCGCGACGCATACCCGCGGCAGCCGCGAAGCAGCGAAAGGCAAGCAGTCGGGGCGAACGCAGGAAATTCAGAGGCTTATCGGACGTAGCTTGCGCGCTGTAGTCGATATGAAAAAGCTCGGTGAGCGGCAGATCGTGATCGATTGCGACGTCATCCAGGCCGATGGCGGCACCCGCACCGCATCGATTTCGGGCGCGTGGGTCGCGCTGCGCCTCGCGGTCGATACCTTGCTGGAAAGCAAGGCAATTGCCGAGGATCCGATCGTCGACAAGGTCGGCGCGATTTCGTGCGGCATCTATAACGGCACCCCGGTGCTCGACCTCGATTATGACGAGGATTCGGTCGCCGAGGCCGACGGCAATTTTGTGCTGACCGGCCGCGGCCAAATCGTCGAAGTGCAGGCGAGCGCCGAAGGCGCGACCTATGACGAGGAAGGCCTGCTGCGCCTGCTGCGTTTGGCGCGCATCGGCTGCGCCGAGATTTTCGCAGCGCAGGACAAGGCGACGGGGCGATAGGTTTGTAACTTTTGGTTCGCACGAAGACACGAAGACACGAAGAAATAGCTCTGGGCCACAGGTCTCTCTCTATATCGACCTTGCGCCATAGCGCGTGGTCAATGGAAAAGGCCGCTACGCGGCAAGCGCGGACCTCTTCGTGTCTTTGTGCCTTTGTGCGAAACCCTTGAATCCGGCGCTCGGGGCCTAAATCGACGAGAGATCATCACCATGACCCATCGCAAACTTACTCCCGGCAAACTCGTCATCGCCAGCCACAATGCAGGCAAGGTGCGCGAGATTCGGGCGCTGCTCGAACCCTATGGCATCGAACCGGTGTCGGCGGGTGACCTCGGCCTGCCGGAACCCGAGGAAACCGGGACGACCTTCCGCGACAATGCGCTGCTCAAGGCGCAGGCCAGCGCGTCGGCGGCAGGACTGCCTGCGCTGGCCGACGATAGCGGGCTGGAAGTTGCCGCGCTCGGCGGGCGCCCGGGCGTGTACACCGCCGACTGGGCCGAACGGCAGGCTTTCGAAGGGCCGCCGGGCCGCGACTGGTATATGGCGATGGGCAAGGTCGAAGGCCTGCTCGCCGAGCAGGGTCCGGACGTCGATCGCAGCGCCTGCTTCGTCTGCACGCTGGCGTTGGCGTGGCCCGATGGCCATGCCGAGGTGTTTGAGGGGCGGGCAGCGGGCAGCCTGACCTGGCCGCCGCGCGGGCTTTTGGGCATTGGTTATGATCCGGTGTTTGTTTCGAGTGGTAAGTCCCTGACTTACGCTGAAATTGATCCGGCAGAAAAGCACGCGATCAGCCATCGTGCCGATGCGTTTGCCAAGCTGGTCGCAGGGGTGTTTTGACTTATTTCGTCGCCCCCGCGCAGGCGGGGGC
>JAFAGN010000053.1 GCA_023422695.1 Pseudomonadota bacterium
TCAATGATCAGGATTGGGCGGTGCGCGCGACCCTGGTCGAGACGCTCGATCGCAATGGACAGTCAGACGCCGCCGCAGCGCTGATCGACGGCAAGCGGCTGGCCGCGCCGCCGGTGCTGGCGATGCGGCGCGCCGAACTGCTCGCCGACGGCGGCGACCTGGCGGGGGCGGCGAAGCTGGCAGAAACGGCCGCGGCGGGGGATGCGCCGCGCAGTCTGCTCGTCCGGCTCGCCGATATTGCCCGGCGATCGGAGGACCCCAAGGCTGCGGCGCGCGCCTATGAGCGGCTCGAGGCGGCGCTGGGCGAGGATGACGGCGACCGGGTGCTGCGCGGAACGCTGCTCATCGCGCGCGCCGAATTGCTGTTGCAGGCGAACCAGTGGGACGCCGCCGCGCCGCTGATGGAAAAGGCGGTGGCGCTGCGGCCCGGCGATGCCGCGGTGCTCAATTTCGCCGGCTATTCGGCGCTGGAACGGCGCAAGGATGTCAAACAGTCGCTGGCGCGGATCGAGGCGGCCTGGGCGCAGGAACCGCAGAACGCCAGCATCACCGACTCGCTCGGCTGGGCGTATTTCCTGACCGGGCGCACCGATGAAGCGGTCGATCTGCTGGAAAAGGCGGAGCGCGGCGAGCCGACCAATGCGGTGATCGTCGAGCATCTGGGCGATGCCTATTGGCAGGCGGGGCGCAAGTTTCAGGCGCGCTACACCTGGCGTGCGGCGGCGCTGCTGGCCGAGGCGGACATGGCGACGCGGCTGGCGGCGAAGCTGCGCGACGGGCTGACCGCGGCGACGACGGCACCATGAGCGATGTGATGCAGGAAACCGGCTGGGCCAAGATCAACCTGGCGCTGCACGTCCGGGCGCGGCGCAGCGACGGCTATCATGCGATCGAGACGCTGTTTGCCTTTGTCGATGGCGGCGACGGGATCGTCGCGGAGGTGGCTGATGCCGACAGCCTGGCGATCGTTGGCGACTTCGCCGATGGGCTGAGCGCGGGCGCCGACAATTTGGTGATGCAGGTGCTGACGCTGCTGCGCGCGCGCTATGGCGCCGACCGGGTGCCGTCGCTGGCGGTGACACTGACCAAGCGCTTGCCGGTTGCGGCGGGGATCGGCGGCGGGTCGGCCGACGCGGCGGCGACGGCGCGGCTGGTGCGCCAGCATTTTCTGCCGGAGCTGGGCGATGCGACGCTGGCGCGGATCATCGCGCCGCTGGGCGCCGACATCGCTGCGTGCGTGGCCAGCACCACCTGTCGCGGGGTGGGGGTCGGTGAAGATTTGAGCGCAGTCCCCGAATTGCAACTCGGCGGCACCCCGGTGCTGCTGGTCAATCCGCGCCAGCCGGTCGCGACGGGGCCGGTGTTCGCGGCTTGGGACGGCATCGATCGCGGCGAATTGTTCGGCGATCCGGCGGGGCGTTCGCAACTGCTGGCGGCGCGCAACGATTTGCAGCGCCCCGCGACCGCGCAATGTCCGGCGATCGCCGATGTATTGCTCGAACTTGGCGCGCTGCGGCCTTGGCTGGCACGGATGTCGGGATCGGGCGCGACCTGCTTCGCGCTGTTCGATGCGCTGGCCGAACGCGATGCGGCCGCGGCCCGCCTCGCGCAAAGCCATCCGCAGTGGTGGCAGTTTGCGGGCGCGCTGCGATGAGCGACGGAGCGAGCGAGGCGTGGCGCCAATTGGGAACGCCGCGCGCGGGCGGCATCCTGCTGATTGCCGACCATGCGTCGAACCATGTTCCCGCCGACATCGAGCTGGGTATCGATCCGGCGCTGCTGACCAACCATATTGCGATCGATATCGGGGTAGCCGAGGTCGCGGCTCTACTGGTCGCGGACGGCGCTGTCGATGCCGCGATCCTGGGCGGGGTGTCGCGGCTGGTGGTCGATTGCAACCGCGACGAGGACGCACCGGGGGTGTTGCCGATCGCGAGCGACGGGCATGCGGTGCCGGGCAATGCGCTGGACGATGCGGGCCGCGAGGCGCGGCTGGCGCGCTTTTTCCGGCCCTATCACGATCATATCGCGGCGATGATTGCGGCGCACCGCCCGGCGATGATCCTGTCGCTGCATAGCTTCACGCCGTCCCTCGCGGCGCATCCCGACCACCAGCGCCCATGGCATGTCGGGGTGCTGTATAATGAGGACGAGCGGCTGGCGACGACGGCGATCGCGGCGCTGACCGATGAGGGGCTGAACGTCGGCGACCAGCTGCCCTATTCGGGCAAGCTGCTCAACGCGACGATGAACCGCCACGCCGAGGGCAACGGCATCCCCTATGTGGGGATCGAGATGCGGCAGGACCTGGTCGGCGACGCGGCGGGGCAGGCGCTGTTTGCGCAGCGGCTTTCTCGCATGTGCAGCAAAGTTGCATTGAATCTGGGTCGATAGGCGTGTAGAGGCGCGTTTCTTCGCTTATATTTGAAATATAATTATCAGGATTGCCCAAAAATGCCTTCATATCGTTCGCGTACCACCACCCACGGCCGCAACATGGCGGGCGCGCGCGGCCTGTGGCGCGCCACCGGCATGAAGGACAGTGATTTCGGCAAGCCGATCATTGCAGTGGTCAACAGCTTTACCCAGTTCGTGCCGGGCCATGTCCATCTGAAAGATCTGGGCCAGATGGTCGCGCGTGAGATCGAGGCGGTCGGCGGGGTTGCCAAAGAATTCAATACGATCGCGGTCGATGACGGGATCGCGATGGGGCATGACGGCATGCTCTATTCGCTGCCCAGCCGCGACCTGATCGCCGACAGCGTCGAATATATGGTCAACGCGCATTGCGCCGACGCGATGGTGTGCATTTCGAACTGCGACAAGATCACGCCGGGCATGCTGATGGCGGCGCTGCGCATCAACATCCCCGTGGTGTTCGTGTCGGGCGGGCCGATGGAAGCGGGCAAGGTCGTTATCAAGGGCAAAGAAGTTGCGCTCGATCTGGTCGACGCGATGGTCGCCGCCGCCGACGAGAAATATAGCGACGCCGAAGTGGACGAGATCGAAAAGGCGGCGTGCCCGACGTGCGGGTCATGTTCGGGCATGTTCACCGCCAATTCGATGAACTGCCTGACCGAGGCGTTGGGGCTGTCGCTGCCCGGCAATGGGTCGACGCTCGCGACCCACGCCGACCGCAAGGAGCTGTTCCTGCGCGCCGGGCGGATTGTTGTCGAGATGTGCCGCCGCCATTATGAGGAGGGCGACGACAGTGTGCTGCCGCGCAATATCGCGACCTTCGAGGCGTTCGAGAATGCCATGAGCCTCGACATTGCGATGGGCGGGTCGACCAACACCGTGCTCCACCTACTCGCGGCGGCGTTCGAGGCGGGGGTCGATTTCACGATGACCGACATCGACCGGCTGTCGCGCCGGGTGCCGTGCCTGTCGAAGGTCGCGCCCGCCAAGTCCGACGTGCATATGGAGGATGTCCACCGCGCCGGCGGGATTATGGCGATCCTCGGCCAGCTCGAGCGCGCCGGGTTGATCCACGCGCATTTGCCGACGGTGCATAGCGCGACGCTGGGCGATGCGCTGAACAAATGGGACATTTCGCGCACCAACGATCCCGACGTGCAGAAATTCTTCATGGCGGCGCCCGGCGGGGTGCCGACGCAGACCGCGTTCAGCCAGGACCGGCGCTGGGAGTCGCTCGATCTCGACCGTGAGGCGGGGGTGATCCGGTCGGCCAGCCATGCGTTCAGCCAGGACGGCGGGCTGGCGGTGCTGTCGGGCAATCTGGCGCTCGACGGCTGCATCGTGAAGACCGCCGGGGTCGATGAAAGCATCCTGAAATTTTCAGGTCCGGCCAAGGTTTATGAAAGCCAGGACGCGGCGGTCGCGGGCATATTGACCGGGCAGGTCGAGGCGGGCGACGTCGTCGTCATCCGTTACGAAGGGCCCAAGGGCGGACCGGGGATGCAGGAAATGCTCTATCCAACGAGCTACCTCAAGTCGAAGGGGCTGGGCGCGGCGTGCGCGCTGGTCACCGACGGACGCTTTTCGGGCGGCACGTCAGGGCTGTCGATCGGCCATGCCTCGCCCGAGGCCGCCGAGGGCGGGACCATCGCGCTGGTCGAGGACGGCGATCTGATCAACATCGACATTCCGTCGCGGACGATCACGCTGGCGGTGGCCGACAGCGTGCTCGCCGCGCGCCGTGCGGCGATGGAGGCGAAGGGCGATGCTGCATGGCAGCCTGCCAAGCCGCGCCCGCGCAAGATTTCGGTCGCCCTTCAGGCCTATGCCGCGATGACGACCAGTGCCGCCAGAGGGGCGGTGCGCGACCTGTCGCAGCTGAAGGGCAAATAATGCGGACTTTGGGGGGCATTGCGGGGTTGCTGTTGCTGGCGGCATGCGGCGGCGCGCCCGATAATGGCGATCTGGCCGAGGCGGAAGCACGCGGGTCGCGCGAAGCCGCCGCCGACGGGCGAATCGAATGCGCATTGGAAGGCGCGAAGCTGTTCGATCGTACCTGTACTGTCGAAGAGATCAGCGGAGCGGACGGAACGGTGCTGGTCGTCGGGCGCGCGAACGTCGGATATCGGCGGTTGCAGATTACGACCGATGGGCGCGGGGTGGTGTCGGCGGATGGTGCCGAGCCTGCGAAGGTGACGATTGTCGGTGAGGGGGTGATCGAGGTGGCGGTCGGCAGCGACCGCTATCGGTTGCCTGCGAATACGGGTGGTGGCGATTGATATAGGACGGCGCCCCCGCGCAGGCGGGGGCCGCTGGCCGCCTATTCTTTCATCGCTGCTCAAACCGACTGCGGCCCCCGCC
>JAFAGN010000092.1 GCA_023422695.1 Pseudomonadota bacterium
TGCGCCGTCGTTGGTTCCGTGCCGCCCTGGACCCCGGCTTTCGCCGGGGAGCGATCTGTTACGATCCCTTCCTCGACCAACCACCGCGCCAGCTTCGCCACCCGCTCGACCTTGTCGGCAACGGTGCCCAGCTTCTCGTGGAACGTAATCCGATCCAACTTCTTCGCATGATCTTCTAGCCGGGTCTTGCGATCCTGCTCCCAAAAGAAGCGCGCGTCGGACAATCGCGCCGCGAGCACCTTGCGGTTGCCCGCGACGATCTCGACCCCGCCGTCATGCGCCGCGATATTCGCGGTGCAGACAAAGCCGTTGGCCAGCTTCCCATCCGCACCGTTCACGACGAAATATTTCTGGTTCACCCGCGCCGTAAGCTGGATAACCTCGGGCGGCACCTCCAGAAACGCTTCGTCGAAGCGGCCGAGCAGCGGCACCGGCCATTCGGTCAGCCCGGCGTTCTCGATGACCAGCCCCTCGTCCTCGACCAGCGTCAGCCCGGCATCAGCCGCGGCCTTTGCAGCGCCGTCGCGGATGATTGCCTGCCGCTCCTCATGGTCGACGATGACGTGGCAGGCGCGCAGCTTCTCGGCATAGTCCGCTGCCGAGCCGATCGTGATCTCGCCCGGGCAGTGGAAGCGGTGGCCGCGTGTGGCGAACCCGGCGGAAATTCCCCCAACTTCACACGCAATCAACTCTTCGCCAAAGATCGCAACGATGCCCGACAGCGGGCGCACCCAGCGCAGGCTCTCGCTGCTCGCGCTGTCCTTGCCCCAGCGCATCGACTTGGGCCAGGCGAAGGCGCGGATGACCGCGGGGATCGCCTCGGCCAGCACTTCGGCGGTTGCCCGACCGGGCTTGTCGATCACGGCGAAATAGACGCCGTCGCGGTCTTCGAGCTGGTCCTGCGTCAGCCCGGTCTTGCGGAGGAAACCCTCGAGCGCCTGCGGCGGCGCGCTGCTGCGCGGCCCCTTGAGTTCCTCGCTGACCGCCGCGGTTGCGTCGGGGAGGCCTTTCGCGATCAGCGCAAGGCGGCGCGGCGTCGACCAGATGGTGAGGTCGCCGACGTCGATGCCCGCGGCGCTCATCTGGGCGCGGAACAGCTTGTCCAGCTCGGCGCGCGCGCCTGCCTGCATCCGCGCCGGAATTTCCTCGCTGCGAAGCTCAAGAAGAAAATCGGTCACAGCGTCCACCCCGGATATTTTGCGGTCCACGCCGCCGACTGGCTGTCGATCCACGCCTTGCAGCTGCCCTTTGCCAGGTCGCGGACGCGGGCCATGTAATTGGCGCGTTCCTGGACGCTGATCACGCCGCGGGCTTGCAGCAGGTTGAACAGATGGCTCGCCTCGATCGCCTGGTCATAGGCCGCGAGCGGCACCCCGGCTTCGATCGCGCGCTGGCATTCGGCCTCGGCGGCCTTGAAGCCCGCGAACAGGCTGTCGGTGTCGGCGACCTCGAAATTCCATTTCGAGAACTGGCGTTCGTTTTCCAGGAACACGTCGCCATAGCTGACCGCCGCGACATCGCCGACCGCGTTCGAAAAGCGCAGGTCGTACACATTGTCGACATTCTGGATATACATGGCGAGGCGTTCGAGCCCGTAGGTCAGCTCGCCCGCGACGGGCTTGCAGTCGAAGCCGCCCATCTGCTGGAAGTAAGTGAACTGGGTGACTTCCATGCCGTCGCACCAGACTTCCCAGCCCAGCCCCCACGCGCCGAGCGTGGGCGATTCCCAATCATCCTCGACGAAGCGGATGTCGTGGAGCAGCGGGTCGATACCGATCGCGGCAAGGCTGCCCAGATATTGTTCCTGCAGGTCGGCGGGCGACGGCTTCAGGATCACCTGATACTGATAATAATGCTGGAGGCGGTTGGGATTCTCGCCATAGCGGCCGTCGGTCGGGCGGCGGCTCGGCTGGACATAGGCCACATTCCACGGCTCGGGGCCGAGGCTGCGCAAGGTCGTCGCCGGGTGAAACGTCCCTGCCCCCACGCGCATGTCATAGGGCTGCAGGATCGCGCAGCCGCGTGCGCTCCAATAATTGTGGAGCGTCAGGATCATGTCCTGAAAGCTCAAGGGTTTCTTCTCTGCCGCGTCGGCCACAATCCGCTCTTTCGCAGGTGCAACAAGTGTTGCCGCCCTTGGCGCAGCGGGGTCGCAGGGTCAAGGCTCACCGCCGGATCGCGCCACACTCATTTGAGGTATCAAGTCAGGCACACAAAACTTTTTGTAATGTGTTGTTGACATGGTCAGCGAATCGCGACATATAGTCATGCATACCTGACATGATGACAGGTGAACATGACCAAGATGATATGCCAAGGAGAATTGACATGATGACCCGCACCCTGATCCTCGCCCTTTCGCTGACCATCGCCGCGGCGCCGGCAGCCGCGCAGACCGACGATGCAAGCATTGCCGTCAACATCAACGACCTCGATCTGACGCGGGCGACCGACCGCGATCGACTGGACAGCCGCCTGAAAAGCGCAGCACGCCGCCTGTGCCAGACGGCCGCCCGCGGCACCGCCGAACAGGCGCGTCAGTCGGCCTGCATGACCGCCGCGCTCGCCCAGGCCGCGCCGCAAGCCGACCGGGCGATCGCGCAGGCGCAGAGCGGAACGCAGCTCGCCCTGCTGACGCTGCCGACGGCTCGCTGAGGACGGGAACAGGATGGCTTCGTTCCGACCGCATCAGCCTTGGTGGCCGGTCGGCGACTTGGGCTGGAGTGCCGGACCTTCCCCGGTGACGGCACTCCAGTCCCTTGCAGCAACGAAGCATCGCCCCGAACCTGTCGCGACGCTATCCACGATCCCGAATGGACAAATTCGCATTGCCCGGCATTTTGATGCTTTATGGGAAATGATGTCCCTTCGACGGAAAGGCTGGTGAGGCACCGATGAACAACAAATTGAAAGTGCTGCGCGCGATGCGAAACTGGAGTCAGGCGGAACTCGCCGATCGGCTCGACGTGTCGCGGCAAGCCGTCAACGCCATCGAAACAGGAAAATACGACCCGTCGCTGCCGCTCGCTTTCAAGCTGGCGCGGCTGTTCGAAATGCCGATCGAGGACATCTTTGATGACGGCCATGAAGGAAATGACGATGAATAATGCCGGTTCAAGCAAGCCGCGGCGCACCCTCTCGCCGCGTCAACGCCGCTATCGTTTTGCGCTTGGCTTCGCCGCCGTCGTCGGCGGGATCGTCGGCGGGTGGATGGTTGCCGACCAGCCCGTGGGCCGCGACGGCATCGAAATGGCGGTCAGCGGATCGCTCAGTACAAATTTTGCCATCGGCGCCTCCTTGTTCTGGCTGATCGGTCTTGGCATCTCGATGGTGATCTATCACCGATCGATCGACGATCATGAAGAGCGCGCGTGGCTGTGGGCGGGATTGGCGGGCTGGTACGCCTTCATCGTCCCGGCGCCGATATGGTGGGTGCTGCACCGCGCCGACCTTGCCCCGCCCGCCGATGCGATGCTGCTGTTCGCCCTGTCGATGGTCGTGAATGCGATCGTCTGGCTGTGGCTCAAATTCCGGTAAGAATTTTCGCTCTCCCCTTCCCCATCCCATCAGGTCATAAGGACCAATAATGAAAGGATATTCTCCCATGAAAAAATGGATCAAGACGCTCGCTGCCACCTGCGCCGTCATTCCCTTTGCCCAATGCGCGGTGCTGCCGGGCAGCAATGTCGCGTCGGCTGCCGAGCCTGCCGCTGCGGTTGCCGCCGCCCCGACCCCGCTGACCGACGCCGACCCCGCGCTATGGGTGGTCAAGGACGATGACACGACGATCTATCTGTTCGGCACCGTCCATGTGCTGAAGCCCGGGCTCAGCTGGTTCGACGAAGCGGTAAAGGACGCGTTCGACAAATCGGACGAGATGATGCTCGAACTTGTGATGCCCGAAGATCAGGCCGCGGTCGCCAAAACGATGATGCCGCTGGCGATGGACATGACCGGCAAGACCATCCCCTCGCGGCTGACCGCCGACGAACTCAAGGCCTATCGGGCCGCGCTGGTGAGCGTCGGCGTACCGGACGTTGCCTTTGACAATTTCGAACCGTGGTTTCCGGCGATGACCCTGTCGGTGCTGCCGCTGACCAAGCTGGGATATGATCCCGAACAGGGCGCCGAAAAGCTGCTGACCAAATTTGCCAAGGCAGGCAACAAGCCGGTGTCGGGGCTGGAAACGCTCGAAGAACAGCTGGGCTTTTTCGATCAGCTGCCCGACACCCAGCAGGTCACTTTCCTGAATTCGGTGGTCAGGGACATGGACAAGCTGGGGCCGATGCTCGACAAGATGGTGGCGCTGTGGGCGAAGGGCGATCCCGAGGGATTGGCTGTCGCGATGAACGAGAGCCTCGCGGCGACCCCCGAACTGGCAAAACCTTTGCTCTATGATCGCAACGCGCGCTGGGCCGACCAGATCAAGACGCGGATGGACAAGCCGGGTACGGTGTTCATCGCGGTCGGCGCGGGGCATCTGGCGGGCGAAAAGAGCGTGCAGGATTATCTGAAGGCGCGCGGACTGACCGCGACACGGGTCGCGTATTGATTTCGCACCCGCATCGCTTCCGACATTGGGGTCGCCGCATAGCGGCGGCCCTTTTGCCGTTCATGCTGGCCGGATGCGGCACCAGCGAGCCTGCACCGGAGGCGCGGCCCGCGATGTGGCTGGTCGCCGACGATGATACGCGCATCTATCTGCTCGGCACGATGCACGCCTTGCCCCGCGGGACCGATTGGGACGACGGCCAGGTCGCGGCGGCGATCGCGGCGGCGGACGAGCTGGTGATGGAATTGTCACCCGCGCAGCTGGCGGCGGCGGGGGCCGAATTTCAAAAACTGGCGCCGCGCACATCACCGCTCGCGATCGACGCGCGGTTGCGCGGCCAGGCGCTGGCCAACTACCGCGCGCTCGAAAACAGCGGCGACGGATTTGGCGGCGACAAGCTCGACGATTGGGCAGTGCTGGTCCTGATGGGCCAGCGCGCGGCGGCCAACGCCGACCTGTCGGGCGCCGATGGCGTCGAAGGGGGTCTGACCCGGCAATTTCAGGCGGCGGGCAAGCCGATCACCGGGCTGGAAACGGCGCGGACGCAGCTGATGCTGTTCGAAACGCTCGACGCGCCGACCCAGCGCGCCCTGCTGACCCGCGCCGCCGAAGGCGCCGACAAGGCGGTGACCGAAGTCACGGCGCTGACGACCGCGTGGCGCCGCGGCGATGTTGCGGCGCTGGAAAAGATGATCAACGAGGATGTCGATGCCGTCCCCGCCGCGCGCCGCGCGATCATCACCGACCGCAACCGGCGCTGGAGCGCTTGGGTGCAGGAACGGCTGGCGCGGCCTGGAACAGTGCTGATGGCGGTTGGCGCGGGGCATCTGGTGGGACGCGACGGGGTTCCGGCGATGCTGGAGGCGGAGGGGATGACGGTAACGCGGGTGCAGTAAGGTAGCGCGCCGGGCAGCGTCCGCCTAGGGGCGGGGAGCGGCCCTAGACGATCCTCCCTGTGGCGAAGCCATGGGGAGGGGGA
>JAFAGN010000099.1 GCA_023422695.1 Pseudomonadota bacterium
CGCTTCGCTCGCACCCACCCCTAACCCCTCCCTTGAAAGGGAGGAGAAAGAAACAACGCACTCCCCCTACCGCTTGTCCTGCCAAACGCTGCGCCCGAATTGCGCCGGCTGGGCAGCGCCGAGTACCAGCCCGGGCCGCCGCGCGGGGGCCATCGGGGGCGGCACGATTTCGAAACCGGCCACTTTTTCCGCAGCGGGCGCTCCGCTGCCATGCGCGGCGCGCAGGCGGCTGGTCTCGACCGGGCGGTCGGTTTCGATCCCGAAACGATTGCCCGCAACCCAGCGCACCGTGCCCAGCATCGGTTCGTGACCGGGCAGGAACACCGTCATGCGTTCACCGATATGCAGCGCGCCGGGCGCCTGCCCGCCGATGCCGGTTTCGGACACGTTGCGGATCGTCACATCGAATTGGCCCAGGCGGGTGCAGGCAAGCGCCGCCTTGACCAGCCGCGACTGACGTGGCTGGCGCTGCTCGTCCGGAGGAGGTGGTGAGGCTGGGGGAGCCTCGGGAATTGACATGGCGCGACCCATCACTGTCGCCCAACCCCCACGTTGGCCGAATTACATGGTCCCGTTCTCGCGATAGCAGCGGAAGGTAAATTTTCGTATAGCGTGTTCGGTAATTATTGCGCGGGCGGCAGACCGCCAAAGGTGACGATACTTTCGCTGCCATCGGCGGAAAGCGTTGAAACACCAAAGAAATAATCGTCGATGACGACGCCGGGCAACACCAGCTCGGTCGGCGCGCCGGACGAAACGACCCGGCTGTCGGACCAGTCGCTGCGATCGGCGCGGCGCCAGTGGATGCGATAGGCGGCGGCGTCCTTGACCGGAGTCCATTTCACCGTGGTGTCCGAACTGACCGCGCCGTCGATGCTGACGCTGGCGGGGGCGGGCGGTGCCGCGGCAAGGTCCGAAGCGAGCGCGACATTCAGCGCGGTGACCCGCGCCAGATAGGAAAAATCCATCTCGTCGACGGTGTCGCCAAATTTGCGACCGTTCTCGGTGCGCAGATCCTGATGCTGATGGTCATAATCCTCGACCCCGACGGTAAAGCGGATCGCGGGGTAACCGAGTTCGAGCGACGGCAGATGATCGCCGCCACGGCGAAAGCGGTCGGGACGCCGCACCGCGAGGACTTCCAGCCCAATGGCAGGATTCTGTTTTCCGGCGCGGATCGCCGCCTTGGCCAGCGCGCGCGACGGGCCATCATCCTCGCCGCCGATCCCGCGCCGCGCGAGCTGCGCCGCCAGATCCTCCGACGCGCGGATGCCCTCGCTGAACACGCGCACGCGGTTGTCGACGATCGTGCCGTCGGTCCCTTTGATGCCGCCGACGATGTCGTTGTTCAGCATCGCCGCGACCGGCCAGTTCTTTTCCTTGGCATGGCGCGCGAGCAGGCGCCCGCCCCACAGCCCCTGTTCCTCGCCCGACAGCAGCGCATAGACGATCGTCGCGCGGTGCTTTTGTTTCGACAGCAGCCGCGCCGCCTCGATCACCAGCGCGGTGCCCGACGCGTCGTCGTTGGCCCCGGGGGCGTCGGCGGTGAAGTTCATCGGGTCGCTGACGCGGCTGTCGATATGCCCCGCGATGATGATGACGTGCGCCGGATCGCCGGTCCCTTTCTGGATGGCCAAGACATTTTCGACGATCACCCCGTCCGGGGCGCGGGGTCCGTCAAAGCGATCGGCGATCCGCTCGACGGTCAGGCAGCCGCCGCAAGCCTTGGAAATGCGCCCGAATTCCGCCGCGCCCCAATTGCGCGCTGCGCCGATGCCGCGTTTGGGATCGGTCGCCGACGACAGCGTATGGCGGGTGCCGAACGACACCAGTTTTTCGACGTCAGCTTTCAAGCGTGCCGGGTCGGCGGCGGGGGTGGCATCTTTCGCACTCGCAGTGGCGGGCGCGACGAGGAGCAGGGCGGCGAGCAGGCTGGGCTTGATCATGCCGCATCATGCGGCGCGCCGCCGACAAAGAAAAGCCCCTCCCGCTGAGGGGAGGGGCTTTCCGGTTCTTAGCGCAGGCCCGAGAAACGGATGTCCTGCACGCGGCCATAACGGATGTCGCAGGTGAATTTGCCCTGGTCGTAATAGCCGCCGCGACCCCAGCGACCGCCATAACCGTCGCGAACGACGACGCGGCCCTTCACCTTATACCCATCGCGCTTGCGATCGATGCTCGTCACCTGGGTGACGTCGGTGTTGCCATAGCGGCGGCTGCCGCGTTCGACCGCGCCGACGCACTGGTTCACCGCGCTGCGGCTGTTGCCATAGCGGTTATAGTCATAACCATAACCGTAGCGCGGATCGTCATAGCGACCCCGATAGCGGTCGTCGTAACGATCATAGCGGTCGTTGCTGCCGCTCGACAAAATCGCGGCGAGGCCGCCGAGCACGACGGCGCCGGCGATCACTTCGCCCGCGCTGATGCCGTCGCGATCATAACGGTCGCGGGCGGCGGCGGGCGCGGCGCTCATCAACATCGCGCCAGCGGTGGCCGCACCAATTGCGGCCTTGGTCAGGTTGGTCTTGATAGCCATGGTTCGGTCTCCTTCAGGCGCAGGCGGCAGCGTTGCAGCCTGTTGAAGATGTTCTACCGATTCGGCGGTGACGCAGTGCTGAACCCGTCGCTTATCTGGCGTTCAGCCTTGGTTTTGCTGGCGTTCAGCTTCAAGGCAGCGGGCCGCGCCACCCAAAGGTGACGCGGCCGCGCAAAGAAGTTCGTCTGGATTGTAAGCGGCACCCATCCCCGTAGCCCTGAGCCTGTCGAAGGG
>JAFAGN010000116.1 GCA_023422695.1 Pseudomonadota bacterium
CGCTTCGCGCTGCCACCTCCCCATGGCTTCGCCACAGGGAGGATCACGTCCGCAACCGGTCGCTTCCAAACATTCGCCCTCGTCATCGCCCCCGCCACCCGGACAAACAAAGGGGGCCATAAAGACCCCCTTTGCCTCCCCGGTATTGTTCGCTTCAGTTCGTTGGAAAGCCGCGCTTTTTCAGCAGTGCCTTCACATCGGGATCGCGGCCGCGGAACGCGCGATATGCTTCGGCGCGGTCGGTTTCGTTGCCGGTCATCAGCAGGATCGTGCGGAACCGGTCGGCCACCGTGCGGTCCCACGGGCCACCGGCTTCGGTGAACGCCGCCCAGGTGTCGGCGTCCATCGTCTCCGACCACAGATAGCTGTAATAGCCCGCCGAATAGGCGTCGCTCGAAAACAAGTGGCCGAACTGCGGCAGGCGGTGGCGCATGACGATTTCGCGCGGCATGCCGATTTCCGCCAGCGTTTCGCGCTCGAACTTGTCGACGTCGGTCGGCGGCACCTTGCGATCGTGCAGCTTCATGTCGACGATCGCGCTCGCCAGATATTCGACGGTCGAAAAGCCCTGGTTGAACTTGTCCGACGCCAGGATCTTGTCGACCAGCGCCTGCGGCATCGGCGCCCCCGTCTTGTAGTGCGTCGCATATTTGGACAGCACTTCGGGGGTCATCAGCCAATTTTCGTTCACCTGGCTCGGATATTCGACAAAGTCGCGCGGCACCCCGGCAAGGGCAGGATAATAGATGTGCTGCAGCAGATAATGGATGCCGTGGCCGAATTCGTGGAACAGCGTCTGGGCATCGTCTAGGCTGATCAGCGTCGGTTCGCCCTTCGCGGCTTCGGTGAAATTATTGTTGTTCGACGCCAGCACATTGCGCTCGCCGCCCAGCGTCTGCTGGCTGCGATAGGTCGTCATCCACGCGCCCGAACGCTTGCCGTCGCGCGCGAAATTGTCGAGGTAGAAAACGCCGACATTCTCGTTCGTCTTGAGGTTATAGACTTCGAACGTCCGCACCTTGGGGTCGAACACCGGGATCGTGCCGGTATTTTCCTTAAAGCCCAGATCATAGAGCTGGCCCGCCGACCAGAACATCCCGTCGACCAGCTTGTCGAGCTGGAGATACGGTTTCACCTCGCTCTCATCGAGGTCGTATTTCGCCTTGCGGACCTTTTCCGAATAGAAGCGATAATCCCACGGCTCGATCGTGATTTTCGGCCCCTTGCCCGCTTTCGCCTCGGCGTCGGCGATCGCCTGCATGTCGGCGACCTCTTCCTTCACCCGCGCCACCGCGGCGGGCCACACCTTCATCATCAGCCCCATCGCGGCTTCGGGGGTCTTCGCCATGGTATCGGCCATGCGGTAATGCGCGTGGGTCGGGAAACCGAGCAATTCGGCACGCTGCTGGCGCAGCGCCAGGATTTCGGCGATCGCCTGATTGGTGTCATTGGCGTCGCCATTGTCGCCGCGGCTGACGAACGCCTTGTACACGCGCTCGCGCAGCGCACGGTTGGTCGAATTCTGCAGCACCGGCTGTGCCGACGATCGGGTGTTCTTGATCGCCCATTGCCCGGGCTTGCCAGCGGCTTCGGCGGCCGAAGCGAGCGACGCGACGAACGCGGCGTCGAGCCCGGCCAGCTCGGCCTTGTCGGTCACGAACGTATAAAGCTTTTCGTCACCCAGCAGCTTCGGCGAAAAGGCCGAGAACAGCCCCTCCAGCTTCGAATTCATCGCGACCAGCCTGGTCTTGTCGGCGGGCGACAGATTGGCGCCGTCGCGGACCATCTCATCATAGCTGCGTTCGACGATACGGATCTGCTGCGCGTTCAGCCCGCTGGTCTTGCGCGCGTCGTACACGGCCTTGTAGCGCGCGAACAATTTGGGATCGAGGAACAGCTCGGTGTAGAAGGTGGTGAGCTTGGGGCTCCATTCGGCGTCGATATCCTCGACCCGGTCGTTCGACTTGTTCGATGTCTGGACGCCCCACAGCGCGAACAGCCGCTCCATCGTGTCGCCCGCCAGCATCATCGGGACATGCGTGTTTTCGAACGTCGGCGCCGCCGGATTGTCGATCACCGCCTGCACCTGCGCCTGCGTTTCCGCCATGCCCTTGGTAAAGGCGTCGGGGAACAGCTCGGGGTCCATCTTGTCCCATGGCGGCACCCCTTCATAAGGGCCGGTCCATTCCGCCAGCATCGGGTTGGCGCCGGTCGGCGCCGGGGCGGCTGCGGCGGGTTCGGCGGCGGGCGGGGCAGCGACGGTCATCGGTCTTTCCATATTGGTGCAACCCGCGAGCAACGCGGTGGATGCCAGCAATATGGGCAGGCGATGACGAAAAGGAAGCGCGCGGCGCGACATGAACAAATCTCCCCGGGGAAACGGTTTCGGTCGAAACCAGTTGGGGCTGTCTTAACCTTATGTGGCGACGATGTGCAAGTTTTGGGCGGCGAACCGAGTGCGCCAAGATCCTCCCCATGGCGAAGCCAAGGGGAGGTGGCAGCGGCGTAGCCGCTGACGGAGGGGTAATGGCGCTACCGTCGAAACCCCTCCACCCCCGCTTCGCGGCGGTCCCCCTCCCCAACGCTTCGCGATGGGGAGGATCTTGAGAGTCACCCCCCAAACATCGGCTGCACCAACCCCGGCACCGCAACCCGAAACGCAAACACCCCGCCCGCATGCGGCTGCGCCTTGCGCTCCTCGTCGGTCAGATTCTTGCCCGCGCTGGTAACGAACGCGGTTTTCAAATCCTCGCCGCCGAACGCGAGCATCGTCGGGCGCTGCACCGGCAACTCGACCGTCTCGATCAGCTCGCCCGCGGGCGACAGGCGGACGACGCGCCACCCGTCCCACAGCGCCGACCAGTAACACCCCTCGGCATCGACCGCGGCGCCATCGGGGCGGCCGTTGCCCAGCGCGAACTGGTGGAAAATGCGTCCTGCGCCAAGATTGCCCGTCACCGGATCGACATCGAACGCGCGGACCGCGTGGGTCGGGGTGTCGGCGTGATAGAAAGTCCGCCCGTCGGGACTGAACGCCGCGCCGTTGCTGGTGGTCAGGCCGCCGAATATTTCGCTGAGCGTACCATCGGGGTCGAGTCGATACAGCGTCGCGGCCGGGTTGGCCTTGTCGCTGGTCAGGCTGCCGACCCACAGCCGCCCGCGCGCATCGACGCAGCCGTCGTTAAATCGCTGCTCAGGCTTGTCCGCCAGCACCGCCGGACCGAACGCCCGCGGCGCATCGCCCCAGCGATCGATCAGCGCGCAGCCATCCTCCAGCGCCGCGACCAGTCCGCCGCCCGCGCGGGGCGCGACGCAGCCGACCTGCTGATCGAGCTGCATCACCTCATCCGTGCCCGTCGCGGGATCGGTACGGTGGATCGTCCGCCCCTCGATATCGACCCAGTACAGCCGCTGTTCGGCCACGCTCCAGCGCGGCGATTCGCCAAGCAGCGCGCCGGCGTCGAGGATAAGTTGCACCATGGTCGATGTCGTAGCGTGGGGAGCGGACGCTGCCCAGCGCCTGCAAACCTATTCGGTGTCCACGCTATCCTTCGCCCCCGCGAACTTGATCTGCCTTCATGCCTTCGAGCAGGCGTCTGTTCCCCGGCGAAAGCCGGGGCCCCCGGCGTGATTGCGCAAACGCCTGTTGTTGCACACCCTGGACCCCGGCCTTCGCCGGGGAACATTTCTTCACGCGTCGCGAAGGGACAAGTGCTGATCAAGTCCGGCATGACGACGGCAGATGCGGCGACGATGAAAGAGTTTCTTGCCGTAACGTCTTTCCACTTGACGTGCACGTAAACGTAAGGTCTTTTGGCGACCGAAAAGTTGCGGCCGACTCCCCGCCTGCGTTCGGCTGCCGCAAGGGAAAGGATGACCATGTCGCTCGATAATCTGTCGCGCTCCGCCTACACCGACGATCATGAGGCGTTCCGCGCCACGGTGCGCCAGTTCCTCGAAAAGGAAGTCGCCCCCAACGCCGCGCAATGGGCCGAGGATGGCATCGTCCCCAAATCGATCTGGCCGAAAGCGGGTGAGCTCGGCATGCTTTGCCCGACGGTACCCGAGGAATATGGCGGGCTCGGCCTCGATTTCGGCTATAATGCGATCGTCGACGAAGAAAGTGCCTATTACGGCCGCGCGACCACCGGCTTCTCGCTTCAGTCGGACATCGTCACCAATTACATCGTCAAATATGGCAGCGAGGAGCAGAAGAAGCACTGGCTGCCCAAGATGGTCGCGGGCGAAGTGATCACCGCGATCGCGATGACCGAACCCGGCACCGGCAGCGACCTGCAGGGGATGCGCACGACCGCGAAAAAGGATGGCAATCATTATGTCATCAACGGGTCGAAAACCTACATCACCAACGGCCAGAATGCCGACCTGATCCTCGTCTGCGTCAAGACCGACACCGAGGTCCAACCCGCGTGGAAGGGCGTCTCGATCGTCCTCGTCGAGGCCGACCGCGAAGGCTATGAACGCGGCCGCAACCTCGACAAGATCGGACAGGACGAGGCCGACACCTCGGAAATGTTCTTCAACGACGTCCGCGTCCCGATCACCAATTGCCTTGGCGAAGAGGGGCAGGGGTTCATCTATCTGATGAGCGAGCTGCCGCAGGAACGCCTGTCGATTGCGGTTAGCGCGCAGGCCTCGGCCCAGCGTGCGTTCGACGACACCGTCGAATTCACCCGCGAGCGCAAGGCGTTCGGCAAGCCGATCCTCGATTTCCAGAACAGCCGCTTCGTCCTCGCCGATCTGAAGGCGAAATTGCAGGTCGGCTGGGCGCATCTCGACTGGGCGCTGTCGCGGCATCTCAAAAAGGAACTGACCCCCGAGGAAGGCGCCGCGGCCAAGCTGTGGCACACCGACCTGCAGTGGGAAGTCATGGACAAATGCCTCCAGCTCCACGGCGGCGCGGGCTATATGAACGAATATCCGATCGCCCGCGCGTGGCGCGCCGCGCGCGTGACGCGCATCTTCGGCGGCACGAACGAAATTATGAAGGAACTGATCGGGCGGAAGCTCTGAAGAAAAACTCTCTCCCCCTGCGGGAGAGAAAGACTTGGCTTGGCGGCTTGCCGCCTAGCAAGTCTTGAGAGGGGTTCTGACCCGGGCGTTACCTCGCGACGTCTCGCCCCTCACCCAGCTTCGACTAGGCGGACGAGCCGCCAAGTCTTCGCAACCCTCTCCCTCCAGGGGAGAGGGATTTGGAATGAAAGGACTCTCCAATGGCCCATGCCTATATCGTCGACGCCGTCCGCACCGCAGGCGGCAAGCGCGGCGGCAAACTCGCCGGTATCCACCCCGTCGACCTCGGCGCCGCAGTGTTCGACGCGATCGCCGACCGCAATGATTTCGACACCTCGAAGATCGACGACGTCATCACCGGCTGCGTGTCGCAGGGCGGGCAGCAGACGATGGACCTTGGCCGCAACGCCGTCCTCGCCTCGAACCTGCCCGATTCGATCCCCGCGGTCACCATCGATCGCCAGTGCGGCTCGTCGCAGCAGGCGATGATGTTCGCGGCCCAAGCGGTGATGTCGGGGACGCAGGACATCGTCCTCGCCAGCGGCATCGAAAGCATGACGCGCGTGCCGATGGGCAGCGTCGCGACCTTGTTCATCAAGGAAGGCCTCGGCCACTACAAGTCCGAGCGGCTCGAGGAAAAATATCCCGGCATCATGTTCAGCCAGTTCATGGGCGCCGAAATGATCGTCAAGAAGCACGGCTTCACCAAGGACGACCTCGACGCCTACGCCTTCGAAAGCCACCGCCGAGCGAAAGCGGCGACCGAAGCCGGGCATTTCCAGCGCGAGATCGTCGGCCTCGACATCGACACCCCCGAAGGCCGCCAGACGCACCTCGTCGACGAAGGCATCCGCTTCGATGCGACGCTTGAGGGCATCGCGGGGGTGAAACTGCTCCAGGAAGGCGGCACCATCACCGCCGCCTCGTCGAGCCAGATCTGCGACGGCGCCTCGGCGGCACTGATCGTGTCCGAACAGGCGCTGAAGGACCATGGCCTGACCCCGCGCGCGCGCATCCATCATGTGTCGGTGACTGCGGGCGACCCGGTGATCATGCTCGAAGAACCGCTGTTCGCGACCGAAAAGGCGCTGAAACGTGCCGGTATGAAGATCGAGGACATCGACGCTTACGAGGTCAATGAGGCGTTCGCGCCGGTGCCGCTGGCGTGGATGAAATATCTCGGCGCTGATCATGCGCGTTTGAACCAGCACGGCGGCGCGATCGCGCTCGGCCACCCGCTCGGCGCTTCGGGTACCAAGCTGATGGCGACGCTGCTCGGCGTGCTCGACGCGACCGGCGGCAAATATGGCCTGCAGACGATGTGCGAAGGCGGCGGTCAGGCCAACGTCACGATTATCGAACGGCTGTAAATTTATCTTGTGCTCCTGCGAACGCAGGAGCCCAGGGCGGTGTGGCGCCGACGCTGCGTTCTGACGCCCTGGGTTCCGGCTTTCGCCGGAACACGCGCTTATTTTATGGAAAGGATGTCCACATGAAACTCGACTCAACCGTATCCGCCGTCGTCACCGGCGGCGCCTCGGGCCTCGGC
>JAFAGN010000183.1 GCA_023422695.1 Pseudomonadota bacterium
GCCATGATAGGGTGAGACCCCGGCCTTCGCCGGGATGACGAATAAGGGAATGGCAACTTCCCACCCCAAACCGGCCATTACCCAGACGCGAAAAAGGGCGGCGCGAATGGCCGCCCTTCTGGATTCCGGCTTCCACCGGGATAGCGCATATCCGCCACCGCGCGCCTTCAGAGCGCGGGAGGATGCGTCACTTGATCTTCGATTCCTTGAACTCGACATGCTTGCGCACGCGCGGGTCATATTTGCGCACCGACATCTTCTCGGTCATCGTGCGCGGGTTCTTTTTCGTCACATAGAAGAAGCCCGTGTCGGCGGTGCTCACCAGCTTGATCTTGACGGTCGTCGGCTTGGCCATGGCCCTGTTCCTCGAAATATCTGCACATCCGCCGGTGGTCCGAAGGATGCCGCGGGACTAGGGCCCCGACGTTGATGTGAAAAAACTCAGGGGCCGCGCACGAGACGCTGCCCCCAATATCCGGGCGCCTCTGACCGGATTCGGCGCTTCTGTCAAGCAAAAGAGCGGGCGGACGGCGCAGAGCCGCCCGCCCGCGAGGGGGATTTTGCAAGGCCTAGGCGGACTTGATCTCAAAACGCACCGTCATTGTCTTCCAGCTTTCTTCGGCCACGCCGCCGCGCGTCGCGGGGGTAAAGCGCCATTTGGCGAGCGCCCGCCGCTTCGTTTCGGCAAAAAATCCCGGACTGTCGGTGCTGACCAGTTCGACCGCCTTTACCCGCCCGTCGGTGCCGATCAGAACGCGGACCTTGGCGACGCCTTCGATTTCACGCCGCTGTTCGCTCGCCGG
Source organism: Pseudomonadota bacterium (assembly GCA_023422695.1). GTDB lineage: Bacteria > Pseudomonadota > Alphaproteobacteria > Sphingomonadales > Sphingomonadaceae > Sphingopyxis. The sequence goes on from JAFAGN010000183.1 coordinate 804, forward strand.
ATAGTCGGGCTGAAACGCCCCGGCGTAGCGCGGGTCGAGTTCGGCAAAGACCAGCTTGGGAAGCGGCGGCGGATCGGCGGGCCGCGCCGGGGCGCCGGGATCGATCGGGCCAGCATCGATGACCACCGGCCCTTGCTCGACCCGATTGTCGGTCGCCGGATTGGGGTCGATGGTCGATTTCACCGTGTCGGTCGCCGATGCGGTCTTCTCGGTCGGTTGGGCTTCATCGGTCGGGTGCGGCGGCGGCGGATCGAGCGGTTTGGGCAAGTCGATCAACGTGCCTTGCATCGGCGCGCTCTTCGGCGGCGTCACCATGATCATCGGCGACAGCGCCACCGCGACGACCAGCGCTGCGGGCAAGCCGACGGCAAACAGCGCCGCGACCGGGTGGCGCTCATGGTCGCTGCCATAGCTGCTGCGGGGTAAGGCGGTCGCCGCGCCCGCTGGCGCGGTCGTTGCCTCGGGCGTCGTCATGATAGCCGAAATCAGAGGTATCAGGGTCATGGCATCTCTCCTTGCCTGTCAGACCCGGCCCTGCCGTGTTTTGACCACCGCTATCGGCCAAGTCAGATTTCAGTGATAGTATATCATCACTTTACTTGTCAAGTGATCAAGTCAGCAAAGCTGGCCGCAATATCGGAAGCATGTCTAGCTGGCAGCCAGTCGCGCGACCGCTTGATCCTTGGCGATCAGCGGCAGCAGCTCGGCCATATCCGGCCCATGGTCGCGGCCCGTGAGCGCGCGGCGCAGCGGCAGGAACAGCGCCCGGCCCTTGACCCCGGTCGCGTCCTTCACTGCGGCGGTCAGCGCGTGCCAAGGGTCGGCGCCCCAGTCGATCGCGGGCGCCGCGGCAGCGGCGGCGGCCAGCACGGGCCGATCCGCATCCTCGGTGGCGGGCGGCGCGAACGGTCCGTCGAAAACCGGCACCCACTCGGATGATTCGGCTACCGTCGTCAGATTCGGGCGGATGGCGTGCCAGCGCGCCGCGGTGATCGTGGCCGGCAAGCGATCGGCGACCGCTTCATATGCGGTGTGGTGCAGGATTTTCTGGTTGAGCAGCGCCAGTTCGGCCTCGTCGAAGCGCGCCGGGGCGCGGCCGAAGCGCGCGAAGTCGATATGGTCGATCAGCGGCGCCAGGCTGGTCACCGGCTCGACCGGGTCGCTGGTGCCCAGCCGCGCGAGCAAGGCAGCCAACGCGATCGGCTCAATCCCTTCGTCGCGCAGGCTGGCCATGCCCAGCGACCCAAGCCGCTTCGACAATTTGCCCTCGGTCCCGACGAGCAACGCCTCATGCGCAAAGCGCGGCGGCTCAGCGCCGAGCGCATCGAACATCTGGATCTGCGCCGCGGTATTCGACACATGATCCTCGCCGCGCACGACATGGGTGATCCCCATCGCGATGTCGTCGATCACGCTGGGCAGCAGATAGAGCCAGCTACCGTCGGCGCGGCGCACCACCGGGTCGGACATGGTTTTGGGTTCAAAATGCTGATCGCCGCGGATCAGGTCGGTCCATTCGATCGGCGCGTCATGGTCGAGGCGGAAACGCCAGTGCGGCGCGACGCCGTCGGGAATCGGCGCGTCGGCAGACTTGCGCTCATAAACCGGCGGCAAGCCACGCGAGAGCAGGATTTTGCGGCGGATATCGAGTTCTTCGGGCGTTTCATAACAGGCATAGACCCGCCCGGCCGCCTTGAGCTTGTCGAATTCGGCTTCATACAGCGCGAAGCGCGCCGACTGGCGCTCCTCGCCATCGATGTGGAGGCCAAGCCACGCGAGGTCGGCGCGAATCGCGTCGACATATTCCTCTTTCGAACGCTCTCCGTCGGTGTCGTCGATGCGCAGCAGAAAGCGCCCGCCATGTTTGCGCGCCCACAGCCAGTTATGGAGCGCGGTGCGGACATTGCCGACATGCAGGGTGCCGGTCGGCGAGGGGGCGAAGCGGGTCACGACGGTCATGCCGCGCGCCTATAACCGCTTCCCCCGCCGGGCGCGACCCCATCGTGCCGCGTCAGGCGGCGCGGCGGCGATCGGGCCAATAGGCCCAGGCGATCGTGAGCAACGAGACGATCAGGATGACGCTATATTCCATCCCGTTGCGTCCCGCACCGACGACGAACCAGCCGAACGGCAGATGCACGAGCACCATGCCGAGCGTGAGGATCGCGGCGTGACCGAGCGCGGCCAGGCTGGTCCAGCGGCGCGCCAGCAGGAGGAGCGGGCCGACCAGCTCGGACAGGGTCACCGCCAGCGCCCAGGCAAACCCCATCGGAAAGCCCTGACTTTCCAGCCAGACGCCAAACGGCGCCACGCCGCCCGCGATCAAGCGGAAAGCGCCATGAATCAGAATCAGTAACGCGACCGTAATCCGCAACACGTCGAGCGCCCGCTCGGCCTTTTGCGGTGACGCCTTTTCCCCCAGCAACCCCATTTCCTGCTCCCCGGTTTTGTTTGGCTGGAGACGATCCTAGCGCCACCGCGCACGGCGACGAAGCCATGCCGGCGTACCGGTGCCTGCTATGCGGTCCGAAACCCGTGGGTGATCGGATAACGCCGGTCGCGGCCGAAATTGCGCGTCGACAGCTTGACCCCCGGCGGCGCCTGCCGCCGCTTATATTCGGCCAGCATCAGCAAACGCTCGATCCGCGCCACCGCGTCGCGGTCAAAGCCATGCCGCGCCACCACATCATCGACGCTCGCTTCCTCCTCGACCAGCATGTGCAGCATCCGGTCGAGATCCGCGTAAGGAGGAAGGCTGTCCTCATCCTTTTGGTCGGGGCGCAATTCGGCGCTTGGCGGCTTGGTGATGATGGTGTCCGGCATGACCCGCGCCACCGGGTTGCGCGACAGCCGCGGCACATTTTCGTTGCGCCATTTCGCGACCGCGAACACCGTCATCTTGTACGCGTCCTTCAGCGGATTATAGCCGCCCGCCATGTCGCCATAGATCGTCGCATAGCCGACGCTCATCTCGCTCTTGTTGCCCGTGGTCAGCAGCATCGGGCCGAATTTGTTCGACAGCGCCATCAGCGTAACGCCGCGGATGCGCGATTGGACGTTTTCCTCGGTGATATCGACTTCGCGGTCGGCAAAGCTGCCCGCCAGCATCGTGTCGAACGCCTCGACCGCCGGAACGATCGAAATGGTATCGAGCTTGCAACCGATCATTTCGGCGCAGCCCGCGGCATCGTCGAGGCTCGACTGGCTGGTGAAGCGGCTCGGCAGCATCACGCACCAGACCTTGTCCGGTCCCAGCGCGTCGGCGGCGATCGCGGCGCAGAGCGCCGAATCGATACCGCCCGAGAGGCCCAGCACGACACCGGGAAAACGGTTGCGCGTCACATAGTCGCGCAAGGACACGATCATCGCGCTGTAGATGTCGGCGGGATGTGCCTCCCATTCGGCGATCGCCCCCGTTTCGCAGACCCAGCCGGTCGCGCTCTTGGCCCAGCGCGTCACCCGCTCCTCGGCCTCCCAATCGGTCAGGCGGTGCGCGGTGGCGCCGTCGGCATTGAGCACGAACGAGCAGCCGTCGAACACCAGTTCGTCCTGCCCGCCGATGCGATTGAGGAAAATCAGCGGCAGCCCGGTTTCGGCGACGCGGCCCGCAAACACCTGGCTCAGGCGGCGTTCGTCCTTGTCGATTTCATAAGGGCTGCCGTTGACCGAGATCAGCAGCTCGGCGCCCTGATCGGCCAGATGCCGCGAAACCTTGGGCAACCAGCCATCCTCGCAGATCGGCAAGCCCAGCTTGATCCCGCGCCATTCGACGATGTCGGGCAGCGGCCCGGGGGCGAACACGCGCTTCTCGTCGAAGGTGCCGTAATTGGGCAGTTCATGTTTGCGCCGCGTGGCGACGACCTCGCCCCCATCGAGCAGCGCGATGATGTTATACAGCGCGTCATCGCCATCCGCATTTTTGGCGCGCTCGACCGACCCGACGAGCATTGCGGGACCGCCGTCGGCGGTTTCGGCGGCCAGTTCGGCGAGCAGCGTCGCGGCCCGCTCGGCCAGCGCCGGTTTCAGCACCAGATCCTCGGGCGGATAACCGATCAGCTGCAATTCGGGATAGAGAATGAGGTCGGCTTCCCGGTGCTTCGCCCGCACCGCGCGCATCGCGTCGGCGTTGGCGGCAAGATCGCCGACCGCCTGCGTCATCTGGGCCAGCACGATGGTGAGCGTTGGGGCGGCGTCGGTCATGGCGCCGAGCCTTACCCCCGGTCGCCGCGATTGCAAACCTCAGCCGAACAGCAGATCGGGAAGGAAGCGGCCCGGCATCATCGCAAAGGCGCCTGCCACGATCAGCCCGATATAGACCCCGCGCATCGCACGCTGGTGGGCCAAGATATTGCCGCGCCGCGCGTGCCAGATGCCCATCGGAATCGAATAGAGGGTGATCACCGAAAAAATGTGGATCGGCCCGATGCCACCGGTCAGCCCGCGCAGCCAGAAGCTGGCGATCGCAGTCACCAGCATCAGCAGCGCCCACACGCGCCCCGCCGCCTTGTGCCCGCGTGTCCCCTTGGGCGCCCACAGCACAAAGGCGCCGAGCGGCACCGCCGGGATCACGGTGCCAAGATGGATCCAGAGCGCCCAAGCCGGAGTGCGATATTCGCCCTGCCCGCGCATCAGATAACCGATCGCCAGCACTGCGGCGGTGACGATTGCGGTCTGGGCGACGGCGCGTAGCAGAGCGGCGTGACGGTGGATCGGCGAAGCGGCGGCAATCTCGGTGGACATCATGGGGTTCCTTGCTGGTCGATGCGCCGGAGATGCCCAGCGGCGACTGGCGCGCAACCGACCCTTCGCCGACCCGGCCGAAAACTTCGCGAATCCGGCGCATCTGCCAATTGACGAAGCGCGAACGGGCAGCCAGACCGGCGCCATGACGCGCAAAATTGCGATCGAAAGCTTCCTGATGATCGTCGCGGGAATCATCCTCGCGCTGATCGGTCCGTTCGGCAGTTACGAACTGCCGCTGGTCCAGCGATTGATCCTGTGGCCGCTGATGGTCCTGTGCGGCTATCCGATCTTCGGCGGCCTCGGCGCGGTGGCACGCTGGCTCGCCGAGGCGGTGCGCATCCCCTATGCGGTGACCGTCGCGCTCGGCCTGATCGTCGGGTCGATGCCGATGACCCTGCTCGTCATGCTGCTGTGGCGACGGGCTTCGATCGATCAGGCGCTGCAATCGCCCTTGCTCGGCGTGATCTATCTGCAGGTGCTAGTGATCGGGGTGATCATCCATACGGCGATGTATCTGCTGTTCCGCCCCGCCGCCGATCCCGAACCGCTGGCGTCACTGGCCCCTTCGCCGACGCCGCACCCCGTCACCGCGGCAACGGACGAAAGCACCGCCGCGACCACAAACCCGGTCTTGCCGCTCCCGCCCGGATTTGGGCCGGTGCGCGCGCTCAAGGGCGAGGATCATTATGTCCGCGTCATCGGCGACGGCCGCGAAGAACTGATCCTGATGCGGATGCGCGACGCCATTGAGCGACTCGGTCATGCAGAAGGCCTTCGCGTCCATCGCAGCTGGTGGGTGACGCCCGCGGCGATCGCCGCGGTGCGCCGCGACGGGCGGAGTGCGGTCATTACGCTGGCGAGCGGGCAGGAGGTGCCGGTGTCGCGCGACATGATGCCGTCGCTCCGCGCAGCAGGATGGCTTTGACCGAAGAAGTGGGAGTTTGCCATGCGCCGAAGTCTGAGCGCTATCGCCGCCATCGCCGCCCTGACCTGCATCGGCCCGCCCGTGTCGGCGCAGACCGAAGCAACGCGGCCCGACATGAACATGCCCGACTGCCATTTCAGTCGCCCGGCGACCGTCATCACCTCGCTGAAGGAAGCGCCCGACATCGCCGCCGAATTCGAGCGACAGGGCTTGATAGTTGCCGATGTCGGCGAACCATTCGTCCCCTACGATGTCGTCGACAGTTCCAAGAACCTGCCGCACCGCCAGTTTTTGCGCGCCTATGCCTTCGCCGATCGCACCATCGGCTGGTATTATCATGGCGGGCTCGGCACCCACATCCATGTTTTCGAGCTGCGCAAGCAGGTCGCATCCGAGTCAGGGGCGTCAAAGGAAGCCGTTCTGCGCCTGACCGGCGCGGCGCTTTCAGGGCCGCCATGTCAAGCGACACAGGCGCTGCTTGACGATGTGCGATCGTTGAATGACTGGTAAGCGGGCGCAAGGCGCAACTTGACCCTTCCCCTATCGCCCCCCGCTGGCTAAGGGGCGCGCAATCCTATCCGCCGCGAAAGGGCCGCGCACCCCATGAAACTGATCTCCGGCAACAGCAACCTTCCCCTCGCCCGCGCCATCGCGGACTATCTGGAACTGCCGCTGACCGACACCAGCGTGCGCCGCTTTGCCGACGAGGAAGTGTTCGTCGAGATCCATGAAAATGTTCGCGGTCAGGATGTCTTCATCGTCCAGCCGACCAATTTTCCGGCCAATGACAATCTGATGGAGTTGCTGATCATCACCGACGCGCTGCGCCGCGCTTCGGCAAAACGCATCACCGCAGTCATCCCTTATTTCGGCTATGCCCGCCAGGACCGCAAACCCGGCCCGCGCACCCCGATTTCAGCGAAGCTCGTCGCCAATCTGATCACCACCTCGGGCGCCGACCGCGTGCTCGCGATCGACCTGCACGCCGGGCAGATCCAGGGCTTCTTCGACATCCCGACCGACAATCTCTACGCCGCACCGGTGATGAGCGCCGACATCCAAGCGCGCTTCGGTGACCGGAACCTGATGGTCGTGTCGCCCGACGTCGGCGGCGTGGTGCGCGCCCGGGCGCTGGCCAAGCGGCTCGACAACGCCCCGCTGGCGATCGTCGACAAGCGCCGCGAACGCGCCGGCGAATCCGAAGTGATGAACATCATCGGCGATGTGTCGGGGCGCTTCTGCATCCTGATCGATGACATCGTCGATTCGGCGGGGACGCTGTGCAACGCCGCCGGGGCGCTGAAGGCCGCGGGCGCCGAAGGCGTCGTCGCTTATTGTACCCACGGCGTGCTGTCGGGCGGCGCCGTCGCGCGCGTCGAGGCAAGCGAGCTCACCGAACTGGTTATCACCGATTCGATCCAGCCGACCGACGCGGTCAACGACAGCAAAAAGGTCCGCGCGCTGACCGTCGCCCCGCTGCTGGGCGAAGCGATCAAGCGCATCGCCGACGAATCGAGCGTTTCGTCGCTGTTCGACTAGGAGGCTTGAATGGCCAATCCCGACATCTTCACCCAGCCGTTGCACCTCGGCCTGGGCGCGACCGCCGCCGCCCAGCCCGCGTTCGACGGCATGCAATGGTATGCCGACTATGAGGCGCGCACCGCATCGGATGGACGCGAAGGACGGCTGGTCAGCGCCCATCGCTTCACCGAGAACTGGACCAGCTGGGAAATGCACCCGGCGGGCGACGAAGTGGTCCTGTGCCTGGACGGCGAAATCGCACTCCATCAGGAACTAGCCGATGGTACGGCGCGATCGATCACGCTGAAGCCGGGCGAATATGCGGTCAATCCGCCGGGGTGCTGGCACACCGCCGATATTGATGGCGAGGCCAGCGCATTGTTCATCACCGCCGGGGCGGGTACCGAGCATCGGCCGCGCTGACGTGGCCCGATCGTCCGATATCGCGCTCGCCAATCGCCTCGCCGACGCCGCCGGCGCTGCGATCCGTCCGCTGTTCCGTTCAAACTGGACCCACGAGGCGAAAGCCGATGCCTCGCCGGTGACCGAGGCCGACCGCGCCGCCGAGGCCGCGATGCGCCGCCTGCTCGATGCCGAGGCGCCGCGCGACGGGATTATCGGTGAGGAATATGGCGCCGAGCGCCCCGATGCCGCGCGCCAATGGGTGCTCGACCCGATCGACGGCACCGTCAGCTTCATGGCCGGGCGGCCGATTTTCGGCACCCTGATCGCGCTGCTGCAGGACGGCTGGCCGGTGCTGGGCATCATCGACCAGCCGATCGCGGGCGAACGCTGGGTCGGCGCGTTGGGCCAACCGACTCTGTTCAACGGCCAGCCTGCGCGCACCCGGACGTGCCGCGCGCTTGGCGACGCGACGCTCGCGACCACCGGGCCGCAATATTTCGACGATCACGACGCCGAACATTTCATGGCGCTCGCGGCAAGGACGTCGCACAAACGCATGGTGTTCGGCGGCGACTGCTACAATTACGGCCTGCTCGCGAGCGGGAATGTCGACCTGGTCGTCGAGGCGGGGTTAAAGCTGCACGACTTTGCGGCACTTGCCCCCATCGTCGAGGGCGCGGGCGGCACGATGTGCGACTGGAACGGCGATCCACTTAATGCCGACAGTGCCGGGCATGTTATCGCGCTCGGCGACCCGGCGCGGCTCGAGGATGTCATCGAAGGGCTAGCCTGCCATCATTGAATGCACGCCCGGCGCTGCGACACCCGCAACGCTTGCATTTCGGGGCGAATCCCCCTAAGCGCCCCGCTTCCGATTGTGTCGGCTGGCTGAAAGGGCTGCCAGGCCGATACGCAAACGGACTTCAAAAGGAGACCAAAATGCCCAAAATGAAGACCAAGAGCGGTGTGAAGAAACGCTTCAAATTCACCGCTTCGGGCAAGGTGAAGCACGGCGTCGCCGGCAAGCGTCACCGCCTGATTTCGCACAATGCGAAGTATATCCGCACCAACCGCGGCACCAGCGTGCTCAGCGATTCGGACGCGGCCCATGTGCGCCTCTGGGCGCCCTACGGCCTGAAGTAAGGAGCGCTAGACCATGTCACGCATCAAACGCGGCGTCACCACGCGCGCCAAGCACAAACGCGTATTGGAACAGGCGAAGGGCTATTATGGCCGTCGCAAGAACACCATTCGTATCGCCAAGCAGGCGGTCGAAAAGGCCGGCCAATATGCCTATCGCGACCGCAAGGTTAAGAAGCGGAATTTCCGCGGTCTGTGGATCCAGCGCATCAACGCTGCGGTTCGCGCCGAAGGCCTGACCTATTCACAGTTCATGCACGGCGTGAAGCTGGCGGGGATCGAGCTCGATCGCAAGGTCATGGCCGACCTGGCGATGAACGAAGGCGCGGTCTTCACCACCATCATCGCCCAGGCGAAAGCGGCGCTGCCCAAGGCAGCCTGACGCTTTTCAGCCAAGCGGCAAGAAACAAGGGCGGTCCCGACGGGGCCGCCCTTTTTCGTTGGAATGGCGGGTTTCAACCAATTGTTGCCATCACTCCTCCCTGTCGCGCAGCGATGGGGAGGATTTATAGCATCGTCATCCCGGCGACGACAAAAATTGACCGTCCGCTCCCACCCCAAAAACCGCACCGGAGCAGCACCCCCGACGAAGAAGCGGCGCGAAGCTTTCGCTCCGCGCCGCTTCGACAATGGCTCCAGTGGGAAACCATCGCCCCCCCGCCCGTTCCGAAAAGCCGTGGGTCGCAGAAAGCTGCCGGCCGGGTGAAGTTCGCAAAATCTTGGGCCGTCCGACGCCGTGCCGAGCGCGCCTGGCGCAACTATGAACAAGTTGGAGCGTAGAAAATTGTAAAAACCCGACACGAAGCGGCGTCAAAATATTGTTTTTCGTCGTTAATGGTCGTTACAGGAGAGGTGATGCCGAAAAGCCCCATCGCCGCGCCGGACTCGTCCGACGTCCACATCACCACCCGCTTCTTTGCGGTGTCGGCGGCGCTGCGGCCCTATCTCAGCACCATTTATCTGACCGAAGTATCGGTGCCGACGGGATCGCGCGTCGACGATTATCTGCATCCCGAATGGGCGAACCTGCGCTTTGTCGACGGCGACGCACCGCTGGCGTCGGTTGGCGGCGCCCCAGCCGTCGCCACCCCGCGCTTCATCGCGACCGGGCCGACCAGCACCGCCACCTATTTTGCGGTCGGCAATATGCGCGTCTGGGGAATCGGCATCCTGCCGATGGGCTGGGCAAAATTCATTCCGTTGGCCGCCGACGATCTGGCCGACCGGTTCTGCGACGGCGCCGCGCATCCCGCCTTTGCCGCGCTTGCCCCGCTCGGGGCGGCTTTGCGCGGGGTGAATGATGTCGATGCCGCCGCAGCGATGATCGATGCGCATTTCTGTGCCTTGCTCAAGGATGCGCCTCCCGACGATCCCGCGATCCTAGTCGCGCACCGCGCGCTTGTTGACGACGAGCTGGCGACCGTCGCGGACCTGTCGGCCAAGCTGGGGCTGTCCGAACGCTCGATCGAACGGCTCAGCCACCGGGCGTTCGGCTTTTCGCCCAAGCTGCTGCTGCGCCGTCAGCGCTTCCTGCGCTCGCTGGCGCGCTTCATGCTCGACCCGTCGATGGCGTGGATCGACACGATGGATCATCATTATTGTGATCAGGCGCAGTTCACCCGCGACTTTGCGAAATTCATGGGGATGAGTCCGCGCGAATATGCCGCGCGCCCCAAACCGATCCTGGGCGCCGCCGCCAAGGCGCGCACCGCGGTCGCGGGCGCGCCGGTTCAGGGGCTGCACAAGCCCGGGGGTTGACCCCAAAGACTTGACCCACCCATCGCGTTCGGTGCAAGCGGCGGCGCGGCTTTTGATCGCCGCTGCAGGACGAATGACGATGAGCGATATTCAGGCCACCCAGACCCGGTTGGTGGACGACATAATGGCGGCGAGCGATCTCGACACGCTCGAGGCGCTGCGCGTCGCGGCGCTGGGCAAGGCGGGCAGCATCACCGCGCTGCTGAAATCGCTCGGCGGCATGACCCCCGACGAACGGCAGGCGCAGGGACCGCAGATCCATGGCCTGCGCGAAACCGTTACGGCCGCGCTCGCCGACCGCAAGGCCGCGCTCGACGCCGACGCGCTCGACATCAAGCTCGCCGCCGAGGCGATCGACATGTCGCTGCCCGCCGATGCAGCGCCGCGCGGCAGCGTCCATCCGGTCAGCCAGGTGATGGACGAGCTCGCCGAAATCTTTGCCGACATGGGCTTTGCCGTCGCCACCGGCCCCGAGATCGAGGATGACTGGCGCAATTTCACCGCGCTCAACATTCCCGAGACGCATCCAGCGCGGGCAATGCACGACACCTTCTATTTCCCCGACGCGAACACCGACGGGCAAAAGATGCTGCTGCGCACCCACACCTCGCCGGTGCAGATCCGCACGATGATGAGCCAGGAGCCGCCGATCCGCATCATCGCCCCCGGCCGCGTCTATCGCAGCGACAGCGACGCGACGCACACGCCGATGTTTCATCAGGTCGAAGGTCTGGTCATCGACCGCGGCATCCATATGGGCCATCTGAAATGGACGCTCGAAACCTTCCTGAAGGCCTATTTCGAGCGCGACGATATCGTCCTGCGGCTGCGCCCCAGCTATTTCCCCTTCACCGAACCGTCGGCGGAAGTCGATGTCGGCTATAAGCAGGAAAAGGGCCGCCGCATCGTCGGCGGGCATGGCGATGACGAGGGTCATGCGTGGATGGAGCTGCTCGGCAGCGGCATGGTCAATCGCCGCGTCATCGCGAACTGCGGGCTCGACCCCGACGAATGGCAGGGGTTCGCCTTCGGGGTCGGCGTCGACCGGCTCGCGATGCTGAAATATGGCATGGATGATTTGCGCGCCTTCTTCGACGGGGACCTGCGCTGGCTCAGCCATTACGGGTTCGGCGCGCTGAGTGTGCCCACGCTGAGCGGGGGAATTTCGGCATGAAGATCACCCTCGACTGGCTCCGCGAGCATCTGGACGGCGATTTCACCGTCGATGATGTCGTCGCCACGCTCAACCGCATCGGCCATGAGGTCGAAGGCGTCGAGAATCCCGCCGACAAGCTCAAGGGCTTCCGCGTCGCCAAGGTGCTGACCGCCGAGAAACATCCGCAGGCCGACAAGTTGCAGGTGCTGACGGTCGACACCGGCGACGGCAAAGCGCCGCTGACCGTCGTGTGCGGCGCGCCCAATGCCCGCGCGGGACTGGTTGGCGTGCTCGGGCTGCCCGGCGCGGTCGTGCCCGCCAACGGCATGGAGCTGAAGGTCGCCGCGGTGCGCGGGGTCGAATCGAACGGCATGATGTGCTCGACGCGCGAGCTGGAGCTGGGCGACGACCATGACGGGATCATCGAACTGCCCGCCGATGCCCCCGTCGGCACCCCCTTTGCCGATTACAGCGGCGCGGGCGACCCGGTGGTCGACATTTCGATCACCCCGAACCGGCAGGATTGCATGGGTGTGCGCGGCATCGCGCGCGACTTGGCCGCCGCAGGGCTTGGCACGCTGAAGCCGCTCGCCGTCCCGACCATCACGGGCGAGGGCGCGCCCGCGACCGAAATCGCTACCCTCGATCCCGAAGGCTGCCCCGCTTTCTATGGCCGCACAATCAGCGGCGTCACCAACGGCACCGCCCCCGAATGGATGCGCCGCCGCCTCGAAGCGGTCGGGCAGCGCTCGATCTCGGCGCTTGTCGACATCAGCAATTATGTGATGTTCGACCTGGGCCGCCCGAGCCATATCTATGACCGCGCCAAACTGACCGGCCCGCTCGTCGCGCGCCGCGCCAAAGCGGGAGAGACGGTCACCGCGCTTAACGGCAAGGATTACACGCTCACCGACACAATGACGGTGATCGCCGACGACATCGGCGTCCACGACATCGCCGGTATCATGGGCGGCGAGCATAGTGGGTGCAGCGAGACGACGACCGACCTGCTGATCGAGGTCGCTTACTTCACCCCCGAACACATCGCGCTGACCGGACAGGCGCTGGCGCTGACCAGCGACGCGCGCAGCCGCTTCGAGCGCGGGGTCGACCCGGCGTTCCTCAACGACGCGACCGCGATCGTCACCGCGCATGTGCTGGCGATCTGCGGCGGCACCCCCTCGGCGGTCACCCGCGCCGGAACGCCGCCCGCCGAGGTCAAGACGGTCGATTATGATCCGACGCTGTCGGCAACGCTCGGCGGCATCGCGATCGCGCCCGAGCGGCAGCAGGACATCCTGACCGCGCTGGGCTTCACCGTCATCGAACAGGGCGGCCGCTGGCAGGTCGCGGTGCCGAGCTGGCGTCGCGACATCGACGGCGCGCCCGATCTGGTCGAGGAAGTCACGCGCATCACCGGGTTCGATGCGATCGCATCGGTACCGCTGCCGCGGACCGATGGCGTCGCCAAACCGACCGCGACTGCCGAACAGATACTCGAACGCCGCCTGCGCCGCGCCGCGGCGTCGTCGGGCTTTCACGAAGCGGTCACCTGGTCGTTCATCAGCGACCGCGATGCCGCGCCGTTCGGCGGCGGCGACTGGTCGCTCGCCAACCCGATCAGCGAAGATCTGAAGGTCATGCGCCCGTCGCTGCTCCCCGGCTTGCTCGCCGCAGCGGCGCGCAACCAGAACCGCGGCGCCGACAGCATCCGCCTGTTCGAGATCGGGCGGCGCTACCTGTCCGATGCCGAGCATCCGACGCTGGCCGTGCTGATGGCTGGCGACAAGCAAGCCCGCGGCTGGCAGACGGGCAAGGCTGCACCCTTCGACGCGTTCGACGCCAAGGCCGCGGCGCTGGCGCTGCTCGACGCCGCGGGCGCCCCCGCCGATCGGTTGCAGGTGATGGAGGCGATGAGCGAGGGCCAGATCTGGCACCCCGGCCAGTCGGCGACGCTGCGGCTCGGCCCCAAAGCGGTCCTCGCCGAGTTCGGCGCGCTCCACCCGCGGCTGACCCGTCACTTCGACGTCGACGGCCCGGTGATGGCGGTGCAGATTTTCCTGGATGCGATCCCGGCAAAGCGCGCCAGCGGCCCGGCGCGCGCGGCTTTCACCCCGCCCGCGCTGCAATCGGTGCGCCGCGACTTCGCGTTCCTCGCGCCGACCAGCCTGACCGCCGCCGACCTCGTCCGCGCAATCCGCGGCGCCGACAAGGCGGCGATCGTCGATGCCCGCCTGTTCGACCGCTTCGCCGGCCAGGGCGTCCCCGAGGGTCAGGTCAGCCTGGCGGTCGAGGTCGAGCTGCAGCCGATCGAGAAAAGCTTCAATGAAGCCGAGCTGAAGGCGATTGCCGACAAGGTGGTGTCTGCGGCGGCGAAATTTGGGGCAGTGCTGCGCGGCTAATCGGATCGCGAGGCCGACGATTCAAAGTCCTTTCGCCACCGGCGCGTCGTCGTCCAAGCCCAAGGGGCCGAGCGGTTTGCCGACGAGTCCGCTAACCAATGCAGCTTGGATGGATGTCGCGGGCCATAGACGGGACAGCGGACCGACCAAGCGGTTGCGAATCATCGGCAGCACTCGGCTGTCCGACTGGTACACCGGCGTGAACAGGGCGGTCAGCCACTGATACATCCGGACATGCCGCCGCCGAAATCCGACAGCCAGCGCCAAGGCAACTTCCACGCTGCGTGCTTCGGCCAACCCCTTGGCGAGCGCCCAAGCGTCGAGCAGCGCCATGTTCGCGCCCTGCCCAAGCTGCGGGCTCGCCGAATGCCACGCATCGCCGATGTGGATCAGCGCCGGTTCTGCAGGCGTCCGGAGCGTTCGATGCGCATAGCGGGCAAAGGTCAGTTGATCGACATCCCCGATTTGTGAAAGCAGCTGCTCGCACGCCGGCCAGAGCGTCGCGACCTGATCTTTCCAAGGCTGAAGCCCCGAAGATCGCCATTGCTCCAGCCGATCAGCCCGCAGCGACCAGAAAAAGGCCGCCTGCGCCTTGGTCCCATCGGGGGGAACCCCGATCGGGAGAATGCCGACCATGATGCTGGAGCGGGAATAACGCTGTTCAAGCGCGCGCGGGTCGAATTCGGCGTCGGCGGGCCAGTCGAGGCTTGCCCAGAGCGCGCCATAAGCAAGCTGTCGTCCGGTAGGTCGCGCGAGCGGCGTCCGCGTCCCCAGTGCATCTACGACCAGATCGAAGGGTTGGCTGGCCGGGCGATCGGCAAAATGAAGGATCCGCTTCGTCCCCGCCGGGCTGCTACCGTTCAGCATATGACCGGTATGAAGCCGGATATCCTGTCGCAGGACGGCGCGGTGCAGAATCGCGAAAAGGCTTGACCGATGGATGCCGATTCCGAACGCACGCGGGTTCCGAAGCGCCGCGTATCGCACGTCGAGGACAACGCGCTCGCCTTCCTGACCCCACAGTCGGTCGATCCGCGCGCCCGCGGCGAGAACTTCATCGAGCAAACCGAGCCGTGCCAGCACGGCCATCCCCGTCGGCTGAATCATGAGCCCCGAACCGATCGGCCGCGGCGTTTCGAAGCGCTCGAACAGCGTCACGCGATGCCCCGCGCGCCGGAGCAGCAAAGCCGCGGCGAGCCCGCACGGACCGCAGCCAGCGACCGCAATGTCGAGGTTTTGCACGGGCCTAAGCTGCCACCGCTTCTTCGCTCGCGCTAGTCGCCGCTTCTAGGAGGCGCTTCTCGAGCGATTTCACGCGCGCCGCGCTGTCGATCTTGTCGCCGATCAGGTCGGTCACGTAAAAAGTATCGACCGCGCGTTCGCCATAGGTGGCGACGTGCGCGCTGTGGACGGTCACCTTGGACTGGAACAGCGCATAGGCGAGCTGGTTGAGCAGTGCGGGGCGGTCCTGCGCGTTGACTTCGATCACGGTGAAGCGGTTCGACGCCTTGTTGTCGACGAAGACATTGGGGGCGATGCGGAACGCCTCGGCGCGGGTGCGCGGGAGGGCGCGGGCTTCGAGTTTGGGGAGCAATTTCTGGCGATTAGCGAGCGCATCCTCGATCGCGCGGGTCAGCCGGCCGATCTGGCCCGGCTCGTCAAACGGGCGACCGAGCGGATCCTGGACGAGGAAATTGTCGAGCGCGAGGCCGTCGCGCGTCGTGTGGATGCGCGCATCGATGATATTGCCCCCGGCCAGATGGATGCCCCCCGCGATGCGATAGAACAGCCCCGGATGGTCGGCGGCGAGCACCATCACCAGCGTCGCGCCGCGATCGTCGTCGGGGACCGCGGCGATGTGCAGCGGCGCGTCGCCCGCCTGCCGGATATGGACCAGGTTGGCGGCGATCACCTCGACGGGCTCGGCGATCCAGTAGCTTTCGGGCAGGCGCCGCGCGACCTTGTCGAACGTCTTCTGGTCGAAGCCGAATTGCGCCGCGACCGCCTCTTTCTTGCTCGCGATGCGTTGTTCGCGGCCCTTTTGCTTGTGGCCGAGGCGCAGGACTTCCTCTGCGGCGTCGTAGAGCTCGGTGAGCAACTGACGTTTCCAGCTGTTCCACACGCCCGGCCCGACGGCGCGAATATCGACCACCGTCAGCACGAGCAGCAGCCGCAGCCGCTCGGGACTTTGCACCTGTCCCGCGAAGTCTAGGATCGTCTTGAAATCGGCGAGGTCGCGTTTGAACGCGGTCGCTGACATCAGCAGATGATAGCGCACCAACCACGAGACGGTCTCCGTCTCGGCCTCGCTGAGCCCCAACCGCGGGCAGACGCGCAGCCCCAGTTCGGCGCCGAGCACACTATGGTCGCCGCCGCGCCCCTTGGCGATGTCGTGCAGCAGCACGGCGCAATAGAGGACGCGGCGCGAATGGATCTGCCCCATGATCGCCGTCGACAGCGGATGGTCGTCCTGAAGCCTCCCCTGTTCGATGTCGGCGAGCAGCCCGATCGCGCGGATCGTATGTTCGTCGACGGTGTAGTGATGATACATGTCGAACTGCATCTGCGCGACGACGCGGCCGAAATCGGGCACGAAGCGGCCGAACACCCCCGCCTCGTTCATCCAGCGCAGCACCGTTTCGGGATCGCGTGGGCTGGTGAGCACGTCGAGGAACAGCGCGTTGGCGCGCGCGTCGCGGCGCACCCGGTGCGTTTCGATCAGCTTGGCATCGTGACGCGCCTGCCGCATCGCCTGCGGATGGATTTCCAGCCCATGTTTGTCGGCGAGCGCGAAGATTTCGATGAGGCGCACCGGATCGGCCTGAAAAAAGTCGTCCGACGGCAGCGCGAGGCGACCGCGGTCGAGCACGAAGCCATGGAGCTTGCCCGGGCGCCGCCGGATCGTCGGCAGAAAGCGCCGCCCGCGCGCCGCCATCTGGTCGTCGAGATGCGCGAGGAAGGTACCGGTGACGTCGCCGACGCTTTTGGCGTGGAGAAAGTAAAGCTGCATGAAGCGTTCGACCGCGCTCTTGCCCGGCCGTTCGGCAAATTGCATCCGCCGCGCGATCTCAGGCTGAACGTCGAAGGTCAGCCGGTCCTCGGCGCGTCCCGTGATGACATGCAGGTGGCAGCGGACCGCGAGCAGGAAATTTTCGGCGCGCGCGAACTGGCGGAGCTCGCGCACCGAGAGTAGCCCCGCATCGACCAGTTCGGGCACGGTGCGCACGCGGTGGATGAACTTGCCGATCCAGAACAGGGTGTGAAGGTCGCGCAGCCCCCCCTTTCCTTCCTTCACATTGGGTTCGACGACGTAGCGCGAATCGCCCATGCGCTTGTGCCGCTCGTCGCGCTCGGCAAGTTTTTCGGCGACAAAGGCGCGCGCGTTGCCTGCGACGACCTCGGCATCGAAGCGCGCTGACGCCTGATCGTAGAGGTCGCGGTCGCCCCATATAAAGCGCCCTTCGAGCAGCGCGGTGCGGATGGTCAGGTCGTCTCTGGCGGCGCGCACCATCTCGTCGACCGAGCGCGACGAATGGCCGACCTTCAGCCCGAGATCCCACAGTGTATAGAGCTGCGCCTCGATCACCTGTTCGGTCCAGCTCGTCTGCCTGAAGGGCGTCAGGAAGCCGATGTCGATGTCGCTGTGCGGCGCCATTTCGCCGCGCCCATAGCCGCCGACCGCGATGAGCGTGATCCGCTCGCCCGCCGAGCGATTGCCCGCGGGATAGAGGTGGCCGACGGTGAAATCATGACTGAGCCGGACGATCTGGTCGATCAGGAATGCGGTCGCCTGCGCCGCGACGCGCCCCGCCGAGGGGTGCGCAAGCAGGCGGCGCTCGATCTCGGCCCGCCCCTCGTCGAGCGCCACCTTGAGCAGACCGACCATCGCGCGGCGGCGCTGAGCCGCATCAGCGGTTTCGGCAGCAATCTCGTCGAGCCGCCCCGCCAGCGCGCGGCGATCGATGATCGCGCGGCGCTGATCGAGATGGGCGAACGGATCGCTCATGCCTCGTCCGCCAGCAGGCGTTTGAGCGCGTAAAGCGCGTCGAGCGCCTCGCGCGGGGCGAGCGCGTCGGGGTCGATCCGGGCCAGCGCGTCGCGCAGCGCATCGACCTGTTCGGCGGGCGCGGCGACGAGCGTGGCGGCGAACAGCGGCAAATCGTCGAGTCCTGCGGCGAGGCCGCCGGTTTTCTCGCGCCCCGCTTCGAGCTTGGCCAGCACCGCTTCGGCGCGCTTGACGACGCCCGCGGGAACCCCGGCGAGGCGCGCAACGGCAAGGCCATAGCTGCGATCGGCGGGACCGTCGGCAAGCTCGTGGAGCAGCACCAGATCGCCCTGCCATTCGCGGGCGCGGACATGGTGGAGCGAAAGCGCATTCAGGGTCTCGGCGAGCCGCGTCAGCTCATGGTAATGCGTCGCGAACAGGCAGCGGCACCGGTTGACCTCGTGCACCGCCTCGACCACCGACCACGCCAGCGCCAGCCCGTCATAAGTCGAGGTGCCGCGCCCGACCTCATCGAGAATGACGAAGCTCTGCGGAGTCGCCTGCGCGAGGATCGCGGCGGTTTCGACCATTTCGACCATGAAGGTCGATCGTCCGCGCGCGAGATTGTCGCTGGCCCCGACGCGGCTGAACAATTTGTCGACGAGCCCGAGCTTCGCCGATGCAGCGGGGACAAACGCCCCCGCCTGCGCCAGCACGACGATCAGCGCATTCTGGCGCAGAAAGGTCGATTTACCGCCCATGTTCGGGCCGGTGACCAGCCACAGCCGATCATTTCCGGACAGCGACACATCGTTGGGCACGAACCGCTCGCCCGCTTTTGCCAGCGCCGCCTCGACCACCGGATGGCGGCCACCGGCGACGTCGAGGCACGGCTCGTCGGCCAAGTCGGGACGGCACCAATTGTGGCTCATCGCATGGTCGGCGAGCGCCGCGGCGACGTCGATCCGCGCCAGCACGTCGCAGCTCGCCGCAATCGCCTCGCGGCGGGCGATCGCCGCATCGATGAGCGCTTCTAGATGCGCGGCCTCGGCGGCGACCGCATGCACCCCCGCCTGCGTCACCCGGCTTGCGGCCTCGTGCAGATCCGACGAGTTGAAGCGCACCACGCCCGCCAGCGTCTGGCGATGGGTAAAGCCCGATTCGGGCGCCATCAGCGCGTCGGCGTGCTTCGCGGGTACCTCGACATGATAGCCAAGCACGCCATTGTGGCGGATCTTGAGCGAGGCGATGCCGGTACGATCGCGATACCCCGCTTCGAGCTGTGCGATCGCCTTGCGCCCGTCGCGCGCGGTTTCGCGCAAGGCGTCAAGCGCATGGTCATAACCCTCGGCGATATAGCCGCCCTGCGCCGCGTCGACCGGCGGCGTTTCGACCAAGGCACGCGACAGTTCGTCGACCAGCGCGCCATGGCCGTCGAGTGCGGGAAGCAGGCGCGCGAGCAGCGGCGGCAGATCGGCGCGCCGCGCCAGATGTTCGCGCAGAAGCCGCGCGCCACCGAGCGCATCGCGGAGCTGGGCGAGGTCGCGTGGCCCGCCGCGCCCGGCGACGAGGCGACCGAGCGCGCGCCCGGCGTCGGGAAGCGCGCGGAGCGAAGCGCGCAGTTCGCCACGCCAAAGGGCGTCGCGCGCGAGCGCGTCGACAAGGTCGAGCCGGTCGAGGATTGCTCCCTTG
>JAFAGN010000206.1 GCA_023422695.1 Pseudomonadota bacterium
TCACCCCGCGCGATGCAAGCCGAAGGGCACGACCTTGTTCGCCGCGTCGTGGCCGATGTCGGCCCGGCCGAGCCACGGGATGCCCGTACGCGCGCACCATCCCTTCGCGATCTCCGCGGCCTCGAGGCCGAACGGACGGTCGTTTTCGGGGATATCGCTGACCCGGCCGAGCCGGATGCCGGCAAGTCCGCGCGGGCCGAAATAACTCGCGACGTGAAAGAAGGCGCGGTCGAAGGCGTAGAGATATTCGCTGACCTCCTCGACGAGGAGGACATGGCCGCCAAGGTCGGGTTCGAGCGGGGTGCCGAGCAGCATCGACAGCGTCATCAGGTTGAACGCCGCGTGGCGTGCGCCGTGCTGCAAACCCGGCTCGCACGCCGCGGGATCGCGCGCGACGAGCCAGTCCAGCGCGCGCAGCACCGCGGCGTCGCCACCCTCGCGCCGGATATCGGCGACCATTGGACCATGCGCGACATGGTCGAAGCCGTCGCGATAGAGCGCACCGAGCAGATTGCCCTGATCCGAATAGCCGAGGAACGCCTTGCCGCGCGCAACATCGGTCATCGCCGCCACTGCATCCTCGGCGATCCGGCACGCGCCATAGCCGCCGCGCGCGAACCATATCGCGTCGATATCGGGGCGGTTCGCCATTTCGACGAGCGCGGCGAAGCGATGCCCGTCCTCCCCCGCAAAATGACCGTGTGTTGCGAAACATTGCGGGTCGAAAACCAGTTCGACATCGGGGTAGCCGAGGCTCGCGAGTGCGCGCACTGCCTCGGCATCGTCGGGCAGGATCGGGGTCGACGGGGCTGTAATGCCGATACGCATGAACTGGCAGATTCCTCGATCCGCCCGACACGAGCGGTTATTGCGGCGGGCGCGGTTGCAAACCCTTCGTCAAAGCCATATCGCGCCGCGATGGCCGAAAACAAATCCTATTTCTTCTGCGGTATCGGCGGGTCGGGCATGTTGCCGCTCGCGATGATCGTCGCGGCGCGGGGCGCTGCGGTGTCGGGGTCGGATCGCAGCCGCGACCAGGGCCGGACGCCCGAAAAATTCGCCTGGCTCGAAAGCCAGGGTATCGCCTTTTATCCGCAGGACGGCAGCGGGCCGCGCATGGGGCAGATCCTCGTCGCCTCGGCCGCGATCGAGGATAGCGTTCCCGACATCGCCGCCGCCAATGCGCTCGCCCTGCCGCGCATGACGCGCGCCGACCTCAACGCCGCGCTGTTCAACGACGCCGACCGCGCAATCGGGATCGGCGGGACGAGCGGCAAGTCGACCGTCACCGGGATGATCGGCTGGATCCTCGAAAATACCGGCCGCAAGCCGACGGTGATGAACGGCGCGGTGATGCGCAATTTCTCGGGCGAGGACCGACCCTTTGCCAGCGCGCTGGTCGGCGATGCCGCCATTTACGTCAGCGAGGTCGACGAAAGCGACGGTTCGATCGCGCTCTATCGCCCCGATGTCGCGGTCGTCACCAATATCAGCCTCGACCACAAGAGCCTCGAAGAGCTGCACCGGCTGTTCGGCGACTTTTCCGCAAAGGCGCGCGTCGCGGTGATCAATGCCGACGATGCGGAATCCGCGCCGCTGATCGGCGGCGTCAACGTCCTGAGCTTCGGCTTCAGCGATACCGCGGCGGTGCGCGGCAGCGATTTCGAAGCGCTGCCCGACGGCTGCCGCTTCGCAGCAACTGTCGACGGGTACAGGTACGAGATACGTCTTCGCATGCCGGGTCGCCATAATGCTGCCAACGCCCTCGCCGCGATCGCCGCCGCCCGCGCGGTCGATATCCCGGTTGCCGAGGCGATCAACGCGCTGGCGAGCTTCGCAGGCCTCGCACGCCGTTACGAGGTGCTGGGTCAGGCGAACGGCGTCACCGTCATCGACGATTTCGCGCACAACCCCGACAAGGTCGCCGCGACGCTGGCCGCCGCCGCCGAACTGCCCGGCCGTGCCTTGCTCTTTTTCCAGCCGCACGGTTACGGCCCGCTGCGCCAGATGGGCAAGGAACTGGCGGCGAGCTTCGCGAACGGGATGCGCGACGGCGACAAGCTCTATGTCTGCGATCCCGTCTATTTCGGCGGTACCGTCGACCGTAGCATCGGCAGCGAAGCGCTGGTCGCCGATATCGTCGCCGGCGGCGGCGAAGCGGTGCACCTGACGACACGCGCCAATTGTGGCGCGGCGATGATCGATGAAGCGAAAGAGGGCGACCGCATCCTTATCCTCGGCGCGCGCGACGACACGCTCACCGAATTCGGGCGCGAACTGCTGGAAAAGCTCGCTCACGCTTGATTTCTCCCCGCGAATCTGTATAGGCGCGCTCATTCGGGGCGAGGCCTTGTGCCGTTCGCCCCGTTTGCTTTGCATCAATCCGCAAAGCCGGACGACAGCCGGAGGGGTTTCGCGATTGGCGCGGGACCAGCGATCGGCCAAATGAAGGAAGCGCGACCATGCCGTTTTACGAGCATGTCTTTATCGCGCGTCAGGACCTGAGCCAGGCTCAGGTCGATGCGCTGGCGGAAACCGTCACCAACGTCATCGGCGAATATAAGGGCACGGTCCACAAGACCGAGACCTGGGGGCTGAAGCAGCTCGCATACAAGATCCAGAAGAACCGCAAGGGTCATTATGTGATGCTGTCGGCCGAAGTTTCGGGCGAAGCGATCGCCGAGATCGAGCGTCAGGCAGCGATCAGCGAAGACATCATCCGCTGGATGACGATCAAGGTCGACGAACTCGAAAAGGGTCCGTCGGTGATGATGCGCAAGCAGGAACGTCGGGGCGGCCGTGGCGGCCGTGACCGCGACGGCGAAGAATAAGGATAACGATCATGGCACGACCCTTTTTCCGCCGCCGCAAGACCTGCCCCTTCACCGCGAAGGACGCACCGGTCATCGATTACAAGGACGTCCGCCTGCTCCAGGGTTACCTGTCGGAGCGCGGCAAGATCGTCCCGTCGCGGATTACCGCGGTGTCCGCCAAGAAGCAGCGTGAGCTGGCGAAAGCGATCAAGCGCTCGCGCCACATCGGCCTGCTGCCCTACATTGTGAAGTAAGGAGGGCTGGTCTGATGGAAATCATTCTGCTCGAACGCATCGAGAAACTCGGCGGCATCGGCGATGTCGTCAACGTCAAGAACGGCTTTGCCCGCAATTACCTGTTGCCCAACAACAAGGCGCTGCGCGCAAACGACGCCAACCGCAAGCTGTTCGAAGCGAACCGCACCAAGATCGAGGCCGACAACGCCGAACGTCGCGGTGAAGCCGAAGTCCGCGCCAAGGACATCGACGGCAAGCAGATCGTGCTGATCCGCCAGGCGTCGAACACCGGCCAGCTGTACGGTTCGGTTTCGGTCCGCGACATCGTCGACGCCCTGGTCGAAGACGGCGTCACCGGCGTGACCAAGTCGATGGTCGAACTGGAACGCCCGATCAAGGCGCTCGGCCTGGTCGACGTCAAGGTCAAGCTGCACCCCGAAGTTGCGGTGACCGTTGCCGTCAACGTCGCGCGCTCGCCCGACGAAGCCGAAATGCAAAAGCAGGGCATCGACGTCATTGCGGCGATGTTCGAAGAAGAACAGGCCGAAGCGGTTGCATCGGCGCTGGAGCCCGACAGCGAAGACGAATTCGAAGACGCGGGCGCCGCTCCTTCGGAACGCGCTGCCGAAGACGCTCCGGCTGCGGACGAGGAAGAAGAGGCTTAAGCGCTTCGTTCACGCACGAGACAAGAAAGGCTCTGGAACCGCTAGGTTCCGGAGCCTTTTCTTTTGCGAGAGTGGCGGTTTAGGGGTGGGGAGCGGACGAAGCGGATCCTCCCCGGAACGGGGAGGGGGACCAGCGAAGCTGGTGGAGGGGCACCATCGGTTTGCCTTGCCGGTGCGATAGCGCACCGGCGATCGGTCGCCGATAAATGGTGCAATCCTGGCCCAGCGCTGCGGTAACCGCCTGTGCCCCTCCTCCACCCTTCGGGTGGTCCCCCTCCCCCGTTGGGGGAGGATCGCTTATGCCCGCCACCGCGCGTCAGCAACCGTCCGCGAAGCAACCGGCAAGCACCATCGCTTCGCTTAATACCCCATCAAACTCAGCACTTCCTTGCGGCTGCGCTGGTCATCCAGGAAACAGCCGAGCAGGCGACTCGTCACCATACCCACTCCGGGGGTGCGGACGCCGCGCCCGGTCATGCAGCCGTGCTGCGCGTCGATGACGACCGCGACGCCGTGCGGGTGCAGATTGTCCCAGATGCAGCGCGCGACCTCGGCGGTCAGCCGTTCCTGCACCTGCAGCCGCCGGGCATAGCCGTTCAGCACGCGCGCCAGCTTGGAAATGCCGACGACGCGATCGCGCGGCATATAGGCGATCGACGCCTTGCCGGTGATCGGCGCCATATGATGTTCACAGTGCGACTGGAACGGAATGTCTTTCAGCAAGACGAGCTCGTCATAGCCGCCGACCTCTTCGAACGTGCGCGCCAGATGGATCGCCGGATCGTCGGCATAGCCGCTGCAATATTCCTTCCACGCGCGCGCGACGCGCTTGGGGGTGTCGAGCAATCCTTCGCGCGCCGGATCGTCGCCGGCCCACTCGATCAGCGTCCGGACCGCGTCAGCGACATGGTCGGGTACCACCACCTTGCCATCGGGTCCCAGTTCAACTTTGCTATCGCTCATCGCCCCACTTTCACTGTTGCATTCTTGCCGCACATTTCGGTGCCTGTGCCTAGATAAACAAGGGTCGGACGACAAGAATATTGCCAAGCGCGCAAGTTTACGTTGCGGAAACTTGGGATTTTGCATCTTTGCAACTGCCCCATTTCATGTCGCTTTCCAGATCGAACAAGTGACTTGACGCTCGCGTCAACTAAGCGCACCTTTGGGTTGCATTACAGAACCCGCCTAAGCGGGTCGTGATCCGGAGAGGCCGGCGTTTTTCCCCGACGCCGGTGGGAGAGGACGATGACCAGCACAGCTGGCAAGTGGGATACACCCGGGCATCCGGCCGTTGCGGTCGGACAGCCTTTGCCATGTCTGGTCCTATCCCCTCCCCTTACCACAACTTGAGTTTGGGCGGCCCCGCAGCGCGTGGGATCGAAAAAGGGAGGTTATAAATGAAGTTCAAGGCACTGATCGGCACGTCGATTCTTGCGATGACGGTGGCAACACCGGCCTGGGCGCAGGATCCGGCGGAAGAAGTGGAACGCGACGCGTTCGGCGGCGAAATCGTCGTCACGGCGCAGCGCCAGTCGGAACGACTGCAGGACGTGCCGATCGCGGTCAGCGCCTTTTCGACCGAAGCGCTTGAGGCGCAGCAGATCAAGACCCCGTCGGATCTGCAGCTGACCCTGCCCAACGTCACCTTTACAAAAACCAACTTTACCGGCGCCAGCTTTACCATTCGTGGGATCGGCGACCTTTGCGTCGGCACGACCTGTGACAGCGCGACCGCGATTCACCTGAACGGCGACCCGCTGTTTTCGACCCGCCTGTTCGAAACCGAATTTTACGACCTGGAACGCATCGAAGTGCTGCGCGGACCGCAGGGGACGCTGTTCGGTCGCAACGCAACCTCGGGCGTGGTCAACGTGATCACCGCCAAGCCGAAGCTTGGCACTTTCGAAGCCGCGGCCGAAGGTGAATATGGCAATTACAATTCGATCAAGGGCAAAGGGATGGTCAACATCCCGCTCGGCGACACGATGGCATTCCGTCTTGCGGGCATTTATCTGAACCGCGACGGCTATACCCGGAACGCCTTCCTCAACACCCGGATCGACGATCGCGACCTGTATTCGGTGCGCGGCTCGCTTCGCTGGGAACCCAGCGACGATACGACGATCGACATTCTCGCGTCCTATTTCCGCGAAAAGGACCAGCGCACCCGTATCCAGAAACAGCTTTGCCAGCGCGATCCGACCGGCATCCTGGGCTGTTTGAACACCCGCCTCGACAATTCGCCGTTCAACGGCAACGCGACCTTCACCGCGGCGTTGACCTCGCGCGAATTCCTGGCCATCCGCGGCATTCCGCAAGCCTTCGCCCTCGGCAGCCTTTATGGCCCCGACGTCTATGCCAACACAACGGTCCCCGACGATCCGCGGGTGGTGAACACCGCCTATACCCCCAGCTATTTCACCAGCGAGCTGACGGTCCAGGGCCAGATCGAGCATAATTTCGGGCCGGTGTCGTTGCAGGTGTCGGGCCAGTATCAAAAGGTGAAGCTCGACGCGTCGCAGGACTATAACAGCAACGTCGGCAACCGCGCGCTGTATGCGGGCGGCCTCGCGACATTGAATGCCGCGGCGAACGGCGCACTCGGCGCTGCTTTCACCCCCTATTTCCGTCCTGTCGCGGCGGCGATCATTCCCAATGGCCCCACTGGCCAGCTCTGCACCTCGCTGGCGGAAGAGACCGGATATGGCGCCTATGGCGGCAACAAAATCTGTAGCGATCAGTCGCTGCAGTTCGACCGGTCGAACCAGTATAACAGCAGCTGGTCGGTCGAAGGCATTTTGTCGAGCGACCTCGATGGCCCGTTCAACTTCCTGGTCGGCGGCATCTATGCCGATTACCACCTGACCGAGAACAGCTATTATGTGAACGCCTTCCCGATCGATTATCTGACCGGGGTGTTGGGCGCCTTCACCGCCGCAACAAATCCGCCGGCCGCCGGTGGTCCGCTGCCGCCGTCGTTCCTGGCAACGCCGTTCTTCCGCAACAACACCGACGATCTGAAGATCACGTCCTACGGTCTGTTCGGTGAAGCCTATTTCGAGTTCAGCGACCGGCTGAAACTGACCGCGGGCCTGCGTTACAACAACGACAAGAAGGCGGTCACGGCGCGCTCGACGCTTGCCAGCTTCCTGGCCCCGCATGGCGGCACCACCGACACCGTGTTCGGTTCGCCGTTCGTCGGGTCATTCGACGCCGATCCGGGCACCCCGGGCAACCAGATCATCCAGTCGCGTCAGGTGAAGTTCAACAAGCTGACCGGGCGCGCGGTGCTCGACTTCAAGATCACCGACGACAATCTGATCTATGCGTCCTATTCGCGCGGGTATAAATCGGGCGGTATCAACCCTCCGCTGCAGCCGATCTTCGCCGTTCCGGAAAGCTTCGCCCCCGAACAGGTCGATGCGTTCGAAATCGGTTCGAAGAACAGCTTTGGCAATGGTGCGCTCCAGCTCAACCTGACGGCCTTCTACTACAAGTATAAGGATCTGCAGCTGAGCAAGATTGTCGCCCGCACCGCGGTCAACGACAATGTCAGCGCCAACATCTACGGTTTCGAGGCGGAGGCGATCGTTCGGCCCGACCCGAACCTCGTCGTCAACCTGGGCTTCAGCTATCTGCACAGCAAAGTCAGCGAAGACAAGTTCACCAGCAACCCGCGCGACTTTGGCGGCGGACGTGCCGATGCCGTGATCATCAAGGACATCACCAACGCCGCCAACTGCGCCGTCGCCTCGCGCTCGGGCAGCGTCGCGGGCGTCAATGGCTATGTCAATCAGGTCCAGGCGCTGATCAATGGCGGCTTGATCCCGGGCGTCGCGGCGGGCGCGGGCCTGCAACCGACGACGGCTTTCCCGTCCGATGGCGGCATCGCCTCGACCGGTGCCTTCAGCATCTGTTCGGTGATGGAAGCGACGGCTGGCACGGTCGGCGCAGCGTTTGGCGGGATCGAGTATTTCTCCGCCGGCGTTCCGGTCAACATCAAGGGCAACGAATTGCCGCAGGCGCCGAACTACAAGTTCAGCGCGGGCGTGCAATATACCGCGCCGCTTGGCGGCGGCGACATGACGCTCGTCCCGCGCGTCGACCTTGCCTACACCGGCGAAAGCTATGGCAGCATCTTCAACGGCAACGTCAACCGCATCAAGGGCTATGCGCAGGTCAATGCCCAGCTGCAGCTGAACGGTGCCGACGACAAATGGTATGTCAAAGGCTTCATCCAGAACGTCTTTGACGCCAACAGCGTCACCGGCCTGTACATCACCGACCAGTCGTCAGGGAATTACACCAATATCTTCACTCTCGAACCGCGCCGCTACGGCATCGCGGCGGGTGTGAAGTTCTAAAACCCAAGCGGCAACGCCACAAAAAACCCCGGCCTCTCCATCGAGAGGCCGGGGTTTCTTTTTTGTCCGCTGCCGGGAGACCGAAGCGCTTGACCGCTCCGGCCCCTTCCGATCAGAATTTGAAGCGAACGGTGCCGCCATAGGTGCGCGGCTGGCTGGGATAGCCCGACACGCTGCCCGCCTGCGCCACCGCCGGGAAGATGGTGGTCAGATACTGCGCGTTGGTCAGGTTGCGACCCCACACCCCGACGTCGAGGCCGTTGGTCAGGCGCACCGTGAACGATGCGTTGAGCGAGTTCACTTCGCGCTGCAGGCTTTCGACGACGCCGGCCGGGAAACCGCTCAGACCTTCGACGATCTGGACCGGGCTTTCATAGGCATAATCGACGTGCGCAATCGCCTTGGTGCCGCCTGCAAATTCGTGGGTGTAGGTGGCGCCCATCGACATCGACAGCGCGGGGATACCCGCGGGCGTCGTGCCCGAGATATCGCCGAAGGCCGAATTGACGAAGCTGTCATATTTGGCGTCGAGATAGGTCGCCGCCAGCGTCAGGTTGAGCCCGTCGACCGGACGCACCGACCCGTCGAACTCGATCCCGAACGTCGACTGCTTGCCGGCATTCGCCAGTGCAAAGCCGGTGCCGGTAAAGACGTTCGACTGGAAGCCCTTGATCGACTGCTTGAACACCGCGACGTTGACCGCAGCGACGTCCCACTGGCCCTTGATCCCGAATTCGTAAACGGTCGATTCCTCGGGCGCCGCAAAGCGCGAACCCGTTCCGAGGTTCGGGGTGCGCAGACCCGCAGCGGTGATCGCCGCCAGGTCCGACGCCAGCGGACGGCTGTCACGCGACAGGTTGACCGAGCTTGCCTTGAAGCCCGTGGCATAGGTCGCATAGACGTTGACCGTGTCGGTCACTTCATAGGCGGCGCGAACGCTGTACGAGAAATCGCCATCGCTGGTCTTGCCATCCTCGACCGAGTTCGGGACGTTGAGGAACGGCGGCAGGAACTGGAACGCCTTCAGCCCGTTGAGCGGATTGGCCGCCGGATTGTTCTGGTTGGCGTTGGCAAAAGCCTGCACCTGCCCCGAAATGCCCGCGAACGCCGCGGGGTTTGCCGCCGCAAACGCACCGATTTCGGCAGCGGTCGCCGAACGGCCCAGGTTCAGGACGCTCGGACCGCCGATCGTCTGCGCCAAACCGCCCTGGAACAGCAGCTGGTTGCGAAACGGCGCATATTGCGGCGCATCGAGGTTGATGCCCGAGAAGGTGTCGGTGCTGATCACATTGGTCGAGAACTTCTTGCGATCCTTGGTGTAGTTGCCGCCCAGCGACAGCGTCAGCCGGTCGGCGACTTCGAAATCGAGCGTCCCGAAGATCGAGAAGGCTTCGTCCTTCAGGCGGTACGCTTCGTCGAGGCCGTCACCGGCGCGGAAGAAGGTTCCGACATAACGCGTCGGCGCACCTTCGAGCGCGCCGAACGTGCCTTCGAGCAGCGCGACGTTCAGCGCGTTGCCGCTCGCCGCGCGGATCAGCGCGTCGCCATAAGGACGGAACTGGGTCCCGAACCGGATGTCGTTCTTCTGCTTGATCTTTTCGTTGAAATAATAGCCGCCGAGCAGGAAGTTGATCGGGCCGTCAAAATCCGACGTGACGCGCAGTTCCTGGGTAAAGGTGTCGATCCCCAGATCCTGGCTGTTCTCGCCGATCAGATCGGCGCCGGTGAAGTCCGAATCCTGGTTGGTCAGCGCCTTGACCTTGCGGTAGGCGGTGATCGAGGTCAGCGCGAGGTTGCCCAGATCATAGTCGATCTGCCCCGAACCGCCGTAGTTTTCGATCTCGTTCGACGACAGGAAATTATTGTACACGTTGAACGAGAAGGGATTGTTGGCATCGACGCTGGGGCCGCCCGCCAGCGCGTTGGTGATCGCCACCGTCGGACCGGCGATGACATTGCCCGCGATGCAGCAATTTTCGTCGATCTTGTCATAATCGCCGATCAGGCGGATCGACAGCGCGTCGCTCGGTTCGAACAACAACTGACCGCGCACGCCCCAACGGTTGCGGTCGTTGACGTCGGTACCCAGCTTCAGATCCTGCGCATAGCCGTCGCGGCGGTTGTAGCTGCCGCCGATCGAGAAGGCGACGGTTTCGCTGAGCGGGCCGGTCACGTCACCCTTGACGGTGATCGCGTCGAAATTGCCATAGGTCACTTCGGCCGAACCGCCGAAATCGAACTGCGGCTTTTGCGTGACGATGCTGATCACGCCCGCCGACGCGTTCTTGCCGAACAGGGTCGACTGCGGACCGCGCAGCACTTCGATGCGCTCGACATTGGGAAGGTCGCCGATCTGGGCGGCCGAACGCGAACGATAGACGCCGTCGATGAACACGCCGACCGACGGTTCGATCCCGGCGTTGTTCGCGCCGTTGCCGAAACCGCGGATGATGAAGTTGGTGTTGGCGCTCGACTGGAGCTGCGACACGCGGAGGCTGGGAACCGCGGTCTGCAGGTCGATGAGGTCGCGGATCTGCGATTCTTCGAGCTGCGCCGCCGACGTTACCGAAACGGCAACCGGGGTGTCCTGCAGCGTCTGCGACCGCTTCGATGCGGTAACGATGATGTCATTGCCATAATCGGTGTCGTCGACCGCGACCGCGGCGTCGTTCGCCGGGGCGGCATCCTGGGCAAAAGCGATGACGGGGGTGGTGCTGGCACACAGCATCGTGGCGCCCAGCAAAAGGTTGCGCAAAGTCATGATGTCTCTCTCTCCAACCGGTGAAAGCGCGGCCCATCGGCCAAAGAGGGAGATGCCCACCGGAACAGGCCGCTGTAGTTGCCGCGCGCGCGGCGTCAACGCGGCGGCGCTGCACTAGGCCGATTTTCTCGCGATTTGTGACCGAAAAGCAACAGTTTGCACTGCAACATAAAACAAGCACGCGCATTGGCGCAAGGACACGAGCGGCCTAGTTCACCGCGCGCCACGCCCCGGGTGCCAGGTCGCCCAGATCCCACTCGCCGATCCGCACCCGCACAAGCCGTAGCGTCGGATAGCCGACCGCCGCGGTCATTCGCCGCACCTGACGGTTGCGCCCTTCGGTAATGACAATCTCCAGCCAGCTGTCGGGGACGCTCTTGCGAAAGCGCACCGGCGGATCGCGCGGCCACAGCTGCGGCGGTTCGATTCGCTCGACCAGCGCCGGGCGCGTCGGCCCGTCGTTCAGCAACACGCCGGCGCGCAGCCGGTCAAGGCTGGCGGCGTCGGGTTCGCCCTCAACCTGCACCCGATAGGTTTTGCGCGTTTTGTGCCGCGGCGACGCGATGCGCGCCTGCAACGCGCCGTCGTCGGTCAGGATCAGCAACCCCTCGCTGTCGCGATCGAGCCGCCCGGCGGGATAGACGTGCGGCACGTCGATATAGTCGGACAGCGTTGCCCGCGCCTCGGGCGTCCCGCGATCGGTGAACTGCGACAGGACGCCATATGGCTTGTTGAACAGGATGATGCGGCCCACCGTTTTCCTTCCCGCTCGGTCGATCCGACAATATGAGCGTTGCCGGGGACGCGTAGCAGACTGGCCCCACCGGTCAAAATCCCCCGCGTGCCGGGTAACCCGTCATCGCGGCAAGTGATCGCGGCAGGGGGGCTTGTTATGCGCCAAGTCCCTTTCTACTAGCGTGCGCGGTGGAGAGCCGATGCGCGACGAACTGCGGAACAACAATCTTTGGAAACGCGTCCTGCGCCGGATTTCGCGGCGACAAGGTTCCGCGGACGCCGAGGACGCGCTCCAATCGGCGTGCGTGCGGATATTGGCGCAGCCCGACCCGCCCCCAATCGACAATCCCGAAGCCTATCTTGCGCGGGTTGCGAGCAATATTGCGATCGACACCCACCGCCGCAAAGCGTTCGAGATGGACGGCCCGTTCGAAGAGGTCTTTGCAAATATCGCCGATTCGGCGCCTTTGCAGGATGAGGTTATCGAGGCGCGCAATCGTCTCCGCCATGTAGAGCAGGGACTCGCGCAATTGACGCCGCGAACCCGGGAGATTTTTTTGATGCACCGCCTCGACGGTCATAAATACCGCGAAATCGCGGAACGGCTGAATATCAGCCAAAGCGCTGTCGAGAAGCATATCGCAAAGGCGGTTCTGTTCCTGGCGCAATGGACGCGCGACCGATGAGCGCCCGCCCCCACCCCTTGCCTGACCCGGATGCCGAGGCGGCTAACTGGCTGGCCCGCCTGCATGCCGACGAACGCGACCCGTCGGACGAAGCCGCATTCCGACGCTGGATCGACGCCAACCCCGCCAATGCGGAAGCATTCCGACATGCCACATCGGTCTGGGACGCCGTCGGCGCGGTGCAAGTCGAGCGCAGCCCGCAGGCCGCGGCCGCACCATCGCTGATGAACCGCCGCGCGCTGATCGCAGGTGGCGGCGCGATCGCGGCCATGGGCATCGGTCTGGGCGGATGGCAAGGCGCGCAGGCGGGCGTCTATCAAACCGGCCTGGGCGAACAGAAACGGGTGACGCTGGAGGACGGGACGATCCTGTTCCTCGACACCGACACCAAGTTGAAGGCCGAGTTCAATGATCGGCAGCGCGCTGTGACGTTGCACCGTGGCCGCGCCAATTTCCGGGTATCGGCCGACGCCGCGCGCCCCTTTGTCGTTCATGCGGGCGCGCAGTCGGTCATCGCCCCGCGTGCCGTGTTCGACGTCCGCCGCGATGCCGACCGCATATCGGTGATGCTGATCGAGGGCAGCGTTGCGGTGCAGAAAGCGGACGGCGGTTCGGCGAGCAGCGTCGGCAGCCTGCGCGAGGGCGAACGGATCGTCATCGACCGCACCCACGCCGGCCAGATCGATGTGCCCGATCTGGCGCAACAACTTGCCTGGCAGAACGGCCAGCTGATCGCCGACAACCAAAGCCTGGGCGCCATGGTATCGGAGATGAACCGCTATTCGTCGGTCAAGCTGATGGTCGCCGATCCGCGCGCGGCCAGCTTGAAATTGAGCGGGGTGTACCGCGTCGGCGAGAATGCCGCCTTTGCCCGTTCGGTCCGCCAACTGCTGCCCGTCGGCGTCCGCACCAACAACGGCAATCTGGAAATTTTTTCGCTGCCTTCCGAAACGCTTACGCCCGACACAATTTAGGAGGTGAGGTAAAATCGCCCCTCGCTCGTCCTCTCATCAAAGGATGCGGCATCAAGCCGCCTCCAACAGGGGGGACTCCATGGCTCGGCTCATCAAGAACAATCTGCAAATCGCGTTGGCAACCGGCGCGGCATTTCTGGCCCTGGCAGCGGCCCCGGTCGCCGCGCAGGCGCGCGCCAATATTTCGGTGCCGGGTCAGGCGCTGGAAAAGTCGCTGAAGCAGGTTGCGGCGCAGTCGCGCACCAATATCCTGTTCACCCCCGACGCGGTGGCCGGCCTGCGCGGACGTCCGATCGACGGCACGATGACCGCGCGCGACGCGGTCCGGAAGCTAGTCGCGGGCACCAAGCTGGAGGTTGTCTCCGACGGCGCGGGCGGGCTGATCGTGCGCCGCCGCGTGGGCAATGGCGCTGCGACCAGCTTCGCACCAGCATCGGCAGCGGTCGCCGCCAGCGCGGCCCCCGAAACGACCGATAGCGACATCATCATCGTCACCGCCAACAAGCGCGAGGAAGACGTTCGCAAGGTTGCCGGATCGGTCACCGCGGTGACCGGACGCCAGCTCGACGAACAGGGCGCGCAAAGCTACGCCGACTATCTGACCAAATTGCCCGGCGTGCAGTTCAACGCGGCAATCCCTGGCTATTCGTCGATCGCGATCCGCGGGGTTTCATCGACGACGTCGATCGACGTCGGCCAGGGAACGACGGGCATCTACATCAACGAAGTGCCGCTAACCGAACCGTTCAACAGCGCCGGCATCCCCGACGTCGATACCTTCGACGTCGACCGCGTCGAGGTGTTGCGCGGGCCGCAGGGGACGCTGTTCGGATCGGCGACGCTGGGCGGCGCGATCAACTATGTTGCGGCGCGGGCGCGGCTGGGCGCGGTCGAGGGACGCGTCGAAGCCGGCGCGTCAATCACCGACAGCTCGAACGATCTGGGATGGTCGGCCAAGGCGATGATCAATGTCCCGATCGTCGCCGACCGGCTGGCCGTGCGCGCCGTCGGCACCTATCGGCACAGCAGCGGCTTTATCGACAATATCGGGATCGGCCGCAAAGATTCGAACGCGATGGACAGCTACGGCGGCCGCCTTTCGGTCGAATGGCAGCCCGCCGAGGGCGTCAATATTTCGGCGCTCAGCCTCTATTTCAAAGGCAAATATGACGACGCTTTCGTCGCGCTTCCCGCGCTGGGCGACCTGAAGCGCAGCACCGTGCTGGCCGAACCCTTCCGGTCCACCGCCGAGGTTCACAGCCTGCGCGGCGATTTCGATCTCGGCTTCGCGACCTTGACCGTGAACGCTGCGCATATGGAAAAAAGCACCAAGAACGTCACCGATTTCACGCTGAATTTCCGGGGGCTGTTTGGCGGCACCCCGACCCAGATCCCGCTTTTCGCGGAACGGCGAGCGAATGGCGATCTGATCGAGGCGCGGCTGACGTCGGAAAGCGGTGGCGATTTTGAATGGCTGCTTGGTGCCAGTCACAACAATATCAAGATCGCGCTGCCCAGCTATTCCGAATTCACCGGCGCGGCGGGCCTGATCGAGACGCTCTATGCCGGACGCTTTGGCGTTGGCGTCGGCGCGCGCGCCGCGCCCGGCGACCGTTTCACCGACTATATCCTGCGCGTCAACGGCACCGAAAAGGCCTTGTTCGGCGAAGCCACCTGGCGCTTTACCCCGACGCTGAAACTGACCGCGGGCGGGCGCTATTTCGATACGCAGGTCAGCAACCGGACGCGCCAGACCGGCCTGCTCAACCTTCTGTCGACGGGCGGCCAGCTCGTCAACGAACCGGCCCCGGTGACGCAAAAGGCCGATGGCTTTAACCCCAAAGCCTCGCTGACCTTCGAACCCAACCCCGATCTGATGGTGTATGGCCTGGTGTCGAAAGGCTTTCGCTTTGGCGGCCCCAACGCGATCCCGGTCAATCCGTCCTTTCCCTCGCCTGCCGACTTCGGGTCGGACGAGCTGATCAACTATGAACTCGGGCTGCGCGCCTCGTCGCCCGACAAGCGGTTCACACTCGACGTCACCGGCTATTACATCGACTGGAAAGACATCCAGCTGCTGATCGTGCGCGGCGACAATCTGGCCTATGCCGACAACGTCGGGCGCGCCCGCAACGTCGGCGCCGATGTCGCGCTCAGCTGGCGCCCGGTCCCGTCGCTGACGCTCAATTCGACGCTGGGGTATCTCGACGCCGAATTGCGCGACAATGTCGTCGCTGGCGGGGTCAATGTCGCCGCCGGATCGCGGCTTCCCGGCGCGTCGCGCTGGCGCGTTTCGAACAGCGTCACCTGGCGCGGCGGCGGCGATCTGGAGCCGATGGCGATGCTGTCGCACCGCTATGTCTCCGAAGCGCCCAGCAATCTGGCGGGGACGCTGACCCAAGGCGGCTACAGCGTTTTCGATCTGCGCGGGAACATTCGCTACCATGGCGCGCGATTCGAAGCCTTTGTCGAAAATATCGGCAACCGGCGCGGCGTCACCGTTCAGGAAACCGGACGCGCGGGACTGCGGGAATATTATGTCCGTCCGCGCACGGCGGGCGTTCGCCTGACCTACGACTTCTGATCCCCCGAGCGACCGGGCGGGGCAAGTGCCCCGCCCTCCCTTTTTCCGAAGAGAGGTTCCCATGCGCCACCGTCATCGCATTGCCGCTTTCATCGCGCTGTCCGCAATCACCCTGCCCGGCCTTGCGGCTGCCAGCACGCCCAGTGCCGATGCAGCTTATCTTGCGGCCAACGCCAAAAAGGTGGGCGTCGTCTCGCTGCCCGCGCTGCAATATGAAATCGTCAAATCGGGTCCGGCGGAGGGCGCATCGCCCAAACTTTCGGACGACGTCACCGTCCATTACGAAGGCCGCCTGATCGACGGGACCGTCTTCGACTCCTCCTTTGCCAAGGGCGAGCCCGTCACCTTTCCGCTGCGCCCGCTGATCCCGGGCTGGGGCATCGCGCTGCGCCTGATGCGGCCCGGCGATGAGTGGATCATCACCGTTCCGTCAGAGATGGCCTATGGCGCCGCAGGGGTCGGACCGATCCCGGGCAACGCCACGCTGATCTTTCGCATCCAGCTGATCAGCCACAAGCCGACCCCCAAGCCCGCCCCGCCCCCCGCAAACTGATCGACAGGCGACACCCCATGCCCCTATCCCGCCGGCACCGCGCCAGCTTCGCCGTTCTCGCCGCCCTGGTGGCCGTCTCCGCGACCCCGGCCGCGGCCAACGAGCTGGAATGGCTGGAGAAATCGGACGATCCCCGGGCGCTGGAATGGGCGCGCGCCAAAACCGCCGAAACCAAGGCGGCTTTATCGGCCCTGCCCGGCTATGCAGACGTTCTGGCGGAATTGCGGACCGCACTACAGGCGAACACCCCGATCGCGGACATCCAGTTGATGGGCGACCGCGCGGTGCGGCTGTTCCGCGACGCCAGTCATCCCAAGGGCTTGCTGCAGGTCGCCGACCGCGGCGCCGATGGCATCCCCGGCGCATGGCGCACGGTGCTCGACGTCGCCGCCTATGGCAAAGCGCAGGGCAAACCCTATGCGCTCAATTGGGGCTACGCCTCGTCCTGCCTCGCGCCCGCCTATGAACGCTGCCTGCTCGCCTTTTCCGACGGCGGATCGGACGAAGTTGCACTGCGCGAATTCGACCTGAAGACGGCAGCCTTTGTCGCCAACGGCTTTTCGTCCCCCGCCGCGCGGGTCCAGTCGACCTGGCTGACAAAGGATTCGGTGCTGATCGCCCACACCATCGGCGACAGCCCCAAAACCGCGGCGGGGTGGGGCGCGGCGGCGCGGCTGTGGAAACGTGGCACCGACGCTGCGACCGCGCCGGTTATCTTTACCGCACCGCCCACCGATGCGACGCTCCAGTTCGCCCGCCAAGGCAGCGCGGCGCGCGCGATCATCACGCGCGTCATCAACTATTCGACGTTCGAAATGCATTCGGTGAACGCGGACGGCGTGGTGACCAGATTGGATCTGCCCGCCAAGCTCAAGCCCTTCGGGCCGCTGGGCGGGACCGATCGCCATGCGCTGTTCCAGCTGGCCGAACCCGCCGTCGTCGGCGGGCGCGCCTATCCCGCCGAGGCGATCCTGGCCTATGATTTCGCGGCAGAGGTTGCCGACGCCGATCGTGTCCAGCTCGTCTATGCCCCAGCGGCGGGCGAAGTGATCGGGTTTTTCGCCGGCTATGCGTCGAGCCGCAATCGCATCTTCCTGCCGGTCCAAAAATCGCTCAAAACAACGATCAAGGCCGCCCAATATGGCGCCGCGGGATGGAACGTCGCCCCCGTCGCGGTCGGCGAGGCTGGCACCGATCTGAGCGTCGCCAGCGCCAGCGCCGCCAGCGAAGATATTGTGATCCGCCGCACTGGCTTCCTGAATCCCACCTCGCTCGAACTCCGGCCTGCCGCAGGGACGACAAAGGTGCTGGCCCAGGAAAAACACGCCTTCGACGCCGATGCCTTCGTCGTCGAAGTCAAATCCGCGCTGTCGAGCGACGGGACATCGATCGACTATTATCTGGTCCGGCCAAAAAAACCGGTGCGACCCGGCGCGGTCCCGACGCTGATCACCGGCTATGGTGCGTTCGGGATTACGCTTTCGCCATCCTATCTGGGCCGATCGTTCGGCGGACAGGCGTTAAAGCTGTGGTTCGATCGCGGCGGCGCGCTGGTGCTGCCTGCCATTCGCGGCGGCGGCGAACGCGGTCAGGCGTGGCATCAGGCGGCGATCCGCGAGAAGCGCCAGATTTCCTACGACGATTTTATCGCTGTGACCCAGGATCTGGTGTCGTCAGGTTTCACCCGCGCCCGGAATATCGGCGTCTTTGGCAGCTCGAACGGCGGCTTGCTCTCTGCCGTCGTCGCGGTCCAGCGTCCCGATCTTTATGGCGCTGCGATCAGCGACGTCCCGCTCGCCGACATGCTGCGCTACCCCAAAATCGCGATGGGCGCGGCGTGGATGGACGAATATGGCGACCCATCAAAGCCGGAGGTTGCCGCCCGCCTGCGCGCCTATTCGCCGGTGCACAACGTCGATCCCCGCACAAGCTATCCGCCCTTTCTGGTCACCGTATCGACCACCGACAATCGCGTCGGTCCGGGGCACGCCCGCAAGCTCGCCGCGCGGTTGATGGAAACGCCCGGCGAAGCCTGGCTGCTGGAAGATGAAGAAGGCGGCCACGGCGTCAGCGACCCGCTCGCGCGGCCCGACATCATGGCGATGCGCATGACGTTCCTGATCAATCATCTGATGGCCGATTGAACACCAGGCTCGCGCGCCCCGCGCAATAGCCCGGGGCGCCATTCCGCCGCGAAAGCCTTTATAGGCAAGGCCCAATTACAGGGCGATCTCCGGCGCGTCGGCGCCGCGCGCCGCACTTTCCCTGCGACCTCTGGCGTCGCCTCCGATTTGATCGCGCCAAGTCCGCGTGATGCCCGCGAACCCAAGACATAGGTCCCCGGTGCGCGCCGCAAGTTGCGCCGAATCGAGTATGAATCCTGCCTTGGGAAAAGTGGTGCCCGGGGACGGGATCGAACCGCCGACACTGCGATTTTCAATCGCATGCTCTACCAACTGAGCTACCCGGGCAGGGCCGCTGCGACCCGATGGTCGCGCTGGCGAGCGGCGGCTATAGGCAGGGCTTGATGTCCTGTCCAGTGGCTTTGTGATGCCAGTTTTTTGGCGTCAGCCCTCGTCGAAACGATCGGTGTCAGCGGTCCCGTCGGGCGCCTGGGCGGCGGGGACGCGATAGTCTTCGCCGAACCAGTTCAAGAGGTCGCGGTCGCGGCAACCGCGGCTGCAAAAGGGCTTATATTCTTCCTCGCGCGGCTTGCCGCACAGCGGGCAGCGCGCCGATTTACTGGGCATGTCCGGCTCCTTTGCTGGCGGCGTCGGCGGTGAGTTGGGCCGGGCGTCCGGTGCGGCTTTGCAGCGCGGCAATCCACGCCGGATGCGCCGCAATATGATCGATCACCGCGGGGCGCGCGGTCAAGGTCAGCGCGCCCGTCCCCACCGCCCGCTCCGCCTGCCGCAGCAACAACGCCGCATCGGTGGCGACGGGATCGAGCAGGATCTGTTCGATCAGCGAGGGACGATCGCGGCGGCGAATGATCTGCATCAGCCCGAAGCCGTTCACCGCAGTGCGTTCATAGGGCTGCGGCAGTTCCGCGTCGACCGCGGCGTCGATCGCATGGCGTTCGGCGCGGCCCGGCAGCGATGGAAAATCGATGCCGATCGATCCGCCGATGTCGCAGCAGCGGATCACCGCCGCGGCAGCCTTTGCACCGGCTTTCGCCAGCGTCAGCGCGTCACCGTCGCCGTCGATGTCGATCAGCGCCATCGCAGGCGTCGCATCGACCCACAGCGCGCCACCATCGAATGGCCAATGGCCGGTTCGCACATGGTCGATCAGTTCGGACCAGCCCGCCTGCTCCAGCCGATCGGGATCGGTCGGGCGCAGATCGGTCACCGGCAGGCCGCTGTCGGCGATGCGCGCGCGCAGATCGGGGCCGTCGCCGATCGCCGCTCCCGCCTCAGCCAATCGCGCCCGCGCCGGTTTGTCGCGGCCGCGCTCGCGCAAGGCCATGCGGGTGATCTCGACCGTCAACGCCGAGCCGATCGACGTCGCAGGCGGCAATCCGGTCAGCGT
>JAFAGN010000020.1 GCA_023422695.1 Pseudomonadota bacterium
CGGAATGTGCGGCTCGATCGCCGCCCATTGTCCCTCGCTCAGCCAGAAATGATCCGCCATGATCCAAGCCTCCCTAGCAGCTTGAATCATAACAACGCCATCACGTCAATTGAGTACAGACCCTAGACCGCTTCGTCGTCAGTTTGGTGCGGAAATCTCGCCCAGCGGGATCGGGAAGATGCGCGAGCAAAAGGCGCAGTCGACGACGATCTGACCGCTGTCGTCGGCCATGTTCAACCGTTCGGTTTCGGGAAATTGCGCGAGCACCCCGGCGAAATAGCCGGTGCTGCACCGGCAGCCGCGCGACACCGCAACGCCCGGCTCGACCCGCACCTCGTCCTCATGGAACAGGCGCCATGCCAGCGTTTCGAGCGAATGTACCGGATCGGTGAGTTCTTCGTCCTTGAGCGTCGCCGCGATCGTGCGCGCATGATCCCATTCGGGATTGTCGTGGCGGACGTGCAGCCGGTCGCGGCCGACCTCGCCCTCGGGCAGATGCTGAAGCAGCAAGCCGCCCGCAATGCACCCGGCTTCATAATCGTGCCGCGCGGCGAGCCGGATCAGGCTCGAAATCTGTTCCGACTGCTCGAAATAATGTTCGGCCGCCTCGCCGATCGACGCGCCTTCAAGCGGAACGATGCCCTGATACCGCTCCGCGGTCGTCGCCTGGTCGAAGGTGATTGCCAGGAATCCCTCGCCGAACAGCGCGAACAGGGTCGGATCGGGCCCGACCGCCGCCAGCCGCTCGGCATCGAATTTTAGATAGCCGCGCAACTCGCCGCCGCGATAATCGCACACGAGCAATTCGATCGGCCCGCCGCCGGTCTGCGCTTGCAGCGTCATCTGGCCGTTCTCGTCCTTCAGCGTTGAGCCGAGCAACACGGTCAGCACCAACGCTTCGCCGAGCAGCTTTTCAGCCACCGGCGGATAATTATGCGCCCCGATGATCGTGTTCAGCGTCGGCCCCAGCCGCACCAGTCGCCCGCGGACATGACGCGCGGCGATCGTGAACAGCAACGGCTGGTCGAACCAGGTTTCGATAATCTCGCTCAAAATTTCAAACTCACAGCTTGCCCATCGCCCAAAGCAGCACCGATTTCTGGGCATGAACGCGGTTTTCGGCTTCGTCCCACACGCGCGACTGCGGCCCGTCGATCACCGCATCGACGACCTCGTCGCCGCGATGTGCGGGCAGGCAGTGGAGGAAGATCGCGTCGCCCTTGGCGCCCGCCATCAATCGTTCGTCGACTTGGAACGGCGCCATCGCCGCGACCTTGTTGTGGGCATGATCCTGCCCCATCGACACCCAAGTGTCGGTGACGACCAGATCCGCGCCCGCGACCGCTTCGCGCGCGTCGGCCACGATGTCGATCCGTACCCCCTTGGCGCGGGCCGCCGCGACGAACGACGCATCGGGTTCATAGCCCTGCGGACAGCCGGCGCGGACGTTGAAGCCGAACAGCCCCGCCGCCTCGATCAGCGACGACAGCACATTGTTGCCATCGCCGAGCCACGCGAGTTCCAGCCCCGGCAACGCCTTGCCCTGTTCGACGATCGTCAGCAGGTCGGCGACAATCTGGCACGGATGCGACAGGTCGGTCAGCCCGTTGATCACCGGGACGCTGGCATATTCGGCCAGCTCCTCGATCTTGGCATGATCGTCGGTGCGGATCATGATCGCGTCGGCGTAGCGCGACAGGACGCGCGCGGTATCGGCGATCGTTTCGCCGCGGCCAAGCTGGCTCGTCCCGGCGTCGAGGATCATCGGCACCCCGCCGAGCTGACGGATCGCAATATCGAACGAGCAGCGCGTGCGCGTCGAATTTTTCTCGAAAACCATCGCGAGCACATGATCGGCCAGCGGCGCGTCGGCGTCGGGCTTCGCCTTGGGCCAACCAGCGCGTGCCGCCTTGCGGTCGATGGCATCGGCAATCATCGCCGCAATCGCGTCGCCGCCGGCGTCGGACAGGTTCAGGAAATTCGGCATCACGCCCTCCGTTCGGCTGGAACGGAAACCATCAGGACTCGGGCGGCGTATAGCTCGCCGCGCCTGCCGACAATTTCTCGATGCACTCGTCGATGTGGCTCTTTTCGATGTTGAGCGGGGGCAGGACGCGGATGACATTGTCGCCCGCCGCCACCGTCAGCAGCCCATGATTGTCGCGCAGATGCGCGACGAACGCGCGGCTGTCGCTCTTCATCTTGATGCCCAGCATCAACCCCATGCCGCGCACGCTTTCGAACAGATGGTCATGGTTCGGGATCAGCTGTTCCAGCGCCCCGCGCAGGCGCTCGCCGGTCGCCTTGACCTGATCGAGGAAACCGTCCTCCAGAACGACATCGAGCACCGCCTGCCCCGCGGCGCACGCGAGCGGATTGCCGCCATAGGTCGAACCATGGGTACCGATGACCATGCCGCGCGCAGCCTTTTCGGTCGCGAGGCACGCGCCCATCGGAAAGCCGCCGCCGATGCCCTTGGCGCTCGCCATGATGTCGGGGGTGACGCCGAATTCCTGATAAGCATAGAGCGAGCCGGTGCGCGCGACGCCGCACTGGACTTCGTCGAACACCAGCATCAGGTCGCGTTCGTTACAGATGTCGCGCAGTCCCTGCAGGAACGGCTGCGACGCGGGACGGATGCCGCCCTCGCCCTGCACCGGCTCGAGCAGGAAGCCGGCGGTATTGTCATCGACCAGATCGAGCGCGGCGTTGAGATCGTCGAACGGCGCGTAGGCGAAACCGGGCAGCAGCGGATCGAACCCCTTGCGCAGCTTTTCCTGATTGGTCGCCGAGATCGTCCCCAGCGTGCGGCCGTGGAAGGCGTTGTTGAAGGTGATCAGCGTATGTTTGTGCGCGTTGCCCGCGCTCGAATGATAGGCGCGCGCCGTCTTGATCGCACATTCGACCGCCTCGGCGCCCGAATTGGTCAGGAACACCGTGTCGGCAAAGGTGTTGTCGACCAAACGCTGGGCATAGGCCTCACCCTGCGGGCTGCCGTACAGGTTCGATACGTGCATCAGCGTCGCCGCCTGATCCTGAATCGCCTTGGTCAGATGCGGATGGCCGTGGCCAAGCAGGTTCACCGCGATGCCGCTGGCGAAATCCAGATAC
This sequence comes from Pseudomonadota bacterium, assembly GCA_023422695.1. Classification (GTDB taxonomy): domain Bacteria; phylum Pseudomonadota; class Alphaproteobacteria; order Sphingomonadales; family Sphingomonadaceae; genus Sphingopyxis. The sequence continues at coordinate 3,112 of JAFAGN010000020.1, forward strand.
CGCTCGCCGCGCTCGCCGATCAGATAGGCGCCCTCACCGCGCACCGGACGCACACCGCACCGGGGGTAAACGGGCATCAGCGGCGTGATCGACATGGCAGGCACCTTTCAGGCAAAAGTAAAAAGGCGACCCCGCTGGGCCGCCCTTGGTCGGGCCGTCCCTATACTGCCGCACCGCGATGTGCGTCAACACAGGCCCGCACGGTGCAACCATGGCCGGATGCTTGCGTTCGCGGGTGATGACCCTGCGGTTCTTTCTTCTTCCCACCATCGCGCTGGCGCTCGCCGCTTGCAAAGGCCTGCCGCGCGACGCGTCGGAAACCACCGAAAGGGTCGAGCGCAACGGCGCAATGCGGGTCGCCGTGTTGCCCGGAACCCCCGACGCAGCGCCTGCGCTCACCCTGCTCGGCGATTATGCGGCGCGGCATCGGGCGCGACTGATCCGTGTTTCTGCGCATGGCGAACATGCGCTGCGCTGGCTGGAGGAGGGCAAGGTCGATGCAGTCGTTGGTCATTTCGCGAAGGCGTCGCCGTGGCAGGCCGAAGTCGCGCTGTCCAAACCCATCGGGCGCACCGAACCGGACGACAGCGCGCAGCCGGTTCTGCGAATTGCCCGCCGCAATGGCGAAAATGCGCTGATCCTGGCGACCGATCGCGCCATCGCCGCGGCGGCGCAATGAGCCTGCACGGCGGCATTCCCGGGGCGATCGCCGATGACGTTCGGCGCGGCGAGCGGCTGGAATGGTGGACGCTGGCGTGGATGACGAGCGTTGTCGCCGTGATGTGGCTGGTGATGGGCAGCAGCCAGGCCATGAAAGCGGCGGTGATCGAGGATTTGCTGAGCCTCGTCCCTGCGATCGTCTTTCTGCTATCGTCGCATTGGGAGCGTAAGCAGCCCAACGCGCGCTTCCCCTTCGGCTATCGCCGCGCGAACAGTCTGGCCTTTCTGGTCGCCGCCACCGCGCTGCTCTCGGTCGGCGGCTTCCTCGTCTATGAGAGCATTACGACGCTGGTGCGGCAGGAGCATCCGACCGTCGGCGGTATCACGCTGTTCGGCCACACGATCTGGCTGGGGTGGCTGATGATTGCCGCGCTGGCCTATTCGGTCGTGCCGCCGATAATCCTCGGCCATTTCAAACATCCGATCGCGACGCGCATCCGCGACAAGGTGCTGCATACCGACGCGCTGATGCAGAAGGCCGACTGGCAGACCGGGCTGGCCGGCATTGCCGGGATCATCGGTATCGGGATGGGCTGGTGGTGGGCCGATGCCACCGCGGCGCTGTTCATTTCGCTGTCGATCATCAAGGACGCCGTCGGGGCGCTGGAGAAGGCGGTCGCCGAACTGCTCGACGGCACACCGCGTTCGCTCGATTCCAATGCGGTGTCGGAGGATGCCGAACGGCTGATCGCTGCACTCGAGGCACGGTTCGGCGACGTCGATGTGCGGCTTCGCGAGACGGGGCGATATATCGCAGCCGAAGTCGATTGTGCGCCGCCGGAAGTTGTTCCCGACGCCGCCGGGCTGATGGGTGAGGCGCTCGCCTGGCGGCTGGCGAGCCTGTCGTTTCGGCCCACCGCCGAAGGCCCGCAGCATTCGGTCATCCCGGCGAAGGCCGGGATCTCGCCGTCACATCAGGACGCAGCGTTTAGATCCCGGCCTTCGCCGGGATGACGCATTTGTCTAAATCGCCTGCGCCGCGTCCATCGTCAGCGCCAGCGAGCGCTTACGCGCGCCATGGTCGTACATCGACGATGCGATGATCACCTCGTCGACCCCGGTCCGCGCGACGAAAGCTTTCAGGCCCGCCGCGATGTCGTCAGCCGTACCGACCGCCGAACATTGCAGCACATGGTCGAGGATCGCGCGCGCGTTGGGCGGCAGGCTGTCCTTGTAGCCTGCCAGCGGCGGCTTCATCTTGCCGGGATTGCCGGTGCGCAGCGCGACGAACGCCTGCTGCTGCGACGAAGCGAGCAGTTCGGCCTCTTCGCGCGTGTCGGCGGCAAAGGCGTTGAACGCGGCGGCGGCATAAGGCGCCGAAAGCTGCGCCGACGGCTTGAACTGGCGGCGATAAATGTCGAGCGCTTCGTCGAGCGCGTCGGGCGCGAAATGGCTGGCGAAGGCATAGGGTAGCCCCAGCATCGCGGCGAGTTGCGCGCCGAACAGGCTCGATCCCAATATCCACAACGGGACATTGGTTCCCTCGCCCGGCACCGCGCGAATGCCGAGCCGGTCGTCACCGGCGAGGAACGCCTGCAGTTCGACGACATCTTGCGGGAATTGCCGCTCGTCGCTCGCCAGGTTGCGGCGGAGCGCGCGCGCCGCCACGCCGTCCGATCCCGGCGCGCGGCCGAGGCCAAGGTCGATGCGCCCCGGAAACAGCGCCTCCAGCGTCCCGAACTGTTCGGCGATCACCATCGGCGCATGATTGGGCAGCATGATACCGCCCGCGCCGATGCGGATCGTCGAGGTCGCCTGCCCGATATGCGCCAATACGACCGCGGTCGCCGCGCTGGCGATCCCCGCCATGCCATGATGTTCGGCCACCCAATAGCGCTGGTAGCCCAGCGCCTCGGCATGGCGGGCAAGGTCGGCGGCGTTGGCGAGCGAGTGGGCGATCGTGCCGGTGTCGGTGACGGGCACGAGGTCGAGGAAGGAAAGTTTCGTCATGAAACCGATATGCGGTGGCGGGGACGGAGGTTCAAGGCATCATCGTCGCCCCCGCGCAGGCGGGGGCCGCTGGAGGTCTTTTCCTGAGGTACCCGAGTAAACCGACGGCGGCCCCCGCCTG
>JAFAGN010000029.1 GCA_023422695.1 Pseudomonadota bacterium
TGGGTGTCTCGACTTCGCTCGACACGAACGGGATTTAAGGGGCGGCTTGTCTATTTCCGGTCGTTAGCCGCCGTCGCGGCAGACCGAGCCGATCAGCGTCCACCCCCGAACGTGTAGCTCAGCGCGACGCCGACCGAGGGCTGGCTGCGACTGCCGAGTTGGCGGGTGATCGGCGAGTCGGCGGCGTCGCCGACCAGCCGGTCGTAGCGGCCGTAAACCGCGACGCCCCAACGGCGGCCGAGCATGTGGTGATAGCCTGCGGTGACGCCGATCGACTGGATGCCGCCGTCGACGTCATAGGCGGGAAGGCCCGAGGTCGCGGCGGCGGCGGGGGTCACGCCGAAATAGGCGTTCTTATATTTTGCGTCGCCGAGCGTGACGCGCGGACCGATCGAGAACAGCCAGTCGTCGCCCTGGCGCGCGACATAGTCGGCGCTGACTTCGCCCGCCCAGCCCTTGTGGCCGCTCACCGCCTTGCGGCCCTCGACGCGGACGCGGATGGCCGGGGTCAGATTGACCTGCGCGAACCCGCCGACTTCGAAGGAAAAGCCGACTTTGGGAAGGTCGGCGCCAATGTCGGCGGCGGTGCGCTTGCCGATGAAGCCCAGCGAGGGGCCGAAGGCAAAATTGCCGCTCTGGATCAGCGGTCCGCCAAAGCTTTCGTCGGCGGCTTCGAAGGTGAATTCGGTTCCAACCCGCTCGCGCGAGACGTCGATATAAGGGCCGAACGACAGGTCCTTCGATCCCGGCCATGACGGCGACAATTGCGGCCCCAAAATGACGCGGGTGCGCTTGGGTGTTTCGTCGTCCTGCGCCTGCGCGGGCATGGCCACCGCGATCAGCGGTAGCGCGACGAGGCAGGCGAGGGGAAAGCGGCGAGCGGGCATCGGTTACTCCATGTTGTTCCGATGCAATCCGGCGCGCGCCGCTTCGTTCCCCACGCCGCGGTCAGGGCTCGGCGCTGTGACAGACGAACTCGACCAACCGTCCGTCGGGATCGCGCGCATAGCCGGCATAATAATCGGGGTGGATATGCGGGGCGAGCGCGGGGGCGCGGTCCTGTGTGCTGCCGTTTTGGCCCGACAGCAGGAAGGCCTGCTGGACCAGCGCGCGGGTCGGGGCGCCAAAGGCGTAGTGGACATCGATCGAGGCGTCGCCATCGACGAGCCAGAAATCGAGCTTGTCGTCGTGACCAAAGCCTTTGGTCGGGCCATCGACGACCAGTTCATAACCGAGCGGTGCCAGCACGGTGCGGTAAAAGGCGACGCAATCATCCATTTTGCGGGTACGGATTTCGAGGTGGTCGAGCATATTTGCTTTCCTTGGCAGGAGAAGGGTGGAACGCCCTTGTAACGCGCGGCGGCGCTGGCAATCCGCGTTTACCGCGACGATTTGCGGACAATCGTCGCAAATCGGTGCTAATGCAGCGATTGGTGCCATGACCGATCTCGACCGCTTTGACCGGCAGCTTTTGAATGCCATGCAATCCGACGCCGCGGCGACATCGGAAAAGCTTGCCGAGAGCATCGCGCTGTCGCCGTCGGCGATCCAGCGGCGATTGCGGCGGCTTCGCGAGCTTGGGGTGATCGAACGCGAGACAGCGATCGTCGATCCGCGGCTGGTCGGCAGCCCGACCTTTTTCGTCGTATCGCTGCAGGTCGAACGCGAACGCCCCGAATTGCTGGCGCAGCTTCGGCGCTGGATCGCCGCCGAACCCCAGGTGCAACAGGCCTATTATGTCACGGGCGAGGCCGATTTTGTCCTGATTATCACCGCACCCGACACCGAGGCCTATGACGCGTTAATGACGCGGCTGGTCAGCGACAATGCCAATGTCCGGCGCTTTACCACCAACGTCGCGCTGGGGGTGGTGAAACGCGGGTTGACGATTCCGGTGGCCGAAGATTGACGGCGGCAACGGGGTAAAAATTGCGCAAAAGCGGCGCGGGCGATGGTCAGAAAGCGGTTCTGATGTGTCGCCGATCGCTATCCTGCACCGATGACGACAAATAGGAACATAAATTCCGTTGCCGACGACGTGCGCCTGATCTGGCCCGATTATCGGCCGACGTCGTTGATCGAACTGCCGCGGCTCGCCGCCCGGTGCAGGGTCGGGCGGGTGCTGGCCAAACTGGAAAATGAACGGCCGCTCGGAAATTTCAAGGCGCTGGGCGGCACGCGCGCCGGGCTGTGGGCGCTGGCGCAGGCCGCGGGGTTGGCCGATGTCGCGGCCCTGCTTGCCGATCCTCCGGCGCGGCTGCCGCGGTTGATCTGTGCCAGCGATGGCAATCACGGCTTTGCCGTCGCTGCGGCGGCGCAGCGCGCCGGGGCTTTGGCAACGATCTATCTGCATGCCGCGGTGCCCCCGCTGCGTAGCGAGCGCATCGCAGCGCTCGGCGCCGCAATTGTCCGGATCGAAGGGAGCTATGATGACGCGGTCGATGCTGCCGCGGCCGCCGCCGACGGCAATGCGATTCTGGTCCCCGATACCACCGACCGGCTGGACGATCCTATGGTGGCCAGGGTTGTCGATGGATATGGGCTGATCGCGCACGAAATTCGCGGCCAGCTCGGCGACGCTGCCCCGACGCACCTCTTCGTCCAGGCGGGGGTCGGCGGGCTCGCTGCGGCGATGGCCGATGCCTTGTGCTGCTGGATGCGCGGGCCGACGTCGGTCGTGGTGGTCGAGCCCCAAACCGCGCCCTGCGTCGCGCACGCGCTGCGCCGCGGCGCGCCGGTTCTGACCGACGGATCGCTTGCCACCGCGGCGGAGATGCTGTCGTGCGGTCTGGCATCGGCCCCGGCGGTCGCTACCCTGCTGCGCCATCGCGCAACGTCGCTGCTGGTCGGCGAAGCGATGCTCGATCAAGCGCCGCAGGTGCTGGCGCAGGCCGGGGGGCCGACGACAACACCATCGGGGGCGGCGGGGCTCGCCGGTCTGATGCGCGCGTCACGCGACGATGCGTTGCGGCGTCGGCTGCAACTCGATGGCGCGTCGACGGTGCTTTTGACGATCACCGAAGGCGTGTGATCGCCCGGAGTTAGACGGGCGACCAAGCCCCGTCACCGTCGGCTGCGGGGTCTTCGCCCGCCTTGTCGCCCGCGATGATTTCGAGCAGCTTGTCGAGCACCGCCGGGACGCCCGCGCCGCTGGCGCCCGACAGCGCCATCACCGGGTGGCCGCTTTCTTCGGCGAGTTCGGCGGACAGTGCGGCGATCAGTTCATCGTCGAGCGTGTCGATCTTGTTCAGCGCCACGATCACCGGCTTGTCGGTCAGGTCGGCGCCATAGGCTTCGAGTTCGTCGCGCACGATGCGGTAGCTGGTGGCGACATCATCGTCATTGGCGTCGACGAGGTGCAGCAGCACGCGGCAGCGTTCGATATGGCCGAGGAAGCGGTCGCCGACGCCTGCGCCTTCGGCGGCGCCCGCGATCAGGCCGGGGATGTCGGCGACGACAAATTCATGCCCCTTGTGGCTGACGACGCCAAGCTGCGGGCGGAGCGTGGTGAAGGCATAGGCGCCGACCTTGGCCTGCGCGTTGGTCACCGCGTTGATGAAGGTCGATTTGCCCGCGTTGGGCAGCCCGACGAGGCCCGCGTCGGCGAGTAGCTTGAGACGAAGCCATACCCACGCCTCTTCTCCCGGCCAGCCCGGGCCATGCTGGCGCGGGGCGCGGTTGGTGCTCGTCTTGTAGCTGGCGTTGCCGCGGCCGCCGTCGCCGCCGCGCAGGAAGACGAGGCGCTCGCCCTCTTTGGTCAAGTCGGCGAGCAGGCTGCGGTCTTCGTCATCGTCCAGGATTTGGGTGCCGATCGGCACCTGGATGACCAGGTCGGGGCCGCCCGCGCCGGTGCGGTCGCGCCCCGAACCGGGGGTGCCACGCTTGGCCTTGAAATGCTGGGTGTACCGAAAATCGATCAGCGTGTTGAGCCCCGCGACCGCTTCGAAGATGATGTCGCCGCCCTTGCCGCCGTTGCCGCCGTCGGGACCGCCATATTCGACATATTTTTCGCGCCGGAACGACACCGCGCCGGGGCCGCCGTCGCCCGACTTGATGAAAATCTTGGCTTGATCGAGGAAATGCATGGGAAACCTTTGGAGCGGAACCATCGCGTTGGCGGCGCCCGGGGCGACGTTGGCGATGGTCCCTGTTCATGCGGCGGCGTCACCTTTGGCGACGTCGCGTAGGACGAACAAATGGGGTTGGGTTGGCTCCCCTTAGTCGCAGCGCGCCGAAATGGCCAGTTTTGTGATGCGCCGACAAAATGCGCAGACCCAGCGCCAGGCCGACGCAACTTTACGCGGCGGCGCTCGTTGAGGGGGCAAGCGGGTGCGCAACGCTTGCAGCAATTTTCCCGAAAGGATTTCAAATGTTTGATAACAAGAACGTCAGCACGCTGAACTCGCTGATCGCCACCACGCTCGACAGCGTCGACGGCTATCGCAAGGCCGCCGAAGAGGCGAACGCCGCGCAGTATCGCGAAATGTTCCTGAACCGTGCCAACGAGCGTCAGAGCATCGTGACCGCGTTCCAGACCAAGGTGCGCGAACTCGGCGGCAATCCCGAAGATGATGGCACGGTGCTGGCATCGGCGCATCGGGCGTTCCTGGGGCTGCGTGACGCGCTGACCGGCGACCGCGACGATTCGGCGGTCGTCGCCGAAGTCGAACGCGGCGAAGATCATATTAAGGCAAAGTTCGAAAGCGCGCTGAAGGACGGCGATCTGGACCCGGCGGTCCAGCAGCTGATCCAGACCAGCTTTGCTTCGGTCCGCGACGGCCATGACCAGATGTCGGCGCTCAAGCACCAGCTGAACGCCAGCTAAGACCTTCTCCCGCCCTCCCGGAGAAGTATGGAAACGGCGGTTCCGATCATTCGGGGCCGCCGTTTTTACTTGGCGTTCTGTGCCGCCCAGAAGTTCGCGATCCGCCCGGTGATCAACTCGCACGCCAGCACGCGCGCGGTGTCGCGGGGCAGGTCGAGCGCCTCGGCCATCGGCCCGCCGAGCTGCGCATCGCCGAGCGCCATCAGCACCAGCGCCAACGTGTCCTCGTGCATCAGGCGCTTTTCGTGTGCGTCGGGCGCCATCCCGTCGATCAGCTTGTGGATCGCCTCGACGATCGGGTCGAGCGCATCTTCATTGCCCGTCGCCGCCATCCAGGTCGCGAGCGCGCCCGCCCCGCCGCTGTTGAACGCGTCGAAGGCGAGGTCGACGATTTCGCGGACATTGCGCTCGCCCGGGGGCGATTCGGCCATCTTGCGGCCGATCGTCGCGCACACGGTTTCGGCCTGATAGGCCGCGAGCGCCTTTTGCAGCCCCGCGGCGCTGCCGAAATGGTGAAGCAGATTGGCGTGGGTGCGGTCGATGCGCGCCGCCACCGCCTTCAGCGTGACCGCTGCGGGCCCCATTTCGATCAGGATCTGACGCGCCGCCTCGAGCGCCGCCGAGCGGCTTTCCTCGGGACTCAGACGCTTCTTCACTATTGACATATATGTAAGTAAACCCTATTGCTCCACCCACACCCCTTTCGAACGGTGACAAACATATGTCCAGCCTTTCCCTCTCCCCGACCCCCGCCGACCTGTCGATCACCCTGCGCGACATGCGCTTTGGCCGCGACGACAAACAGGGCCGCTGGTGGCTAAACGGCGACCCGATCGCCTCGGCGTTCCACACCGCGCTGTCGGTTACCTTTCCGCGCGGCGAGGCGATGTTCATCGAGGCGGTGAAGGCGCACCGCGACGGGGTGCCGGAGAAACTGGCGCGCGAAATCCGCGCCTTCACGCAGCAGGAAGTGATCCACAGCCGCGAGCATGTGGTGTTCAACAAAAAGGCGGCGGAGGCGGGTTACGACCTGTCCGAGCTGGAAGCCGACGTGAACCAGGTGCTCGACCTGATCAAGCAGCGGCCGCAGATCGTCAACCTGATGGCGACGATCGCGCTGGAACATTATACCGCGATGATGGCGGCGGTGATGCTGCGCGACGAAAGCATGTATGCGCGCGCCGAACCCGAATGGGCAGCCCTGTGGAAATGGCACGCGGTCGAGGAGATCGAGCATAAGGGCGTTGCTTACGACACCTGGTTGCACGCGACGAAGGATTGGAGCCGCTTCAAGCGCTGGCGCGCCAAGTCATTGATGATGATCCTCGTCACCACGCGCTTTTGGCCGAAGCGGGTAAAGGGTATGAAGAATCTGCTCAAGCAGGACGGGCTGACCGGCTGGCGCGTGACGGCGCGCATCTGGTGGTATCTGCTCGGCAAGCCCGGGGTGCTGCGCAAAAGCTTTCTGCCGTGGCTCAGCTATTTCCTGCCGGGTTTCCACCCTTGGAACCACGATGACCGCGCGCTGATCAAGCTGTACGAGAGCGACTATGCCGATGCGGTGATGCCGCAGCATAGCTCGGCACCGGCGCGGCAGGACGAATTGGCGGCGGCCGCCGCCTGACCGGCTCGTGAAGGCGGAGCCTCCCAAAGGGCTCTCTCTCCCCATATCCGGGGCTTCGCCTTCGCGGGATCAGGCGTCGGGTGCCGCGACCCAGGCGGCGGGCGCGGTGCGCCAGCCCCAGAAACACAGCGCGAGCATGGTCAGGTTCGACGCGAAATCGAGCATCATCCAGCGGTTCAGCACCGGCACCACGAACACGAAATAATAGTTGAACCAGAAAAACGGCAACAGCGCCGCCGCGTAGATGGCGAAGGTGCTGCGGGTCCAGCGGCTGAAGGCGATGAACAGCCCGCCCAGCACCGCCTGCGCCCCGAAACAGCCCATCAGCAGCGCGCTCGTCGTGCTGAGATGCTGATATAGGGGATTGATCGAAAGCCGTTCGACCATATGCGGCGCGACAAGGCACCAGGCACCGAGGATCAGAAAGGGAAGGGCGAGCAGGCGCTGCGGCCAGAGGGGCGTCAACATCGCTGCACCCTATCAGCCAGCCCGATCCCCGCCAATGGCGACTGGACGCCGCGCACCGCGTCCCATATCCCGTGCCGGTGGAGGGGACCCATGCAACCACAGATGACCGCGGCAGAAGTCACGCAGTTGGAACTGCAACTGGCGGGGCTGTCGTCGCTGCTCGAGTTCGGTTGCGGCGGCAGCACGTTGGTGGCGGCGCGGCAGGTGCGGCGGATCGTCAGCGTCGATAGCGACGCGGCGTGGCTGGCCAAGGTGCAGGCTGACATCGGCAGCGAGGCGGTCGAGTTCACGCCGGTTCATATCGACATCGGCCCGGTCAAGGATTGGGGCTATCCCGTGGACGAAAGCCGCCTGCGCGACTGGCCACGCTATCACAGCCAGATCTGGCGCGGCATGGGGGGCAGCCCCGACGCGGTGCTGATTGACGGGCGATTCCGGGTGGCGTGCCTGTTACAGGCGATCATCCACTGCAAACCCGAATGCGTGTTCCTGTTCCACGACTTTACCGATCGGCCGCAATATCATGTCGTGCTGAAACATGTCGATGTGCTGACCCGCGTCGATACGCTCGCGGTGCTGCGCGCTAGGCAGCAGGTCGACGGCAAGGCGGTGCTGCACGACCTGTTCGACCATTATCTGGTCCCCGATTGACCCGCGCCACGCGCTTCGGCACACCCGCGCCCATGTTCACGATCGCCCCCGTCATCGAAACCGACCGCTTGCGCCTGCGGCCCGGACGCCTGTCCGACAAGGACGTCCATATCGCGATGTGGGCCGACGCCCGCGTGACGCGCTTCATCGGCGGCGAACCGCGCGCGCCCGACGTCAGCTGGGGGAAATTCCTGAGTTCTGCGGGGCTGTGGCCGGTGATGGGGTTTGGTTATTGGGTGTTCGCCGATCGCGCGAGCGACGTGCTCGTCGGCATGGGCGGGCTAAGCTATTTTGGCCGCGGCATTCCCGAGCTGGAAGGCTTGCCCGAGGCGGGCTGGGCGTTCGACGCCGACCATTGGGGCGCGGGCTTTGCCACCGAGGCGATGCGCGCCGCGCTGGGGTGGGCCGACGCCAATCTGGATGCGCCCGAAGTGCGCTGCATCATCGATCCGGGCAATGATGCGTCGGAGCGGGTGGCGGCGAAGCTGGGGTTCCGGCGGATCGGCGAAAGCGACGCGCTGGGGCATGTGGTGGGGATTTATGGGCGGGCGCGCGGGGGATAATTAATCTTCGTCATTGCGAGGAGCGAAGCGACGCGGCAATCCAGCGGGTGCGTAAACCGCTCTGGATTGCTTCGCTTCGCTCGCAATGACGAATGTGGACGGTTTAAGCCCCCTCGACCACCAGCACCCCGCCGTCGGCGCTGACCACCCGGACCCGCGTTCCGGCGGCCGCATCCGGCCCGCGCACCGGCCATTCGCCGTCGCCGACCTTGGCGCGGCCGCGGCCGTTTTCGATCGGGGTGACCAATGTCAGCACTTCGCCGACCAGCCGCCCGCCGCGCTGGTTGAGCAGCGGGTCGGTCGATTCGATCGGATTGGCCTTGAGCCAGCGGCGCGCGCCATAGAGCGCGATGAAGGCGAGCACGGCAAAGATACCGAGCTGCATCGGCACCGCGATCGGCAGCAGAAAGGTCAGGATGCCGGTCGCGATCGCCGCGACTCCCAGCCAGACGAGAAAGAAGCCGGGCGCGATGATTTCGGCGGCGCACAGCAGCACCCCGATGGTCAGCCACGCCCAATGCGGTTCCATGTTGGTCAGCCAATCGGGCATGTCAGGCTCCCGTCTTGCGTTCGAGCGCGTCCTTGGCGAGCTCGCCGATGCCGCCCAGCGTCCCGATCAGCTGCGTCGCTTCGACCGGGAACAGGATCGTCTTGGCATTGGGGCTGGTGGCGAACTGGCTCACCGCTTCGACATATTTCTGCGCAATGAAGTAATTGATCGCCTGCGCATTGCCGCCGGCGATCGCGTCGGACACCATCATCGTCGCCTTCGCTTCGGCCTCGGCCTCGCGTTCGCGCGCTTCGGCGTCGCGGAAGGCGGCTTCGCGGCGGCCCTCGGCCTGCAGGATCTGCCCCTGCTTCTCGCCCTCGGCGCGCAGGATTTCGGACGCCCGCATGCCTTCGGCTTCCAGGATGTTGGCGCGCTTTTCGCGCTCGGCCTTCATCTGGCGCGCCATCGCGTTCGAAATATCGGCGGGCGGGCGGATGTCCTTGATTTCGACGCGGGTGATCTTGACCCCCCAGGGAGTCGTCGCATCGTCGACGACGTGGAGCAGGCGGGCGTTGATCTCGTCGCGTTTGGACAGCGTTTCGTCGAGGTCCATCGACCCCATCACGGTGCGCAGGTTCGTCGTCGTCAGGTTCATGATCGCGAGGTACAGGTCGCTGACTTCATAAGCGGCCTTGGCGGCGTCGAGCACCTGAAAGAACACGACGCCGTCGACCGCGACCATCGCATTGTCCTTGGTGATGATTTCCTGCCCCGGAATGTCGAGCACCTGCTCCATCATATTGACCTTGCGCCCGACGCGGTCGAAGATCGGCATGATGAAGTTCAGGCCCGGCTGCGCGGTGTGGGTGTAGCGGCCGAAGCGTTCGATGGTGTAGCTGTACCCCTGCCGAACCGGGGTCAGCGCCCACAGCAGGAACACCGCCGCCAGCACGACGAGTGCGATCGGAAACCAGTAATCCATCGATAATCCCCTCCGCGATGCAGGCCGTCCGGGCCGCACTCCTTTATTGCGGGAACCGCCGCCTTGCGCCACACAAAAGCGCATGACCGACACCAGTTTCGCACCCCGCTCGCTGCTCTATGTTCCCGGCTCGAACGCCCGCGCGCTCGACAAGGCGGCCGGGCTGGCCGCCGATCTGCTGATCATCGATCTGGAGGATGCGGTTCCCGCCGACCGCAAGGGCGAAGCGCGCGCGGCGATGCGCGCGGCGGTGACCGCGGGGTTTCCGGGCAAGCGCGTCGCGGTGCGGATCAACGCAACCGGGACGAGCGAACAGGCAGCGGATATCGATGCGATCGCCGATCTGAAACTTGATGCTGTGGTGCTGCCCAAGGTCGATGCGCCCGCCGATCTGGGGCCGGTGCGCGGGCTGGGCCTGCCGGTGCTGGCGATGATCGAGACGCCGACGGCGATCTATGCCGCGCGCGATATCGCCGCCGACCCGGCAGTGACGGGGCTGATCGCCGGGCTTAACGACCTCGCGCATGAATTGAAGCTGCCCGACGGCATGGACCGCGGCGCGATGAGCCATGCGATCCAGGCGATCGTGCTCGCAGCGCGCGCCGCGGGGGTGTGGGCGTTCGACGGGGTCTATAACGCGATCGACGATGCTGCCGGTTTCGCTGCCGAAGCCGCCGAAGGACGGCGGCTGGGGTTCGACGGCAAGTCGCTGATCCACCCGTCGCAGGTCGATCCGTGCAACGCCGCCTTCGCGCCATCGGCGCGCGAGATCGCCGCGGCGGAGGCGCTGGTGGCGGCGGCCACGGGCGGGGCCCAGCGCCACGACGGGCGGATGATCGAGGATATGCATGTCGCCGCGGCGCGGGCGTTGCTGGCGCGGGCGGGGCGCTGATCCACTCTCTCCTCCCGCTTGCGGGAGGGGGCGGGGGTGGGCAAGCGCGGTTGATGTGCCCACCCCGCTGCGGCTAGCGAGCAAGCTCGCAAGCCTCGCTGCCCCTCCCGCAAGCGGGAGGTGCAATCGCCCGCCATTCGTCATTCGACGAACGCGCCTTGCCTGCCCGACCCGGAAATGCCATGCGGCGGCGCCATGAAGATCATTCGTTTTCACGCCGCCATCGCGGCCATCGCCCTTATGTCCTGCCTTCCTGCCGCCGCTTCGGCAGCGCCCGCCAAGGCCGACGCACCGGTCACCGAGGCGCAGCTGGCCGCGCATATGAAGATATTGGCGGGTGACGCGTTCGAGGGCCGCGCCCCGGGGAGCGATGGCGAGGATCGCACGATCGCCTACATCGTCGGCGAATGGGCCAAAGCGGGGTTGGAAGCGGTTCCCGGCAGCGCGACGCCATGGCTGCAACCGATCCCGTTCGTCGAGAGCAAGGCCGTCAGCGGCAGCGCGCGGTTCAAGGTGCACGGCCGCGATTTCGCGATCGAGGATGACGGCATCATCCTGACCGGGCGCGAGGCGTCGGCGGCGCTGGCCGATGTCCCGGCGGTCTTTGTCGGTTACGGCGTCGATGGCGCGGGCAAGGTCAACGCCGACGTCGCGGGCAAGCTGGCGATCATGTTGTTCGACAATGCGCCGTTCGGCGACAAGCTGCCGCGCTATCGCGAGCGGCGCCAGATGCTGGCCGATGCGGGCGCCGCCGCGGTGCTGGTGATCGCGACCGATGCGGTGCCATGGGCGCAGCTGCGCGACAGCGCGGGCAGCGCCGCGATGCGACTGGCGAGCGCCAAGCCCGGCGCGCCGATCAGCGGCTTCCTGTCGCTCGAGGCCGCCGATGCGCTGCTGAAAAAGGCAGGCCAGGACGGGGCGGCGGTGCGCGAAGCCGCCAAGTCGCCCGATTACAAGGGGATTGCGCTGCCGGTGACCGCCGATCTCGCGACCCAGACCGCGCTCCGCCCGTTTGCCAGCAACAATGTGATCGCCAAGCTGCCGGGCGCCAAGCCCGACGGCAAGGCGGTGCTGTTCCTGGGCCATTGGGATCATCTGGGTATCTGCGGCGCGGAGGGCGAGGCCGATCGCATCTGTAACGGCGCGGTCGACAATGCGAGCGGCATCGCGGTGCTGATCGAGGTCGCCAAACGGTTGGCGACCGGGCAACGCCCCGATCGCGACATTTATTTCCTGGCGACCACCGCGGAAGAAAAGGGACTGCTCGGCGCGCATTATTTTGCCGACAATCCGGTGGTGCCGCTGTCCGACATCACCGTCGCGCTGAATGTCGACACGATTGCGATTTCGCCGCGCGGCACCCCGGTCGCGACGATCGGCCGCGGCAAACCCGCCTATGACGCGGTGGTCCGCGCCGCCGCGACGAAGCTGGGCCGCAAACTCGACGAGGATGGCGAGGCCGATGCCTTCATCCAGCGGCAGGACGGCTGGGCGCTGGGCGCCAAGGGCGTCACGTCGCTGATGGTCGGCGGCAGCTTTTCGGACATGCCGTTGCTGCAGGCGTTTCTGGGCAGCGATTATCACCGCCCGAACGACAATTTCAGCGACAAGATCCCGCTCGGCGGCGCTGCCGAAGATGCCGACCTGCACGTCGCGCTGGGGCGGGCGTTTGCCGATGTGAAGGCGTGGCCGGGGAAATAATGCACGTCGCCCCCGCGCAGGCGGGGGCCGTTATCGGCGTAGCACGAGGCTGCCAGCGGCCCCCGCCTTCGCG
>JAFAGN010000093.1 GCA_023422695.1 Pseudomonadota bacterium
GCCCCCGGCCCCCCCCCCCGCCGGGCGCGGGCTGCACGATTCAACGGCTATGACCACGCCCAATTACGACGCCATCATATTGGGTGGCGGCGCTGCCGGGTTGATGTGCGCCGCAGTCGCCGGGCAGCGTGGGCGGCGCGTGCTTTTGCTCGACCATGCCGATCAGGTGGGCAAGAAGATCCTGATCTCGGGCGGCGGGCGCTGCAATTTTACCAATGTGAACACCGCGCCCGACCGGTTCCTGTCGGCGAACCCGCATTTCGCCAAATCGGCGCTCGCGCGCTACACGCCCGCCGACTTCATCGCGCTGGTTGAGCGTTACGGCATCGCCTATCATGAAAAGACGCTGGGTCAGCTGTTCTGCGACGGATCGGCAAAACAGATCGTCGCCATGCTGCTCGACGAGTGCGCCAAGGGCAGCGTCGACGTCCGTACCGGCCAGCCGGTCCGCGACGTCACCCATGCCGACGGCCGCTTCGCGGTGCAGTTCGGCGACCAGCGTTTCACCGCCCCTGCGCTGGTGATCGCCACCGGCGGCCCGTCGATCCCCAAAATGGGCGCCACCGGCTTCGCTTACGACCTCGCGCGCCAGTTCGGATTGAAGGTCGTCGAACCGCGCCCCGCCCTCGTCCCGCTCACCCTCGGCGGCGATGATGTGCTGTTCCGCGAACTGTCGGGAATCGCCGCCCCGGTCGAGGCGCGCGCGGGCAAGGCGGCGTTCCGCGAGGCGGCGCTGTTCACCCATCGCGGCCTGTCAGGCCCGGCCATTTTGCAGATCAGCAGCTATTGGCGCCATGGCGAGCCGGTAACGATCGACTTCCTGCTCGATGCCCCGAGCGGCTGGCTGCTCGACGCCAAGCACAGCCGCCCGCGCGCCACGCTGCGCGCCGCACTTGGCGCCCTACTTCCCGACCGCCTGGCCGAAACGCTCGCCGAGCGCCTCGCGCTGCCCGGCGAACTCGGTGCGCAAACCGACCGCAAGCTCGCGGATGCCGAGTCGCGGCTAGCCCGCTGGATTTTCTGCCCCAACGGCACCGAAGGTTTCGCGAAGGCCGAGGTCACCGTCGGCGGAATTTCGACCGCCAACCTGTCATCGCAAACAATGGTGGCCAAAACCGTTCCAAACCTCTATGCGGTCGGCGAAGCCGTAGATGTCACAGGGTGGTTAGGCGGCTATAATTTTCAATGGGCCTGGGCAAGCGGACACGCTGCCGGACAGGTGATTTAAGCCCATTGAGCCCCTTTCTATCGGCTCGTCACCGCACCGGTGGCCGCCTATGCTATTGAGATAATAATGACTTTCGAAAATCTTTCCCCCGTCCTTTCGGACGCCCTCGTCGCGCGTGGCTATGAAGCGCTGACCCCCGTCCAGACCCATGTCACCGAGGCCGAGGCCAAGGGCCGCGACCTGCTGGTTTCGGCGCAGACCGGATCGGGCAAGACCGTCGCCTTCGGCCTCGCCATGGCCGACGAGCTGATCGAGGACGGGCGCCTGCCCTTTGCGACCTCGCCGCTAGCGCTGATCATCGCCCCGACGCGCGAACTCGCGCTGCAGGTCAGCCGCGAACTCGCCTGGCTCTATGGCAAGGCCGGGGTGCGCATCGCCACCTGCGTCGGCGGCATGGACGCCAGCAAGGAACGCCGCGCGCTCGGCCAGGGCGTGCAGATCGTTGTCGGCACCCCGGGGCGCCTGCGCGATCATCTTGAGCGCGGCGCGCTCGACCTCACCGCATTGCGTGTCGCGGTGCTCGACGAAGCCGACGAAATGCTCGACATGGGCTTTCGCGACGACCTGGAGGAAATCCTCGACGGTACCCCCGAAACGCGCCGCACCTTGCTGTTTTCGGCGACGCTGCCCAAACCGATCGTCCAGCTCGCCAAGCGCTATCAGCGCGACGCGCTGCGCATCTCGACCGTTGGCGAAGACCGCGGCCATGGCGACATCGCCTATCAAGCGGTGACCGTCGCCCCCGCCGACATCGAGGGCGCGGTGATCAACCTGTTGCGCCTGCACGAAGCCGAAACCGCGATGCTGTTCTGCGCGACGCGCGACAATGTCCGCCGCCTGCACGCCAGCCTGGTCGAGCGCGGTTTCGCCGCGGTCGCGCTGTCGGGCGAGCATAGCCAGAACGAGCGCAACCACGCGCTGCAAGCGCTGCGCGACCGCCGAGCAAGAGTGTGCGTCGCGACCGACGTCGCGGCGCGCGGGATCGACCTGCCGACGCTCAGCCTGGTCATCCACGTCGAAATCCCGCGCGATGCCGAGGCGCTCCAGCACCGTTCGGGCCGCACCGGCCGCGCGGGCAAAAAGGGCACCGCGGTCATCATCGTCCCGTATCCGCGCCGCCGCCGTGTCGACGGGATGCTGCGCGGCGCGCGGATCGAGGCCGAATGGATGGACGCGCCGACCGCCGCCGACGTGCGCGCGCGCGATCAGGAACGGCTGATGGAAAAGCTGCTCACGCCGCAGGAGCATGAGCCCGAGGATCTGGAGCTTGCGCAGCGGCTGATGGCCGAGCGCAGTCCCGAAGATATCGCCGCGTCGCTGGTCCGGTCGCACCGCGCGCTGATGCCGCCGCCCGAGGATCTGATCGACAACGGCCCGCGCGGCCGCGAGCGTCCCGAGCGCGGCGACCGCTTCGAGCGTCCGGAGCGCGGCAGCGCCGACCGCCGTGAAGGGTTCGAGGACAGCGTCTGGTTCCGCCTGAACATCGGGCGTCACCAGAATGCCGACCCGCGCTGGATCCTGCCTTTGCTCTGCCGCCGCGGCCATGTCAGCAAGAACGAGATCGGCGCGATCCGCATCGGGCCGAAGGAAACGATGTTCAACATCCCGCGCGGCATCGCCGATCGCTTTATGGAAGCAGTGCAGCGCAGCGCCAACGCCGATGGCGAGGACGACAGCGGCGTGTCGATCACCGCCGCGCCCGACGGCCCGACCTATCCGCCGCGCCGCGATAAGGGCGGGCATGGGGGCGGCCATTCGGGCGACCGCGCGCCGCGCGCCACGCTGGGCCGCGCGCCCGGCGGCGAGCGTTCGGCCC
>JAFAGN010000221.1 GCA_023422695.1 Pseudomonadota bacterium
CTTATCGGTTCTCAGCACCCGTCGACGGCTGGAAACGTCCAGTAGCTGCCGTCGATCCTCCCCCAACGGGGGAGGGGGACCACCCGAAGGGTGGTGGAGGGGCACATGAGGTTTACGCAGCGCCGGACCGGATACGTCGCATTTTTCCGGGAACCGGGCCGTCGCGCATCACATCAGCGGCAAGGCAAACCGCCTGTACCCCTCCACCAGCTTCGCTGGTCCCCCTCCCCGTGCCGGGGAGGATCGGCTTCGTCCGCCTCCCACCCGAAAACAACCAAAAAGCCCGCCGGAGCGCATGCTCCGACGGGCTTTTGCTTGTCTCGACGCGGCTTACTCGGCGCGCGCCGGAATCCCGGTCATCAGCGTGTGGAGTTCGCCCGCTTCCCACATCTCCATCATGATGTCGCTGCCGCCGACAAATTCGCCCTTCACATACAGCTGGGGGATCGTCGGCCAGTCGGAAAATTCCTTGATGCCCTGACGGATTTCCATGTCCTGCAGCACGTCGACGGTTTCATATTCGATCCCCAGTCGGTCGAGCATCGCGATTGCGCGCGACGAAAAGCCGCATTGCGGGAACAGCGGCGTTCCCTTCATGAACAGCAGCACGGGATTGTCGGCGACCAGCGTGGCGATGCGGTCGTGCGTGGCTTCGGTCATATTCGTCTCCGGCGGCGCCTCGCGCCAAAAATTGGGTGATCGCCCTTATGAGGGGACGGCGGTGGTCAATTGCAAGGCATGAAGTTCGCCGCCCATGCGTCCGCCCAGCGCGGCATAGACCGCCTTGTGCTGTGCGACGCGGGTCATCCCGCGAAAGGATTCGCTGACGACATGCGCCGCATAATGGTCGTTATCGCCCGCCAGATCGGTGATTTCGACCACCGCTTCGGGAAAGGCGGCGACGATCATCGCCCGCAAGTCGTCGGCGCGCATCCCCATCGGATCAGTCCTGCGCGTCGATGAACTGGCGCCGCGCCTCGACGGTCTTTTCATTCAGCACCGCGCGGATTTCGGCGTCGCTGATCTCGACCTGCGCCGCGGTCAGATCGCCCGCCAGCTTGCGGATCACGTCCTCGTCGCCCGCTTCCTCGAAATCGGCCTGCACCACCGCCTTGGCATAGGCGTCGGTTTCCTCCGGCGTCAGCCCCATGCGTTCGGCGGCCCATTCGCCGACCAGCCGATTGCGGCGCGCGGTGATCCGGAACTGGAGTTCCTGATCGCGGGCAAATTTCGCCTCGAAGGCGCGTTCTCGGTCGTCGAATCCGCTCATATCATCCTCATGGGTTTGAACCTGTCGCCTTGCAGATAGGTGGCGCGTCCGATGGGCGCAAGCCGCCTGTGCCGCTGATCACTTCCCTTTTTCGGGCGAAGGGTTTAGGGTCCGGATCAGGGAATGGGTCGTACCGCAGCAATGAAGACTGCGCCTTGCCGGAACATCGTCGGCGGGGCGCCTCTGGCCTTGGGTTTGGGGGATTGGTGATGACCGCTCGACGTCCGTTTTGCCTGCCGATTCTGGCGGCGCTCGCCTGTGCGACGCCCGGAGCTGTGCAAGCGCAGGGCACCGACCCCACGCTGCGCGACAGTTTTTCGATCGGCGATCAGGGCGGATCGCTCTGCGCCGTGCAGGCGACGGTCCGCGACAGCGTCATCGACGGGATGTTCGACCGGGCGTGGGTCATTCTGTGCCGCGACACCAGCCAGCCGGTCGGATATGTCCGCATGTTGCGCGCCGATGCCGCCTCCGCAAAAGCGCGGGTCGAACGCGCGCGCACCAACGCCGTCAGCTGCACCGCCGACGGGGCATGTACGGTCAAGGACAGCAGCGTCGCGTGGCAGACGCGGATCGAAACCGATGGCGACACCGCTTATGTCGTCGAAGGTTTTGCCGCCTATGGCGACGCCCTGAACCTCGCGCTCGAATCGGTGCGGCAGAAAAAGGTCGTTTCGGGCAAGATCAATGTTGCGACGACCTCGGTCGGCGCCAACGACGGGTTCGCGCGGACGCTGGCCGGGGCGATCGACGTCGACAAGGCACTGGCCGAGGGATACCGCCGCAACCACAGCGGCGATTATGCCGAAGCTGCCGAATTTTTCGAAACGCTGTCGCGGCGCGCGCAAGGGGATGAGGCAGCTGCCGACATCGACCCCACCGAATTCACCCTGAACCGCGCGCTGCAACGATCGAACCTCGGCGAGTTTGGCGAGGCTGAACGCCTGTTTGCCGAGGCCGAGGCGGTGCCGACGAGCGATCCCGTCCAACTGCGACTGCGCCGCAACTTCCGCGCCATTCACGCGCTGAACCAGCGCGATTATGATGGCGCTGCCGACTTGTTACAGCGCCCGATCCCGCCGCTGACCAGCGCGGTCATGGTCGAGGGCGCGAGCGTGACATTGACCCCGACGATCGTCGCCGGAGTGAACAGCGGCAGCAACGCCCGCGCCATTCAGCAAGGGTCGGACCGCGAACGGCTCACCCCGCTCGAGCGCGCGCAGATCATCGACGCGCAGGCGGTCCATCTGCTTGGCACCGTCGAGCGGCTGCGCGGCAATGGCGCGGCGGCTAAAACGGCGCAGCTCAAAGGGCTGGCCGATGCCGTTGCGGTGCGCGAAGGCCGCGTCACCTCGATCGTGCGCCTGCGCTCGCAAATGCTGGGCGAACTCGCGCTGGCCGAGGAAGCGCTGGGCGACATCGCCGCCGCCGATGCGCGTTTTCTCGACTCGGTCAACGCGCTGGCGATCGAATATCCCGAAACCAACGCGCTCGCGTCGGCGCGCGCGCGCTATGCGGCGTTCCTGACCCGTCATGGACAGGACGACAAGGCGCTGACCATTTACCGCGAGGTCGTCGCGGCGCTGGCCAATTCGCAGCGCTCGACGACCGGCATGGCGAACATGATGGCGCCCTATTACCGGCTGCTCGCCAACCGCGCGGCGAGCGACCCTGCGGCGGTCAGCGACTTCTTCGTCGCCAGCCAGTTGCAGGTTCGCCCCGGCGTCGCCGACACGCAGGCGGTGCTGGCACGCGAGCTGTCGAGCGGCAGCGACGACGGCGCGCGATTGTTCCGGCAGGCAACGACGCTGAACCGCGACATCGAACGCGCCCGGATCGAAGATGCACGGCTGGCACAACTGCCGGTGTCGCCCGAAATCAATGCGCTACGCGCCGATCTGAAGACGCAGATCGACAATCTGTCCTTCCAGCAGACCGAATCGATCGCCGCGCTGTCGGCCTTTCCGCAATATCGTGTCGTCGCGCAGGGCAAGCTCGATCTTGCCGAACTGCAACAGGTGCTGCGCACCGACGAAGCCTATCTCAAGATGCTTGTCGTCGGCGATGCCGTCTATGCGATGCTGATCGAACCCGGCGGCGCACAGCTGTGGAAATCGGACATCAGCGCCGGAGCGCTCGACACCGCGGTTGATACGATCCGCTCGACGATCTCGATCGTCGAAAATGGCCGCCGCGTCACTTATCCCTTTGACGCCGCGACCGCCTATAAACTTTATGGCCAGTTGTTCGGCCCGGTGGCGGCCAAGCTGCCCAGCGTGCCGCACCTGATTTTCGAACCCGACGGCGGCATGTTGCGGCTGCCGATCAACCTGCTCGTCACCGCCGATACCGGCCTTGCCGCCTACGAGCAGCGACTGCTCGACCCCGACGCCGATCCGTTCGACATGCGCCAGGTCGCGTGGCTCGGACGCACGTCGCGCCCCAGCACTGCGGTGTCGACCCTCGCCTTCCGCAACGCGCGGCAGGCGGCCCCGTCGAAAGCCGCCAATCAATATTTCGGCCTCGGTCAGAATTTGCCGGTCAATGGTACCACCCTGCCCTCGCTCGGCACCCGCGGCGCGGCAGGCGCCAGCGTCGACAGCGACTGTCAATGGGACGTGTCGCAATGGGCGCGGCCGATCTCGGCGGACGAGCTGGTCACCGCCCGCGATGCCATGGGCCGCGACGCCGCGACCCTGCTGACCGGCGGTGCCTTCACCGACAGCGCGGTGAAGACCCGCAGCGACCTTGACGATTATCGCATCATTCATTTCGCGACCCACGGCCTCGTCACCGCCCCGCGCCCCGCCTGCCCGGCGCGCCCCGCACTCGTCACCTCGTTCGGCGACGGCGATTCGGACGGGCTGCTGACCTTTCAGGAAATCTTCGACCTCAAGATCAACGCCGATCTGGTGATCCTTTCGGCGTGCGATACCGCGGGCGCGGCGTCGGTCGCGGCGACGCGCGAGGCGGGCCTGTCGGGCGGCGGCAACGCCCTCGACGGGCTGGTGCGCAGCTTCATCGGCGCCGGCGGCCGGTCGGTAATCGCCAGCCACTGGCCCGCCCCCGACGATTTCGATGCGACCAAGCGCCTGATCGGGGGGCTGTTCGGCGCCAGCCAGGGCACCAGCGTCGCCGACGCGATGTGGGGAACGCAGATGCGGCTGATGGACGACAAACATACGTCGCACCCCTATTATTGGGCGGGGTTTGCGATCATCGGCGACGGCGGCCAGCCGCTGCTGCACGGCGGCACCGCGACCGCCACCGCACCGGTCGGGGAGGTTGCTGGCCGCGCCGCCCGCTAATTCGATGACGCTTCCCGCCACCACCATTCCCGCGGTCGACGACACCGCGCCGGGCGATCAGCGGCCCACCGTGCCGCTGCGCAAGCAGGTGCGCCGACTGGTCATGCAGCTTGGCCCGTCGCGCATGGCCGCGACGATCGTCTTTCTCCTCGTCGCGATCCTGATCGCGCGTTTCAGCTGGCAGATGCCGCTGATCGACGCCGCCGAACGCGCGCTCTACGATGCGCGCGCGACGCTGATGGCGCCGCATGTTGAACAGGACAAACGCATCGTCCTGATCACCTATAACGACGAAACCTTGTTCAACACCGGCATCCGCTCGCCGCTCGACCGCACCCTGCTCGCCAATGCGCTGGGCAATATCGACCAGATGGGGGCGAAGGCGATCGGCATCGATATCGCGTTCGATTCGCCGCGCCCCGACGACGAGGTTCTGAAAAACCAGCTGCGCGCGATGACGACACCGACATGGCTTGCCTACGCCGAGCAGGCGAGCAATCCGAACACCATCTTTTTCGAACAGCAGAAATTCCTCGAAGCCTTCATCGCGGCGGTGGCAACCGACAAGACGAAGCCGACCAGCGTGCTGTTCCGCACCGACGACGACAGTGTGATCCGCAACTGGCCCGACCGGCCCAAAAACCTGCCGCCGCTGATGTCGAACGCGATGGCGCCGGTCGATCCGGCGCACGCGAATTTTCAGGGCAATATCCGCTTCCTGGTCCCCGCGCGCGCCGCCGCGGGACAGGAAGAGCCGGTTTTCGCCAATATCCCGATCGACACCTTCGCCATGCCGATGGATGCCGAGATGCGCGCCGGTTTTGCCGAGCTGGTCAAGGATCGCTATGTCCTGATCGGCGGCGACATCATCGACAACGACCAATTCAACACGCCATTGAGCCGCTTCACCGATCCGATCACCGGCCAGCACGAAACGATGATCGGGCTGGAGGTCCACGCCCATATGCTGGCGCAGCAGCTCGACAATGCGTGGTCGCGGCCGCTCGCCGGGCCGGTGCTGTGGATCCTCGCCGTGCTGATCGTGCTCGCAGGCGGGCTGACCAGCCTGATCGACCTGCGCGCACGCTGGGTCGCGCTCGCCTTCTTCGGTCAAATGGCCTTTTTCATCGCCTTCCCCTTCTGGTTGCAGGGCCGCGGCGTCGATACCACCACCCTGCCGACCTTTGGCTGGGCGATCGGCTGGCTGTTCGGCTATGCCGCGGTCGGCACCGCGGCGCGCACGATCGGGTCGCGTCAGCGCGCCTTTGCGCAGTCGGCGCTGGGCAAATATCTGCCCGCCGACGTCGCGGCGCAGATCATGCGCGATCCCGACCAGCTCTCGCTGCACGGCGAACGCCGCAACATCTTCTGCGTGTTCACCGACCTGGAGGGTTTTACCAAGCTCAGCCACGCGGTGACCCCGGAAACCGTTGCGCGGCTGCTCAACGCCTATCTCGACCGGCTGTCGGACATCGTCCTCGAACATGGGGGGACGATCGACAAATTTGTCGGCGACGCGATCGTCGCGTTCTGGGGCGCGCCGATCAGCCGCCCAGACGACGGACCAAAGGCCGCCGCCGCCGCGCTGGCGATGTATGAGGCGGGCGAAAAATTCCGCGTCGACCTGGCCGAGGGCGTGCCGCCGCTGGGCATGACGCGCGTCGGGCTGCACGTTGGCGATGCGATCGTCGGCAATTTCGGCGGCGAAGGGCGCATCCAATATACCGCGCTTGGCGACAGCATGAACACTGCCTCGCGGCTGGAAGCGGCGAACAAGAGCCTGAAGACTGGCGTCCTGATCTCGGCCGAAGCCGCGGCGCGGTCGGATCGCGACGATCTGGTGCCGATGGGACGGGTGACGCTACGCGGGCGCGCCCAGCCGGTCGATGTGCTGACCCCGCGCCCCGACCTTACCCCGGATCAGCGCGACCGCATTGCGGCGCTGGTCGCCGCCCATGCCGCGGGTGACAAAAATGTCTATGTGACCTGTGCCACAGCAGTACAGGCGGAATTCGGTCAGGATCCAGCCATCATGTTTCTGATAGAACGCCTCAACGATACGAAGAATGGAGAAAGCTATGTCCTTTCCTGATCTGCCCAAGCGCCGCCTCGCGCTCTCCGCCGCCGCCGCGATCATGGCCGTGGCGGTGGTCGGCACCGCTGCGGCGCAATCGATGGTCGTCCGCTCGACCGGACCGTCGGCGAGCAAATATCCGACCGGTGCCAAGTTGAAGTCGGCGGACAAGCTGACGCTCGTCGCGGGCGACAAGGTCGTGTTGATGCAGGCGGGCAAGACGCGCACCCTGTCCGGCCCCGGCACCTTTGGCGCCAGCGGCACGATCCAGACCAGCCAGTCGATGAGCGGTACGGTCACCCGGATGCTCGCCAAGGGGCCGACGATGCGCTCGCGCGGCGGGTTTTCGCGCGGCCCGGGCGACGTCGCCCCGGTCGAGGCGCGCGCGCCGAACCTGTGGCTGCTCGACTATCGCGAAGGCGGCACTTTCTGCGTCGCCGATCCCGCGACGCTGATGCTGTGGCGTCCGAATATGGAGGGCGACACCGCGCTCGAAATCGAAAACGCCGGCAAGAAGGCCACGGTCGCGATCGTCGATGGCGCCAATTTCCGCAAATGGCCGACCGACACGCTGCCGGTGCAATATGGTGTCGACTATCGTCTGTCGGGCGGCGGCCTGACCGCGCCGGTCAAGGTGCGCTTTACGCCGCTGGAAAATGCCCCCGACACGGTCGAGGGGTCGGTCGACATGCTGATGGCCAAGGGCTGCACGCCGCAGCTTAACCGCCTGGTCGATGCGATGTCCGAAACCGAGGCAGGTTGAGGCAAACGGATTCGGCCGGGCATTGAACCCGGCCGAGCCATCTGATACAAATCAGGCGAAAATCTGCCGACCGCAGATCGGCAGAATCTTTCCTTGGGTCGAACAATTCGCGCTGCCGTTTTTTGGGCAGAGCCACAGGAATTTCCGCACCGCGATTTCGCGGCCGCGTTCGTACTCAAGGGGTGGTGATGACCAAGGGGGATGGGGAATATATTGCGCGCGGTCGGCCGCAACGGGCTGCGCTCCGCCGGACGTTAATCGGCTCGGCAGCATTGGCGGTGTCCGCGATACCCGCGGCGCTATTTGCGCAGACCACACCGCAGATCCCGACGCGCGAGGAAATCCAGCAGCCGACGCTGGCGCCGGTGAACCCGCCGAGCGAACAGGTGGTGTCCGCCGATGACAGCATCGAACGCGCGCCCTGCCCGCTCGCCAATCCCGAATTTGCCAGCGTTCGCATCACGCTGCGCGGGGTCGAATTTTCCAGCGTCGAGGGGATCGATCCGGCGCTGCTGACATCGAGCTGGTCGGACAAGGTCGGCCAGGATCTCCCGATTTCGGTGGTCTGCGACATCCGCGACCGCGCCGCGACGATGCTGCGCTCGCAAGGCTATCTGGCGGCGGTCCGCGTGCCGCCGCAAACGATCGACGACGGCGTGGTGCGGCTCGACATATTGGCGGCGCGCATGGCGCGGATCGAGGTGCGCGGCGATGCGGGCGCCAACGAACCACTGCTGCAACGCTATCTGTCGCGCCTCGACGACCAGCCGGTGTTCAATATCATCGATGCCGAACGCTATCTGCTGCTGGCGCGCGATATTCCCGGCATGGATGCGCGGTTGACGCTGCGCCCGGGCGCGGCGCCGGGCGAGGTGGTCGGCGAAGTGCTGGTGGCGCGCACGCCGGTGCTGTTCGACTTCAACGTCCAGAATTTCGGCTCGCGCGACGTCGGCCGCTGGGGCGGCGTCGCGCGCGTCCGCCTGGCCGGGCTGACCGGCATGGGCGACCTCACCACCGCCAGCTTTTATTCGACCCCCGATTTCGACGAGCAACAGGTCGTCCAGCTGGCGCATGAGTTCCGCGTCGGCGGCGAAGGGCTGCGCCTCGGCGCCAGCTATACCTATGCCTGGACCCGCCCCGACATCGCGGCCTTCCCGGTCAAATCGAAGACGCAGATCGTCAGCCTGTTCGCCTCCTATCCGGTCACGCTCACCCAGGCGCGGCGTTTCACCGTCGTCGGCGGGCTCGACCTGATCGATCAGGACATCGGGCTGGGCGGGGTTCCGATCAACCGCGACCGGCTGCGCATTTTCAACCTGCGCGCCGATGCCAGCTGGATCGACCCCGCATCGGTCGCCGGTCGCAGCGGTTACAGCCCCAGCGAGCCGCGCTGGGCGCTGTCGACCTCGCTCGAAGCGCGGCAGGGCGCCAGTTTCCTGGGTGCCAGCGACGATTGCGGCCCCGGCGGCGCAACCTGCTTCCTGCCCGGCGCGGTGCCGCTGACCCGCGTCGAGGGCAAGCCCGACGCGTTCCTGCTGCGCGCCAATGCGCTGGCCGAATGGCGCCCACACAAATTATTCACGCTGTCCGCCGCCCCGCGCGCGCAATGGGCGAGCGATCCGCTGCTCGCCTATGAAGAATTTTCGGGCGGCAACTTCACCGTCGGGCGCGGCTTCGACCCCGGCACGATCATCGGCGACAGCGGCGTCGGCGTCGCGCTCGAGGCGCGCTACGGCTCGTTCGTCCCCGCCAACACCAAGGCGTTCGCGGTTCAGCCCTTCGCCTTTTTCGACGCCGCCTGGGTGTGGAACAAGGACACCGCGTTCAATGGCCTGAACCCGCAGAAGCTTTATTCGGCGGGCGGCGGGGTGCGGGTCGCCTATGGCGACGTCGCGCGGCTGGATGTGACCGTCGCGGCACCGCTGAACCGGGGCGGCTTCCTGACGCAAAAGCCCGATCCGCGGCTGCTGGTGTCGCTGACCACCCAATTTGGCGTGAAGGCGCGCTGACCCATGACGATGACATCGAGGACCACAGACATGCGTGCCACGGCCCCCTTCGCCCCGACCCGCAACGGCAGGCGCCACCTCCTCGAAAGCTGCGCGATCGTCGCGGGGCTCGCCGCGCTGGCCTATGGCGGACCCGCGCTGGCACAGGTCGCGGGGACCGGACAGGGCGTCACCGCGCCCGGGCTCAGCGCCCCGACCATCTCGCCGCCCGGACCGGGACCGACGACCGTCACCACCACGGGCGCACAGACGATCATCGACTGGACCCCTTCGAACGCGCCGGTCGGCGGGGTGATCGACTTTCTGCCTGCCGGCAATACGCTCAACTTTACCGGCACCGGCCAGTATATCGTGCTCAACCGCTTTGTATCGGGCGCAGGCCTGCCGATCGCCGATCAGATCGCGATCAACGGCACCGTCAACAGCATCGACTTTGCGACATCGGGCGGTCGCGGCGGCAACATCTGGTTCTACAACGCTGGCGGCATCCTGATCGGCGCCACCGGCGTCATCAACGTCGGCAGTCTGGTGCTGACGGCCAATGATATCCTGACAACGGATGGCCTCCTCGGCTCCAATCAGGAAATCCGCTTCCGCGGCGCCGCAGGCAGCACGTCGGCGGTCACCGTCAACGGCACGATCAACGCCAACACCGCGCTCAGTCCCGGCAGCAGCTATGTCGCGCTGGTCGCGCCGCGCGTGGTTCAGGCAGGCGCGGTGCGGGTCGACGGGTCGGTCGGCTATGTCGCCGCCGAACAGGCCGACATCCGCATCAACGGCGGGCTGTTCGACATCAATGTGTCGGTCGGTGCAGAAGGCGGCAACGTCATCACCCACACCGGCACGACCGGCGGCCCGGGGCATCTCGACAGCAATCCGAACGACAGCCGCGTCTATATGGTCGCGATCCCCAAAAATCTGGCGGTCACGATGCTGGTGTCAGGGCAGATCGGCTATGATGCGGTGTCGGCGCAGGTCGATCCCAACGGCGCAGTCCGCCTGTCGGCGGGCTATAACATCACCAATGGCGAGGTGAACGACACGCCGGTGAACGGCACCGCCGCGAACATTGCGGTCGGCGATACATTGTTCAACAGCAGCGTGGTGGCGCGCGCCAGTGGCACCTTTGCCGGTCAGCCGGTGAATATGATCCCGGTCAGCACCCCGCCGACCCCGCAAACCGGCAAGATCATCGTGCGCGGCGACGCCGATTTCGGCGGCGACGCGGGCGCGACCCTGACCGTCGGCGCCGATCAGGCGATCGAGGTCGACGGCGCCTTGTCGCTCCAGTCGCTGGGCCAGTTGCAAACCGACGGATCGCGGCAGGGCGGCGATGCGACCTTGTCGATCCTCGGCGGATCGGTCACCGCGGGATTCCTCACCGTCGCGTCGACCGGCGCAGGGCGCATCGGAACCGGCGGCGATGGCGGCGACGGTACGGGCGGCGATGCGACCGTCCTGATCTCGGGCAGCGGCAGCACGCTCACGGCCAATGGCCTGAACGTCCAATCGACCGGGATCGGCGGCGGCGTCACCTTTGATTCCAGCGGCGTGGGAACCGCGGTCGATAACAGCGGCGACGGCACGGGCGGCAATGCGACGCTGACGATTGAAAACGGCGGCGCGCTTTCCGTCAACGGCTTCGTCAGCGTCGCAGCAACCGGCATTGGCCAGACCGGCAATATCCGGTCGGGCAGCGGCACGGGCGGGACCGCACGGATCGGCGTGACCGGTGCCGGAACGTCGGTCAACATGCTGGGAACCGGCGTCAGCGCCGACGGCTTTGGCGGCAGCGGCATTTCGCAGTCGGGAGCCACCATTTCGACCCAGAATGGCGGGGCCGGCAGCGGCGGCACGGCGGCGATCGACATCAACGCCCCCGCCGCAGCGACCGTCGACCTGGGTGCGGTGTCCATGTCGGCCAGCGGCAGCGGCGGCGGCAGCAGCGGCATCGAGGGCGCGACCGGCGCCGATGGCACTGGCGGCATCGTCAGCCTGTCGGTCGATGGCGGTATCGACGTCGATATGAACGACCTGCTGCTCAGCGCGGCGGCGGCCAGCGGCGGCGCGACGACGCCCAGCAACCTGACCTCTGCCTCTGGCGATGCCGTCGGCGGTACCGTCACGATCGCGGTCGCGAACGCGAGCGGCATCATCAACGATGGCAACACGTCGATCAACGTCAGCGGCGTGACCGGGGTCGCCAACAACATCGGCAGCGGCACGGGCGGCGATGTCATCGTGCGCGCGGCCACCGGCGGCGTATTTTCAACCGATGGCAATGTGGACATCAACGCCGTCGGCGGAAATTTTGTGTCGTCGGGTGTCTTCACCGCCGGCATCGCGCGCGGCGGCGACGTCGACCTGACCGCCGATGGCGGCACGATTACCACAGGGTCGATCTTTGTCGATACGACGGCCCAGCGGCCCAATGCCGAAACCAGCGGCGGCACGGTGACCGGCGGTACGATCGACCTGCTGGCGACCAACAACGGTACGATCAGCGCGACGAACACCGGCGGCTTCAATGAATTTTACGCATCGGCGTCCAGCGGCAGCGCGCCGAGCGACGTCGCCACGACCGGCGGCACGATCCAGGTGATCGCCGATGGCGGCACCATCACCATGGCCAATTTTGCCAACTTCTCGGCGACCGGCGTGTCCGGCGGCAATTCGGCCGTCGGCGCTTCGCCGACCGAATCCGGGATCGGCGGGACCGTTCTGGTCCGGGTGCGCAACAGCACCACGGGCACCGGCAGCATGACGTTCGACGACATCTTCTTTGAAGCGAATGGCGCCACCCAAAGCTTTTCCGAAGGCATCACGGCGGGCAATGGCGCCGCAGGCGCCGTCGGCGGCACCGCGACCTTTGACATGCAAAGCGGCACCTTCACCGCCAACCAGCTGACCGTCAGCGCCAATGGCTTTGGCGGCAGCGTCGCCGGGTCGGGACGCGGCGGGACGGCGACATTGACGCAAACCGGCGGCACGATGACGGTCGGCACGCTGGCGGTGTCGGCGTCGGGACGCGGGGGTTTCGATACCGCCGTTTCCGGTAACGGGGCTGGCGGCAACGCAACGCTGAACCTGTTCGGTGGAACATTGAATGGCGGCAATGTGTCGGTATCCGCCAACGGCGAAGGCGGCGCTGGCGCCAACGGCAATGACGATGATCCGGCCAACCCGACCCCGACTGGTACCGGCGGCAACGGCCAGGGCGGCAC
Organism: Pseudomonadota bacterium; assembly: GCA_023422695.1. Classification (GTDB taxonomy): domain Bacteria; phylum Pseudomonadota; class Alphaproteobacteria; order Sphingomonadales; family Sphingomonadaceae; genus Sphingopyxis. The sequence goes on from JAFAGN010000221.1 coordinate 12,649, forward strand.
CGCCACGATCAATATCGACGGCTCGGCGGTGGTCAGCACCGCCACGCTTGCCGCCTATGCCAATGGCGAAGGCGGCGAAGGCGGTTCCTATTTCGCCTTCAACGGGATCGCCGGTGACGGCGGCAATGCAGGCAATGGCGTCGGCGGCACCGCGACGATCAATATCGTGTCGGGAACGCTGACGACGGGCGATCTGATCGCCGACGCGGGCAGCATCGGCGGCGAAGGCGGCAATGTCTTTGCGTCGAGCAGTTCGGGTTCGGTCACCGGAATCGGCGTCGGGGGCAATGGTGGAACCGGCCAGGGCGGCACCGCGACGATCGATTTCGCGACCGGCTTCGTTGCGACCGGCACGGTCGCCAGCGCCTCGACCGGCGCGGGCGGCGCGGGTGGATTCGGCACGGTTGGCGGCGATGGCGGTGGCGGCATCGGCGGGCTGGCGCAGGTCATCGTGACCGATTTCGACGCGGGCGCGCTGGCCCTGACCGTCGATGCGTCGGCGATCGGCGGCAATGGCGGCTTTGGCGATGACGGCGCGGGCGGCGACGGCGGCAACGCGGCGGGCGGCACCGGCCGGATCGAAGCCGACGGCGCCAACGCGAACATCAGCGTGGCGCAGGCCAATTTCGTCACTGCGGCCACCGGCGGCAATGGCGGCGGCGCCAACAGCAGCTTCTTTTCGGAGGAACTTGTCGGAGCTGCCGGGGGCCGCGGCGGTGATGCTACCGGCGGGACGCTTGAAATTGCCGCCAGCAACGGTTCGACCGTCGCGATCACGCCGGAAACCAGCGGTATCATCGCGCTCAGCAGCGCGGGAACCGGGGGCAACGGCGGGGGCGGCGCGTTCAACGGCTTTGGCGGGATGCGCGTCGGCGGCGACGGCGGCAGCGGCGGCGGCGGCACCGGCGGCACGGTGCGCCTGTCCGCCAATGGCGGCACCATCACGTCGAACGGCAACGCGGTCGCGATCAACGTCAGCGGCCTGTCGGGGGTCGGCGGCGCTGGCGGGACCGGAACGGCGGGGAACGGCACTGCGGGCGGCTCGGTGGGGACGACGGGCGGCCGTGCGGTCATCGATGCCGGAACCACATCGTCCGGTGCGGGCGCGATCGATCTGGGCGCAACGACGATCGCCGCCAATGGCGACGCCGCGGGCCGGATCGAGGTGCGCAGCAGCGGCGCCATCAGCTTCGCCAGCCTGACGGCGGACGCGCTGGGGTCGGCGCCGCCAACCAACAACGACACAGACGAAGCCCCTGCGGGGATATTCTTTGCCGTAACGGGCGGGACGATCGCCACCACGGGCGACATGACGCTGACCACCGACAGCTCGTTCGGCACTTATGGCCAGTCGAACGGCAGCGTCGCGGTGGGTGGCAACCTCCTGATCACCGCCGCCGACCAGATCGACATTCGGCACGACGGGCGCGAAGGAACCGCGCGCACAATCGGTGCGACCGGCAGCCTGTCGGCAACCGCCGCCAGCATCAGCGGCGCTCCGGGCAGCTTGCTGGGCGCAGGCGGCAATCTGTCGCTCACCTCGACGCTCGGCGGCATCGGGGTCGACCGGCTCGACGGCGCCAATATCCTGATCAATGCCGCGGGCGCGGCGTCGGTCGAACATGCGGAAGCGGTCAATGATTTCACCGCCACCGCAGCCAGCTTCCGCACCGGGCTCAATTCGATCATCACCGGCGGCGACATCACGGTCAATTCGCCCGGAGCCGTCGATCTGGGCAATTCGAGTGCGGGCGGTTTTGTCCAGGTCAATGGCCAGTCGATCGCCTTCAACAATATCGACGCCGGGTCCTCGGTCTTCCTCACCGCCACCGGCAACACCCCCGGCGCCGAAGGGATCAGCGGCGGGTCGATCGACGCGGGCGGCAGCATCAACCTCAATGCCACCCGCATCGCGATCGCCGGGACGCTGGCGGCGGGCGGATCGCTGTTCGCCAACGGCAGCGCAGGTCCGGTGGCCATCGCGCTCGCCAATGTCGACGATGACATTTCGGTTGTCGCCACCGGCGACATTACGGGAACCTACAATGCCGTCGGCAATGTCCGGCTGACGTCGGACGCCAATATCAGCGCATCGGCGAACGCGACCGGTTTCGAAAGTTCGAGCAGCGGCACCCCGATCGCGGCCAGCGTGTTTGTCGATGCGGGCGGCGACGTCGTGCTGACCAACAACAGCGCCACGGGCATGTTCGGCGTGCGCGCGGGCGGCGCGGCATCGGTCAATGGCCTCAATGCCGGCGAAGATGTGCTGGTGCTGGCGGGGACGACCGCGGCGCTGACCAACATGACCGCGGGCGACGACCTGACGGTCACCGCGCCCGGCGGAATTGTCGCCAACGGTCTGGCGACGACCGGCACCGGCCCCGACGATCGCACGCTGACCTACGGGCCGTTCAGCCCGTCCGGCCCCAGCTTTTTCCAGATAAATTCGTCTCCCCCGGATCAGTCGAACATTGTCCTGACCGCCTCGGCGGGCAACATCGGCGGCGGCAACATGTCGGCGTTCGACAATCTGGCGCTGGTGGCGTCAGGCGCGGTAACGACCACCGGCACGCTGGCGTCGGGCGGCGCCACCACCATCACCGGCGACAGCATCACCTTTGCCGCCATCGATGCGGGCGGCACGGTCGACCTGACTGCCACGAACGCGATCAACGGCGCCAACATCGCCGCGGGCAGCGAGATCAATCTGGTCGGCGACAGCATTGCGCTGACCGGTACGGTAACCGGCGGCGCCAACTTCTTTGCCTTTGGTCTCGGCGGGCCGGTCGCGGTCAATCAGGCGGACGCCGCCGGAACGATCTCGATCTTCGCCGACGGCGACCTGACGGGGACCTTTGTCGCGGGCGGCGATGTGCGGCTGAATTCCAACGCCAACGTCAATGCATCGGCCACAGCCAATGGTGGCGCCGCCGATCCCAGCGGCGTTCCAACGCAAGGCAATGTGTTCGTCGAAGCGGCGGGCAACGCGGTGCTGACGAACAGCGCCGCCGCGCGCATGTTCGGGGTCAATGCAGGCGGGTCGGCAGCGCTGACCGGCGCGGCGGCGGGCGAAGACATGCTGGTCATCGCCGGGACGACCGCGTCGCTGAACGGCGTCAGCGCGGGCGACGATGTCGACGTGCGCGCGGTCGGCGACCTGACCGCAGCGGGGGTCAGCGCCACCGGCGCGGGGGCCGATACGGCGATATTGGGCTTCGTCGCGGGCAGCGGTTTCACGATCAATTCGGGCGAAGGCGTGTCGGCCACCAACGGATCGGACATCGTCCTGTCGGCGGGCGGCGAAATTGGCGCCGCCGGGCTGTCGGCAGCCGACGATATTTTCGCGACCACATCCGGCGCGATTGCGATCAACGGCGCCACCACATTGGGCCAGGGCGTGACCGGGGGCAGCAGCGATATCGTTACCCAGGGCGGCAACACCGCGCTGGCGGGGCTGAACGCCTTCACCGACGTTCTTGTCACCGCGACGGGGACGCTGGATGCGACCGGCACCGTCGCGGCGGGCCGCGACATCACGATCACCGCCGCCGCCGCCAATCTGACGACGCTGGCCAGCCCCGGCGGCGCGTTTGTCAGCACGCTCGAAGCGGGCAATAATCTGTCGCTCGTCACCGCGGGCGACATACTGGGTGGCCGCATCCGCGCCGGGGGCGACCTGACGCTGACCGGCGCGCGGATCGACATCACCCGCGCTCAGACCACGGGGACGGGGCAGCTCACCCTGACCGGAACCAACGGCGTTAATTCCACCAATATCCAGGCGGGCGGGGCTACGTCGCTGAGCGCCAGCAACGGCGCGGTGACCTCCGACGGGCTGATTTCGACCGGCCCGGTGACCGCGACCGGCGACAGCATCAACCTGCGCACCGGGGGCGACATCGTCTTTGCCGTTCTTGATGCCGATGTCGGCGACGCGGTGGTGACCACCAGTTCGGGATCGTTGACCATCACGTCGGGCGTCGTCGCCGGACGGGCCGCGCTGAGCGCGGAGAGTGGCGACGACATCATCATCGATCAGCTGGCGGCCAATGTCGCCGATGTGACCACGCAGGGCGACATCTTCGTCAACAACGTGCTGACCGCGCGCAACATTTCGCTGCAATCGAACGACATCACTATCGCCAGCGGCGCGCGCGTCGGGACCGCGGGCAGCACCGAAACGCTGTCGATCGAAAACAACGACGTGTTCAGCCAGACATTCGTCGGCGGCACCGGCACGCGCAATGGCTTCCACCTCGACGCCGCTGAACTGACCCGGCTGTTCGGCACCAACATCGAAGTTTTCGCGCCCGAAGTGGAAGCGGCAAACAATACGTCGGTCGGCAGCAGTTCGCCGCCCGACGTCATCGTCGACAGCTTCACGCTCGCTGGCGGTGCCGCCGGATCGAACCTCGGCGCAAATGGCGCGCTGACCATCCGGACGCCGGGCAAGATGCGGGTGATCGGCAACGTCCAGCTGACCGGCCTGACCGACGCCAATGCGCTCAACCTGTTTGCGGACGACGCGCTCGAAGTCATTTTGGGTCAGGGGACGGTGCGGCTGGTCAATGGCACCGCCGCGGCGGGACAGCTCAACATGGTGTCCGACGACATCATCGTCGCCACCCCCGCCGCGATCAACGACGTCGGCGCCGCGACGACGACCGATGCGATCGAAGCGCGGCTGGCGCAGAACGACGGCGTGCTGATCGACGAAGGTGCGCTGTTCGCGCGCGGCATCCGCGCCGAGGTTGTCGGCGGCTTCTATGTCCAGAACAGCGGCGCCGACACCGAATTCGCCAGCCGCCGCGGGCTGACCTTTGGCGCGGGCGGGCTGAATGTCGTGACCAACGGTCCGTCGCGGATCGTCATCAACGGGGTCCAGATCGGTGCCGCCGGTCAGATCACCGGGCTCGACACTATCCCGCTGCTGACCATCGGCGGCGTTGCACCGGTCGCGGGCAGCTTCGATCCGCGCTCGACCTTCAACGGCTGCCTGATCGCCAATGCCAGCGCCTGCGCCTTCATCGACGTACAAAGCAACTTCCCTGTACAGGACGTCATCGAGGAAGAAGCCGATGCCGTGGATGAGGACGGCAACGGCCAGAGCCTGCCGGTGCCGCTGATCACGATGCGCGACCTCGATCCGCTCAGCGGCGAACCGCTGCTGGACGACCCGGTGACCGGCGCGGGCAACGACGATCTGTGGACGCCGACCGAGGGGCCGTAACCTTTGGAGACCCTTCCGCCGTCATTGCGAGCGAAGCGAAGCAATCCAGAGCGGTTTACGCCCACTCTGGATTGCCGCGTCGCTTCGCTCCTCGCAATGACGACGCAAGGAATGGCATTGAGAAAATCCAATCGGGTTGACGCCTCCCCCCGGCTCAAGGCATGGGCGCGACTATGACCGACGCCCCCGCCTCGCAGCCGCTGATGCTGTTCAACAGCCTGACGCGCCAGCTGGAAGAATTCCAGCCCGTCCACCTCGGCGAGGCGCGTGTCTATAGCTGCGGCCCGACGGTCTATAACTACCCGCATATCGGCAACATGCGCGCCTATGTCTTCGCCGACACGCTGGGCCGCACCCTGTCGTTCAAGGGCTACAAGCTCACCCACGTCATCAACATCACCGACGTCGGGCACCTGACCGACGACGCCGATGCGGGCGAGGACAAGATGGAAAAGATGGCGGCGGAAAAAGCGCAGTCCATCTGGGACATCGCGCGCCATTATACCGAAGCGTATTGGGCCGATGTGAAGGCACTCAATATTCGTCAGCCGGCGCACTGGTCGATCGCCACCGATTATGTTCCGCAGATGATCGAATTTGCAAAGGCGATCGCCGACAAGCATTGCTACGAGCTGGAGGGCGGCCTCTATTTCGACACCTCGACCGTCGCCGACTATGGCGCGCTGGCGCGCGCCAAGACCGATGAGGGCGAAGGCCGCATCGAGGAAGTCGAGGGCAAGCGTCACGCCGCCGACTTCGCGATCTGGCGCAGGACACCCGCGGGTGAGACGCGCCAGATGGAATGGGATTCGCCATGGGGCAGAGGCGCGCCCGGCTGGCATCTGGAATGCTCGGTGATGTCCGAAGCGCTGCTCGGCTTTCCGTTCGACATCCACACCGGCGGCATCGACCACCGCGAGATCCACCACCCGAACGAAATCGCCCAGAACCAGGCGCACGGTTGCAGCGATGCCAGCGGCGCGCGCATCTGGATGCACAATAATTTCCTGATCGAACGCAGCGGCAAGATGAGCAAGAGCGCGGGCGAATTCCTGCGCCTGCAATTGCTGATCGACAAGGGCTACCACCCCCTCGCCTACCGCCTGATGTGCCTGCAGGCGCATTACCGCAGCGAGCTGGAGTTTTCGTGGGAGGGGTTGGGCGCGGCGCTGACGCGGTTGAAGCGGATGGTGATGGGCGTCGAACAGCTAAAGGCTCGACATCTTGAAACGACGTCGTCTCCGTGGTCGCCAACTTATCTGGCGGGCGAGTGGACTCTTGGCAAGTTTCGGGCCTGCATGCCGGTCAACTCGGTCGAATCCAACAATCTTACTCAATTCGATCGTGAAATCTCAAATGACCTTGGTGCACAAAGCGCGCTGCTAGAAGTCGAACTGGTTCTTGGACCCGGAGCCAAGAAACAATCGGCTTCCGACCGATTAAATACGCTCGCGGCTATCGACGATGTGCTCGGCTTGAGAATCTGTTCCACCTCGCGCACCGACCTCCGCATCCGCCCCAAAGCCGCCACCATCACCGAGGCCGAAATCGAAGCCACCCTCACCCGCCGCAAGGAAGCGCGCGCGGCGAAGGACTTCGCGACCTCCGACAAACTCCGCGACGAACTCACCGCCGAGGGGGTCGAGGTGATGGACGGCGACCCGCTCGGCTGGGACTGGCGGCTCGACGTCGATTGAGCATTATCGCGGCGAGTTGAAACGCAGCCTTCCCCGCTGCGCTTTGGAACGCTGGGATCACCAATCACCGTAGCCCTGAGCTTGTCGAA
>JAFAGN010000034.1 GCA_023422695.1 Pseudomonadota bacterium
GGCCGACAGCCACGGGCTGGTCGGCCGCGCCCCTGCAATGCAGGCGGTGTATCGCACGATCGCGCGCCTCGCTTCGAACGATCTCGCGGTGCTGATCCTGGGCGAGTCCGGGACCGGCAAGGAAGTCGTCGCGCGCGCTATTCACGCCACCGGGCTCCGCCGCTCAGGGCCGTTCGTCGCAATCAACATGGCCGCAATCCCCCGCGAGTTGATCGAGGCCGAGCTTTTCGGGCATGAAAAAGGCGCCTTCACCGGCGCACACAGCCGCAATGCTGGGCGTTTCGAGCAGGCCGCGGGCGGGACGCTGTTCCTCGACGAAATCGGCGATATGCCGCTGGAGGCGCAGACGCGGCTGCTCCGCGTGCTGCAAAGCAACGAATATTCGACCGTGGGCGGTAATCAGGCGCTGCGCGCCGACGTCCGCGTCATTGCCGCGACGCACCGCGACATGCGGACCTTGGTCGCCGATGGCCGTTTCCGCGAGGATCTATTCTATCGGCTCAATGTCATTCCGGTGACTTTGCCCCCGCTGCGCGATCGGCGCAGCGACATTGCGGCACTGGTCCGCCATTTTGTCGATGCAGGACGCAGCGCGGGCCTGCCCGAGCGTCAGTTCGCGCCTGCGGCGATGCAGTGGCTCGAACGCTATGACTGGCCGGGCAACGTGCGCGAGTTGGGCAATGTCGTCCAGCGGCTGGCGGTGCTGTCGCGCGATACTGTGGTTGGTGTGCGCGACGTCGAAACGGTGTTGCAGGAAAATGGCGAGGGCGGCGGTGCAGCAGCGCCCGCTGACCTGATTGCGCGAGCGGTCGACGATTGGGCGCGCGAACAGATGGCCGATGGTGCGAGCGACGGCGATCTGCACGGTCAGCTTGAAGCGATCGTCGAAGGGGCGCTGTTCCGTCGCATCCTGCGCGACGTGCGCGGTAACCAGCTAGAGGCGGCGCGGCGGCTTGGCATCAATCGCAACACGCTGCGCAAGCGGCTGTCGCAACTCGGCATCGACCCGGGGCAGCTCTGAACGCGGCGAACTAGCCCATTATTGCGCCGCCGGAACGCCGGTAGCGCAGTTTGTGTGTTTTCTATGCAACAGGTTTGTCGTAGCATGGCAACAATGGCGCATGCGGCTCCCCTGACTCACGATATCGATTCCGCCGATCAGGACGTGCGCTCGGGCTTCTGGCGGTTTGCCGCGCCCGAATATTACACGCTGGCACTGATCGTCAGCATCGGCATCGCCACTTATGTCTTTGTCACGGGTGACGCACAGAGCGAGCGGCTGCTGACCCCGGCGCTCGTCGCCGCGATCATGGTCGCGAATCTGGTCCCGGCGATGGCGCTGATCGTGCTGATCGGCAGCCGCATCGCGCGCGCGCGCGCGGTGCGGTCGATGGAAGGTGGCAATGGCCGGCTGCACGTCCGGCTGGTCGCGCTGTTTTCGATGATCGCGGCGGTGCCGACCTTGCTGGTGGTGATCTTTGCGTCGCTACTGTTTCAGTTTGGGGTGGATTTCTGGTTTTCCGACCGATCGCGTGGGATGTTCGAAAACGCCGCCAATTTGGCTGAAGGATATTATCAAGAAAATCAGCGAGATGTCGGCGACAATACCATTGCGATGGCAAAAGATCTTGGCGCATTTCTGGACCGAGCATCGACGAGTGATCCCGCTTTCTCCAATTACTATTTCCAACAGGTCGTCGTTCGAAATCTCAATGAATCTGCGGTAATTGAAATCGGTGCAGACGGTGTTGCTCGCACAGCGGCAGCAATTGATCCCGATGACCGAGCCGCCGATAACCGGCTTTCGCCGACGATGATCGCTCGCCTCGAAGCGGGTGAAGAAGTCGTGGTTGTGCGAGAGTCGAATAGGATCGAGGCTGCGACCAGACTGCCGGGTGCACAACGAGCGTATGTCTATGCATCGCGTGATTTTAACGTCCCTGGATTTCAACAGTCGATCCGAGCAGGCACTGTGCTGGCGGACTATAATGCGCTGTTCCAGCGGTCGCAGTTGCTCCAGCTCCAGTTCAATGGCGCCCTTTACCTGGGTTCGCTCCTCCTCCTCGCGCTTGCCGTCATCGCCGCCATCGTCGTTGCCGACCGCATCGTTCGGCCGCTCGGAACTCTGATCGGGGCGACCCGGACCGCGGCAGGCGGCGACCTGTCGGTGCGTGTCACGCCGCCGGTACGCGATGACGAGATTTCGGTGCTGACCCGCGCGTTCAACCGAATGACCGAGCAGTTGGAGGGGCAGACCGGTGCGCTGGTCAGCGTCAACGAACAGCTGGAAGCGCGGCGCAGCTTTATCGAAGCCGTGCTCAGCGGCGTTTCGTCGGCGGTAATCTCGGTCGATGCCGACCACCGTATCCAACTCGCCAACGCCGCGGCAGAGCGCCTGATCTGTCAATCGACCGATTGCCTGACCGGTCGTCCATTGGCTGACGTGGCGCCGGAACTCGCGCAATTGTTGACCGGCGACGAACGAGAGGCGATTGTCCAGCTTGCTCGCACCAACGCCGAACCCGCCACGCTAGCGGCCAAGGCCGTGGCGCAGGGTGATGGCTTTGTCTTGAGTTTTGAAGATATTACCCAGCAGTTGCTCGATCAGCGCCGCGCCGCCTGGTCCGACGTCGCGCGGCGCATCGCGCACGAGATCAAGAACCCGCTCACCCCGATCCAACTGGCCGCCGAGCGGTTGCAGCGGCGGTTCGGCGACAAGATCGAGGGCGATAGCGTTACCTTCAAGAAGCTGACCGATACCGTGATCCGGCAGGTTCATGACATGCGGCGGATGGTCGATGAGTTTTCCAGCTTTGCGCGCATGCCCAAGCCGACGTTCGGGGTCGAGGACGTCCGCGACATCCTGCGGCAGGCGGTGTTCCTGTTCGAGGTCGCCAAACCCGATATCGTCTTTGCGGTGAAAACGCCTGACGGCATTGAGCCGCTGGTTTGCGACCGCCGTTTGCTGTCGCAGGCGATGACAAATATCATCAAGAATGCCGTAGAAGCGATTGAAGAAAATTCGAAAAATTGCGAATCGATGTCGATCGGGCATATCAATGCCGAGCTGGCGAATGGCCCCCATGGTGAAATCCTGATCCGCGTTCTGGACGACGGGATCGGTTTGCCGCAGGCGCGCGAAACGATCGCCGAACCCTATATGACGACGCGCCAGGGCGGGACCGGGCTGGGCTTGGCGATCGTGAAGAAGATCGTCGAGCAACATTATGGCGAACTGGAGTTTTCGGACAATCCGGCAGGGCAGGGGACGTGCGTCACGCTGACGCTTCATCCCGACCGCCTGAAAGGATTGGCAGGGAAGGGTGACGAAACAAGCATGGGGAACGCAGAATCGGTTCCGGGGCGGATCCGAAACCGACAGGACAGAGATGAACATGGCGCTTGATATTCTGATCGTCGACGATGAGCGCGACATCTGCGACCTGGTCGCCGGCGTCATGGAGGACGAAGGTTATGAGGCGCGGATCGCGTCTGACAGCGATTCAGCGCTGGAAGCCATCCGGCAACGGCGGCCCTCGCTGGCCCTGATCGACGTATGGTTGCAGGGATCGCGGCTCGACGGCCTGGGGCTGGTCGAAGCGATCAAGGATTTCGACCCGACGCTGCCGATCATCGTCATTTCGGGCCATGGCGGGCTGGATACCGCGGTCGCAGCGATCCGCCGCGGCGCCTATGACTTTATCGAAAAGCCGTTCGAGGCATCGCGCCTGCTGCATCTGGTGGCGCGGGCGACAGAGAGCGAGCGGCTGAAATTCGAATATGAACAGCTGCGCGAAAAAGCAGGGCCGTCGGACGAACTGACCGGAACGAGTGCAGCAATCAACAACGTCCGCGCAACGCTGAAGCGCGTGGCGGGAACGGGCAGCCGGGTGCTGATTACCGGGGCGGCGGGGGTCGGTAAGGAAGTCGCCGCGCGTGTGCTGCACGGGTGGAGCGGGCGGCACAATGCGCCGTTCCGCGTTATTTCCTCGGCGCGCATGGACCCGGAGACTGTCGAAATCGAACTGTTCGGGTCGGAAGGCGATGACGGCGCGATCCGCGTCGGATTGCTGGAACAAGCCCATGGCGGCACCTTGTTCCTCGACGAGGTTGCCGACATGCCGCTGACGACGCAGGGCAAGATCCTGCGGGTGCTGACCGACCAGAGCTTTACCCGCGTCGGCGGGCGAACAATGATCCGGGTCGACGTGCGGATCATTTCGGGGTCGGCGCGCGACCTGACGACCGAGATCGCCGAGAGCCGCTTTCGCGAAGATCTTTACTACCGGCTCAATGTCGTACCCGTACATATTCCGCCGCTTCGCGAACGGCGCGACGATATCGCCAGCCTGTGCGACCACTATATTCGCCGCTACGCCGCCGATCGCCGCGTGCCGCCGCCCGAGATCAGTTCGGAAGCGATGGCGGCGCTGCAAGCCCATGAATGGCCGGGCAATGTCCGCGAGCTGCGCAATGTGATCGAACGCGTGATGATCTTGGCGCCGAGCGACCGACTGGCGCGCATCGATGCGGACATGCTGCCCGGCGAACTGGTCCGCGGTGGCACCGACATCCTGCCCAATTCGGAATCGATCACCGCGATCCCGTTGAAAGAGGCGCGCGAGAATTTCGAGCGCGAATATCTGCGCATCCAGATCAACCGGTTTTCGGGCAATATTTCGCGCACCGCGACCTTTATCGGCATGGAGCGATCGGCGTTGCACCGCAAACTGAAACTTTTGGGGCTCACCGAGAGTTCGGACGGCGAGGGGTAAGGCTTTGCGCTAGACCTTGCGCCAGCTTTGCCGCATATTGATTTGCAGAAGAAGGTCTTAATGCCGGAAAACCGGCGCATACCCGCGGTCGTCCCGCCAAAAACAGGAGGCAAATGTGTCCGATAAGAGCCAGAATCTCCAAGATATTTTTCTGAACGCGCTGCGTAAGAGTAAGACCCCGGTGACGATGTTCCTCGTCAAGGGCGTCAAGCTTCAGGGCATCATCACCTGGTTTGACAATTTCTCGCTGCTGCTGCGCCGCGATGGTCAATCGCAGCTGGTGTACAAGCACGCGATTTCCACTGTCATGCCGTCGCATGATTTCGATCTGTCGCTGCTTGGCGGCAATCTGCGCGATGCGCCGACGACCAAGGGCAAGGCGTTGCAGGATGTGTTCCTGAACGCGGTGCGCAAGTCCGATGAATCGGTCACGATGTTCCTGGTCAACGGGGTGATGCTGCAGGGCGACATCGTGGCATTCGACCTATTTTGCATGCTGCTCGAGCGCGAGCGGCAGGTGCAGCTGGTTTATAAGCATGCGATTTCGACGGTTCAGCCCAATGGTCCGATCAATCTGACCGACAGCGAACCCGACGCCGAAGCGGACAACGGCTGATCGACCCGGCAATCGACAATGAAGACGAGGTAACGCGCGGTGCCGCTGCGCTGCTGGTCGTGCCCGAGTGGCACAGCCAGCGGCTGGCGCGCGACCTTGACGCGCGGGCCGAGGAAGCGCGCGGGCTGGCGCTGGCGATCGGGCTCGACGTCGTGGCGGTGCACACGCTGCGCCTCCGCCAGACGCGCGCCGCGACGCTGCTCGGGGTGGGCCAGATCGAGGCGATTGCGCCCGATGTCGAGAAATATGGCGTTCAGTTGGTTGTCGTCGACGCCGCGCTGACGCCGATCCAGCAGCGCAATCTGGAAACGGCATTCGGCACGAAGGTGATCGACCGGACCGGGCTGATCCTCGAAATTTTTGGCGAGCGCGCCGCGACCGCCGAAGGGCGCTTGCAGGTCGAGCTGGCGCATCTCGATTATCAGGCCGGACGATTGGTGCGCAGCTGGACCCACCTTGAACGTCAGCGCGGCGGTTTTGGCTTCCTTGGAGGTCCGGGCGAAACGCAGATCGAGGCCGACCGGCGGATGATCCGCAACCGTATGGCGCGCATCCGCCGGTCGCTCGACGACGCGCGGCGGACGCGTCAGTTGCAGCGATCGAAGCGCCAGCGCGCACCCTGGCCGGTCATCGCGCTGGTGGGCTATACAAACGCCGGTAAATCAACTTTTTTCAATCGCTTGACCGGAAGTGACGTCATGGCGGAAGACATGCTGTTCGCCACGCTGGACCCGACAATGCGCGAAATTCGGCTGCCCGGGATCGACAAGGCGATCCTGTCCGATACCGTGGGATTTGTGTCCGATCTGCCGACCGAACTCGTCGCGGCGTTCCGCGCGACGCTCGAAGAGGTGACCACCGCCGACCTGATCGTCCATGTCCGCGATATCGTCCACCCTGACAGCGAAGCGCAATATGACGACGTTCGCGCAATCCTGACATCGCTCGGCGTCGATGGGCCGCAGGATGACGGGGAGGGGGATGTTCCGCCCGCCATTCCGCAGATCGAAATCTGGAACAAGATCGACACCGCCGATGCCGAAACCCGCAGCGCGATCGAAGAGATGGCGGCCCGGCGGTCCGACGTCGCGATCATATCGGCGGTGACGGGCGATGGCGTCGAAGCGGCGCGCATATTGATGGCGACGCAGCTGACGGCGCGGCATAAGGTGCAGCGTATCTATCTGGAATATCAGGATGGCGAAGCGGCGGCGTGGCTTCACGCGCGCGGCGAAGTGCTGAGCGATGAGCCGGAGGGTGAGGGGCATGTGCTGACGGTACGGCTCGATCCCGCCGACAGCGCGCGGTTCGAGCGGCTGTGGCCTATGAAAGACGCTCCGACGCCTTGACCGCCTGCCAATGCGCTTCCTGCGCGTCGAGCGAGAGGCCCGACAGGCTGCCACCGGCGCGATCCTCCATCGCCCCGAAGCGGCGCGCGAATTTGAGGTTGGCGTCGCGAAGCGCGGTTTCGGCATCGACGCCCAGGTGGCTGGCATAGTTCACGACCGCGAACAGCAAGTCGCCGACTTCCTCATGGCGCGCCGCATCGTCTTCAGCCGCCGCGACTTCGGCCAGCTCTTCGGTGATCTTGTCGCGCGGGCCGTTGATGTCGGGCCAGTCGAACCCGACGCGTGCGGCGCGCGACTGGAGCTTTTGGGCGCGCAGCAACGCAGGCAGCGACAAGGCAACGCCCGCCAGTGCGCCCTTTGGCCCATCGGCGGCGCGTTCGTCGGCCTTGATTTGTTCCCATTGTTTTCGGACGTCGTCGGTCTGGCGGTCGCCGAAGATATGCGGGTGGCGGCGTTCCATCTTGTCGCTGATTGCGGTGGCGACGTCGTCGAAGCCGAATAGTCCGGCGTCCTTTGCGATCTGGCTATGGAAGACGACTTGCAGCAGCAGGTCACCAAGCTCGGCGCAAATTGCGGCAGGATCGCCGCCAGAGATTGCGTCGGCGACTTCATAAGCTTCTTCGATGGTGTAGGGCGCGATGGATGCGAAATCCTGCGCGAGATCCCATTCGCATCCACCATTGGGATCGCGCAATTGGGCCATCACGGCCAGCAGGCGATCGATGGGGGATTGAGCAACCGGGTCGGCCATGTCTTTATCCGATAATATATATTATGTTAAATCGATATGAGCAGGGAAAGGTAAAAAGGCCTCCTGCCGCTGAAATCGCGCGATTTTATCGCTCGCTCTGCCTGAGCCGCGATCAGGTTACCATTTGCCACGTTCGGATGACCAGAAATACGAGACCGAAAATTGCCGCCCACGCCAGCGCCATCTTGAGCCAATCGGCCATTGGCAAGCGCCGCGCCAGCAGCGAACTGAGCACCAGCGCGAACGCGCCGACGAACCAGATCAGCTGCACCCCCATATCGCCGCTCATAGCTGCACCTCCAGCCCGTCATAACCCGGCTCGACGCCCGACGGCAATTCACCCGCCAGATCGTCATAATCCATCGTATTGTCCATATGCGTGATGATCGCGCGCGGGTTGCCGCATTTTTCGAGCGCCCCCAGCGTCATCGCCAGATGCGGATGTGTCGGGTGCGGATAACGGCGCAGCGCGTCGATAACGAACAGGTCGACGCCTTGGAAAAAGTCGACCATCTCGTCCGTAAATTTTGAAAAATCAGTGGCATAGGCGATCCTGTGGGAGCCATCACTGAAGATCAGGCCCGACGCTTTGATCGGCCCGTGCGGCATTTCGATCGCCGACACCTCGATCGGCCCGATCCATTGATGGTCGAGCAGGTCGATCGGATCGACCGATGCCGGATAGCCGGCATTGCCGGCGAAAGCGTATGTGAAACGCCATTTCAGGATGTCGAGGACATGGTCGCGGGCATAAGCCGGGACCGCCGAGCCGCGCAGATGCATAATCTGGCGCAGGTCGTCGAGCCCATGGCAATGGTCGGCATGTTCGTGGGTCCAGATGATGCCATCGACCGCGCCAACCCCGGCATCGAGCAGTTGCAGCCGCATATCGGGGCTGGTGTCGACGAGCAGGCGGAAACCGCCGAGCGAGATCAGGATCGACGCGCGGCTGCGCAGGTTGCGGGGGTTGTCAGGGTCGCATTGCCCCCAGTCATTGCCAATCCGCGGCACCCCCGACGAGGTGCCGCAACCCAGAATACGGACCTTCATACGCGATGCGACATCATGGCGCCGCCTTGTTGAAAAGCGAATAGAAATTGGCGCTGGTTACAGCGCCGAGCGCCTCCGGATCATCGTCTCGCAGATTGGCCAGGAAGGCCAGTGTGTCCGCAACAAAAGCGGGCTCGCCGGTTTTGCCGCGATGCGGGACGGGCGCGAGGAAGGGGGAGTCGGTTTCGATCAACAGCCGGTCCTGCGGCAGCCATTTCGCGGTCGCCTGGAGATCGGCTGCGTTCCTGAAGGTCACAATGCCGGAGATCGAGATATATAGGCCAAGGTCGAGCGCCTTGCGGGCAAAATCGTCGCTGGCGGTGAAGCAGTGGATCACGCCGGGGAAAACTGCCCTGCCCATCTCTTCGCCGAGCAGCGCCAGCGTATCGTCCTCGGCATCGCGGGTGTGCACGATGATCGGCAGTTGGGTCGCTTGCGACGCGTGGATGTGGCGAAGAAAACTGTCCTGCTGCCGCACCCGGTCGCTCTTGTCGTAATAATAGTCGAGTCCGGTTTCGCCGATGCCGATCACGCGCGGATGCGCCGCGCGCGCGACCAGCTTGGCGGTATCGATGTCGGGATGATGGTCGGCGTCGTGCGGATGGATGCCGACGCTGGCCCAGACATCGGGGTTGCGCTCGGCGGCGGCGAGCACATCGTCCCATTCGCTTTCGCGCGTCGCGATGTTGAGCATCGCGGTGACGCCGCGCGCGCGGGCGCGATCGAGCACCTCGCCCTGCTGTTCGGCTAACCCCTTGTAATTAAGGTGGCAGTGCGAATCGACGAGCATTAGGCCTTCCCTTCCCCTTCCGGCAGGTCGAGGCGCGGGAAGAGGGGGGTTGGCTGGCCAAGGACAAAGCCGCTGTCGGCGAGCCTTGCAAACCAGCCCGTATCCGCGAGCGATGCGAAATCGCGTTCGTCGGCCGCAACCCCCATCTGCTCAAGGAGATTATCGGCGGCGGTCGGGACGACGGGACGGATGGCGATCGCCAGATCGCGGACGACCATGAACAACGTCATCAGCACCGCGGTCATGCGATCGGGGTCGGTCTTTTTCAGCGCCCAGGGGGCTTGTTCATCCACATATTGGTTGCAGGCGAACACCGCGCGCATCCACGCTTCTATCCCGACCGAGAAGTTCAAATTCTCAAACTCGCGCGGCAGTTCGCTGCGGGTCGCAATCGCAACTTTGGCCGTCAGCTCATCGTCTGCGGCAGCGGGATGGAATTTTTCAAGCTTGCCGTCCAAATTCTTGAAAATCATCGACAAGCTGCGTTGTGCCAGATTGCCGAAGCTGTTCGCGAGATCGGCGTTGGCCGTGCGCACGATCGCTTCGGCCGAATAGGTTCCATCCTGCCCGAAGCTCACTTCGCGCAGCAAATAATAGCGTAGGGGATCGACCCCGAAAGTGTCGGCAAGCGCCATCGGATCGACGACGTTGCCGAGCGACTTCGACATCTTCTCACCGCGGTTGAGCAGGAAGCCATGCCCGAACACCTGTTTGGGCAGCGGCAGGCCGGCGCTCATCAGAAAGGCTGGCCAGTAAACGGTATGAAAACGCACAATATCCTTGCCGATCATATGGATATTGGCGGGCCAGAATTTACCGAAATCGCCGTCGAGATCGGGGTAGCCCAAGCCTGACAGATAGGTGGTCAGCGCATCGACCCACACATACATGACATGCCCCGGCGACCCCGGAACCGGCACGCCCCAATCGAAGCTGGTCCGCGAGACGCTAAGATCGTTCAGCCCGCCTTCGACAAAGCGCATCACCTCGTTGCGACGGCTTTCGGGGCGGATGAAATCGGGCTGGTCGTTATAGAGCGCGAGCAGCTTGTCCTGATAATTCGACAGGCGAAAGAACCAGCTTTCCTCGACGGTCCATTCGACCGGCGTCCCTTGCGGTGAAAAGCGAACGCCCCCTTCCCCGTCGACCAGCTCGCTCTCGTCGTAAAAAGCTTCGTCGCGGACCGAGTACCAGCCTTCGTAGCGGTCGAGATACAGGTCGCCATTGGCCTCCATCGCGCGCCAGATCGCCTGCGACGCAGCATGGTGCGCGGCGTCGGATGTGCGCATGAAATTATCATAGCTGATATTCAGCTTGGCATACATCGCACGGAAATAGGACGACATTTCGTCTGCGAGGTCGATCGTTTCGCGGCCCTGATCGCGCGCGGTCTGAAACATCTTCAGCCCATGTTCGTCGGTACCGGTGACAAGCCGGACGTCGCGGCCCTGCGCGCGCTGGAACCGTGCCATCACGTCGGTGGCGATCGCTTCATAGGCGTGGCCGATATGCGGGCGGCCATTGGGATAGCTGATCGCGGTGGTGATGTAGAAAGGGGCGCTGTTTTCGGACATGGCCGCGCCTTAGCCGCTGGCGCGCGCGAGGGAAAGCGTCAGCGTGCGGCTTGCCCCGCTCGCGGCGCCAGTTCGGCCAGGCAATTGCCGATTTCGAAACCCACCATCGTGCCGTCGTACGAACCCCGGATGGCGTCGCGCACGGTTCGCTGCACGCGGTCCCATTGCGCCAGGATCGGCGCGATATCGGCGACCGCGCGGTCACGCGCCAACTGCGCGAGCAGCCCGGGCACAATATCGATGACCAGTTCGAGCCGGGCACGATTGCTGGTGCCGCCAACCTCGCGCGCCAACGCTTCGCGCAGGCGATTTTCGGGGTCGCCGGTGGCGGCGATGGCGAGCAACTTCTTCTCCATCGCGGCGACGTCGCTGTCGATCAGCGCCAGCGCCTTGCCGGGAACGCCGCCCGACGCCGCGACGATCGCGCGCACTTCGGAAATTTCGAGCATCGGGCGCAAATTGTGCAACCATGCGGTCATGACGTCACGATCAACCGGTTGAAAACGCAAGGTTCTGCACCGCGACCGGATGGTCGGGAGCAGGCGTCCCGGCGAATGGCTGACGAGCAGGAACAGCGTTTTTGCAGGCGGTTCTTCGAGCGTCTTGAGCAGCGCGTTCGCAGCGTCGGTTTCCAGGTCATCGATCGCGTCGACGATGATGACTCGCCAGTCGCCCAGCGACAGCGACAGATGCAGGCGGCGGATCATGGTCCGCACCTGATCGATCGTGATGTTGCGCGCGAGGTCTTTGCTCTTGTCCTTGAGCTGCCGCGTCAGATGAAGGATTTCCGGATGGTTGCCTGCATCGACCAATCGGCCCGCAGCGCCGTCACCCGGATCGTCAAGCGCCACGGCCTGCCCGTCGCCGCTTTGGCCATGGGTGACGAGAAAGCGCGCGACGCGCGCGGCGAAAGCCCCCTTCCCCATCCCCTGCGGCCCCGCCAGCAGCCAGGCATGGTGCAGCCTGCCGCCTTGCCAGCCTTCGAGAAAGGCGGCCTCGGCATCCTGATGACCGATCATAGCCATTCGGCGAGGCCGGTCACAATGGCCGCGGTCACTTGGTCCGCCGGGACGTCAGCGTCGATAATCCGCCAGCGGTCGGGTTCGGCCTGCGCCATTTCGACAAAGCGTTCGGCAAGGCGCGCCTGATAATCGGCGGGCTTGCTGCCCATGCGGTCGCTGCCGCCGCGCGCCGCCAGTCGGCGTGCGGCCTCGGCAGGGCTGACCGTGAGCAGGAAGGTGCGATCGGGCAGCAGCCCTTCGGATCCCACACCATGCAGCGCCAATATGTCGGCGTCGGTGATGCCCCCGCCGCCGCCCTGATACGCGCGGCTGGAATCGACAAAGCGGTCGCACAGCACCCATGCGCCGCGCGCCAGCGCCGGGCGGATCGTGCGCGCGACATGGTCCGCGCGCGCGGCAGCGAACAACAGGGCTTCGCTGCGCGCGTTCCAGCGGTCATCGCTGCCTTCCATCAACAGTGTGCGGATCGCTTCGGCGCCCGCGCTGCCGCCGGGTTCGCGCGTCGCGACGGCTTCGACGCCTCGTGCCGACAGGGCGGCGGCAAGTGCGCGGATCTGGGTCGATTTGCCGACACCTTCGCCGCCCTCCAGCGTGATGAAACGGCCGTGCGTCATGGTATCAGCCGGTCAGGATCGGGGTGTTGCCTGCGCATCATGCGGCGGTAGCCGCCAACGGGGCTCTTGTCATCAGGGCGCGGCGCGGCCCGAACCGGCGACAGCGCCTTTTTTCTTTGAGGCCGCGTTGGCCACCATGGGTGTCGCAAAGCCCCAGCTCATCAACCTTTCGGCTTCGTCGCGGCGCGCCGCTGCGCTCGGCAGGCCCGCGACGACCATGATCAGGCGGCGCCCGTCGCGCTTTGCCGATCCCAGGAAGCAGTAGCCCGCCTCTGACGTGTGGCCTGTTTTCAAACCGTCGGCACCGACGAAGCGGCCCAGGATCGGGTTGCGATTGGCCTGGACGATCGGCTTGCCCTCTGGCGACGTGCCGTGCTGAAGCTTGGCGAGCGCGAAATAGCGCGCATGGCCGCCCGGATGATCGCGGATCAGTCGATCGGCCAGCGTGATGAGGTCGGCGGCGCTGACCTTGGTCACCCCGCCGTCGGGCCAACCGTTCGGTGTCCCGAAATTGCTCGATTTCATACCCAGTCTGGCGGCTACATCGTTCATTCTTTTAACGAACGCCGTTTCGCTGCCATCGATTCCAACCGCCAGCGCAGCGGCGGCATCGTTGCCCGATACGGTGATCAGGCCTTTGAGCAGGTCATCGACCGAAATCTTTTCTCCGGGGCGCAGGAACATCGTCGAGCCGCCGCCGCGACCGCTCCACCGCTTCCACGTCGCTTCATCGACGGTGAATCGGGTATCGCGGGTCAATTCGCCCCGCTTGATCAGGTCGAGCACGACATAAGCGGTCATCACCTTCGCCATCGAGGCAGGAGCAAAGCGTTTGTCGGCGCCGCGCGCGTAGAGGATTTCGCCCGAATCGAGGTCCTTCAGCATCGCGATCGGCGCCTGTGTGGTGTAGGGCTGACGTTCGGCGGTTGCGCCTCTTGATGGGGCATCATTTGCCGCTGCCGGTGCGGCAACCACCAACAGGATCGTCGCCAGCGTGGCCGCGCTTTGCCTCGTGATCGCCTTGAATATTTGCACACTTCTCCCCGTCAGCGGTCGCGCTGGACCACCGCGTCGCGGAAGCCTTTGGTTTTCGCGGCGGCCAGTGCGCTGCGCGCTTCGGCGTCGCTCGCAAATGGGCCGATGCGGACGCGCCAGAGATTGCCGGCTTTGCTGACGCTGCCGCCCACCGACTTCGATGCGGCGGCGGCGCGGCTTTCGCTGCTGAAGGCGCCGACCTGGACAACATAATTGCCGGGCGCAGTCGTCGCGGCTTTGGTGGCGGGGGCTGGTTTGGCCTTCTCGACGGCAAGGCGATCGCCGCCGGGCTTGGCTTTCGCGGAGGCGATCGGCGGCGCGGGCTGGGCCTCGACCGGCGGCGTCGCGGCCAAGGCCTTTGGCGCAGGCATCGTCTTCAGCTTGGTGCGCAGGATCGAGAGCAGCGAATCGGGGGTCGCAATCCGTTCGGGAACCGCGCGCCCGGCACGCAACTGCGCGCGTTCGGCGGCAGGCGGATTGGTGCGGCGAACGCGCACGGCGGCGACTCCGTCGGCCAAGCCCAGTTGTTCGGCGGCGCCGCGTGACAGGTCGATCAGCCGGTCGCCGACCATCGGGCCGCGATCGTTGACACGCACCAGGATCGTGCGTCCGGTGTCGAGCGCCGTGACTTCGACATAGCTCGGCAGCGGCAAGGTCTTGTGGGCAGCGCTGATCGCCGCGGGATCGAAGGTCTCGCCATTGGCCGTGGGCCGGCCAGCCAGTTCCTCGCCGTACCAGCTCGCATATCCCACGTCGTCATAGTCGGCGATGTCGGCAGGGGTATAGGTGGTGCCGCCGACCGTATAGGGATCGCCGATCTTGACCGGGGTGTCGCTGACGCCGTTCGCCGCCTGAGCGGGCGCAGGGCTGGCGGTAGGACCGGCCTCGCGTTCGCCGCCAAAACTGCCGCAACCGGCGAGCAGCAGCATTGCCCCCGCCATCAATCCCGTTTTTCTACCGATCGATTTCATCCGCCAGCAACCCCACAGACAGTGCGTAAAAGTTGGAACAATTATAGTCCAATATCGCACGATAGTTACCGGTCAGCAAATATGCGGTCCGTCCGGGGCCATCGGGTTCCAGCAGCACCGCCTGAACCTGACCGTCGGGCCAGCGACCACCGATCGGCTGGATGCCGTCGGCGCGCCATTCGGCCATCGAGCGCCAGCGGCTGTGGCGCGCGAACACGCGGGGGCATCGGGTTGGGGTCAGGCGGCTGGCAAACCGGCTGCGGTCGAAGCCGCTCGGCACCGTTACGGCGACGCCCCATGGCTGTCCGGCGTGCCACCCGGCGCGGCGCAGATAGGCGCCGATCGATTCAATCGCATCGGCTTCGCTCGACCAGATGTTCGCGCGGCCGTCGCCGTCGCCATCCTCGGCGACCGCCAGATAAACCGACGGCAGAAATTGCGGATAACCGAACGCGCCCGCCCAGCTGCCTTTCAGCACTTCGCGCGGGACTCCGCGTTGTACCATCTCCAGCGTCGCGAGGAATTCGGGTTCGAACAGGCTGCGGCGGCGGCCTTCATAGGCCAATGTCGCCAGCGCCTCGGGCAGGTCGAAACTGCCGGTTACCTGACCATAAGCCGTTTCATGGCCATAGATTGCGATCATGATGCTGGTCGGCACGCCGGTGCGCGCTTCGATCCGCGACAGCAGGGGCAATAGGCGGTCATGCACCCGGCGCCCACCGCCGATCCGCGCCGCATCGACATGCTTTGCCTTGTATGGCGCAAAGTTCGGGATCGGCGTGTCGTTGGTCGGCGGGCTGCCCAGATTGTCGCGGTCGAGCGCAATGACGCGCGAATTGTAGCGCAGCCCTGCCGTGACCCGGTCGAACACCTGCCGCGATACGCCGCGCGCCTGCGCCTTGGGCCATAGCGACTGGACATAGGCGTCGAAACCGCTGTCGCCGCTTTGTGCGTGCAGCGGCGCCGAAGCTGTAAATAGTGATGCCGACAGGACGGCAGCGGCGAGAACGAAAAGGCGTCCGATTTTTAATCTGATAGCTTGCATGATGTTCCCACCCATAGGGCGTGTGTCGCACAGATGCGAGCGGCTTGGCTAGGCAATGGTGGGACAAGCCGAGTCATTCGCGCGGTGGACCGAACCGAATAGGTTTTTCTTGCCGCATGCGCGCCACACGCTATGGCGGCGAGCGCGCGGACAGGTGGCCGAGTGGTTTAAGGCAGCGGTCTTGAAAGCTGCCGGAGGTTGACCGACGCGGCCGGCGAGAGCGGCGAAATAGGAGTGTGGTAACAGGGGGTTAGCGGCAGTTCAGTTGCAAGAGGGCGCAGGGTGATTCGTGGATCGTCTAACGCATTTGTAACATGCTCCCGCTGCATGGCATGGAAGAGTGGCCGAGTGGTTTAAGGCACTGGTCTTGAAAACCAGCGACGGGGCAACCCGTCCGTGGGTTCGAATCCCACCTCTTCCGCCAATTTTTACCTACCCCACCGGGTGTTCTCATCCGGTCCTCCCGGATACTCGTTAGTCCCGGATGTTCGGATGCTGGTTGAGACGTGCTGCTTTAGTGGATCATTTGCACCAGACGCACTAGGCGGAAACATCCAGAAGGTCCGGCAGAATTCTGCTCGTCCCTCACCCTTCCGAAAGTCTCTTGGCGAGCGTACATAGGCTGCACAACGCCAACACACGTGAGACTATCATGAGCACCAATAAAACCGCAACAGTGCTGGAGTTACCCGTCGCTAAGAGGAAGGCCGACAGCGCGTCCGAAAGAAAGTGGGGCAAGGCCGTACTAGCTCAGGGGTTCTCGATTCTGCCATCCCTGCTCTTTAAGGCGCAGCGGCGCCTCCAACTCAAGCCGATCGAACTGGCCATTCTAGTCCACCTTGCCGATTTCTGGTGGGATCCCGAACGGAAGCCGTACCCGAGCAAGCAAAGGCTGGCTGAAAGGCTCGGAATCGGTCCGCGTCAGGTCCAGCATTGGATTGCGAATCTTGAGAAGGCGGGGCTGGTTCAGCGCACGCAGCGCTTCGCACCACATGGTGGCAAGCTGACAAACGAGTACGACCTTTCGGGCCTCGTCGAGCGTCTGAAGGAGCTTGAGCCAGAATTTCGTCAGGTCGAGGAAGAGGCAAATGCAAAGCGTCGCGCGGTTGGGAAACCCGGCCTGCGCAAGCGGAAGGCGGCATCAGCAGGAGATTAACGGGATTGCGACGTAGCTCAGCAGGATAGAGCATCCGAGGCGCTACGTGTTCGGTGGGTGGCACTGCCGAATGTACGGCCTGGAAGGTCACGGGTTCAAGTCCCGTCGTCGCACCAATTTTGGCAGCGCCCCGCGCCCGAAGGCACGAGGCGCTGGCAGCGTCAGGACAGAAGGAGTTGAGCCCCCGCTGCTGGCTCCGATGTTCTTAACGAGGGTCGGTGGCCTTGACCTCGGACGCGGTGGGCGCTGCCGCGTCACCGTCTCGCCGGGTCCGGTTCCCGTCACGCGAGGCGGCTTTGTCGTTCGGTTCCTTGCATGATGCACAGAGGCGCAGACTGACCACATCCTCGGAGAAGTAGGGTCGGCGGCAAGTGATGCAGCTACGCCAGCCGACATGGCGGACGACGCGGGGCGGGTTGTGGTCCATATCCAGCACCGCTTCGCGCCGCTTGCCGCCGTCATTCGGCCAAGGGTCGGGAATCACGAACCCTTGGAAGTTGCCCTTCGGGCGCTGGGGCCGCGCAGGCTCGGCTACAGCGCTGACAGGGGCAGGCTCGCCGCTGCACCCTTGTCCGCGTCCGCCGCCATCTTGCGAAGCTCCGCCGGGTACAGCTTGCGCTTGCTCTTGGGGTCGGTGACGAAGCCCACGGCCTTGTCCCGCTCCTTGAACACCAGACCGGCGTTCTCTTCGATGAGCTTGCGCGCCGCCGTCATGGCCGTGCGCCGCTTCGCCAGCGTCGGGTTCTGCTTCTCGTGGTAAAGGCGCGTGTACTGGCGGCTGGCGTAATTGATGAGCGCACCGAGGACGGAGAAGGCTTGATTGGCTTGCCCCGGCGCGCCGCCCTTCCCACGCAACCCCTTCGTCAGCATCTCGCGGTAGCGCGCTTTGCACATGTCCTCGGTGATCGAAATGATCGGCTTGCCGGCCCACGCGGCGAAGGTCGTGCGGACGTGCCTCTCGATCGTATCCTTGCTGCTCGCCTTCAACTTGCCGGGGCGCGCAACGTATGCATCGCAGACCTGTTGAAGCGTGACTTTCATCGCGTCGTCTTGCTTCTGTACGTCGCGGGGATCGATCCCCTCGCGCATGTCTTGCAGGACTTTCTGCGCCCGCTTCCGTGCCGCGTCCTCGGTCAGCACGCCATACGGACCAAGGGTGAACTGAACCAGCTTACCCTTAACCCGCCCCATAGCGATGAAGGTCTTCTTCCCTTCGCGTGATACGCGCAGACCGTAGCCCTTGACCGTCCTATCCCAGTGCATGTCGTACCCGGATTGAGGCGCGTCCAGCTTGTCGATATACGATTTCGTGAGGCGCACCGCCTCCCGTTTCGCTGCTGCCATTGTCGTGCTCCTTCTAACGTATTTGTAACAAGGAGCAGCGGTTTATGACGACCAGCTACGAGTAAGCAAGTACATCAACATACTGAATTTATGAGGGATTTAGAGTGATTTCGGGCAGGTCAGGGTAAATCCAAACACGAGTGTCCCAAACTTGAAAACCGCCGTGGGTGCAAGCTCACCGTGGGTTCGAATCCCACCCTGTCCGCCATACAGTGCATTCTTTGGCGGATTTATCCTACCGCGATGCCCGGTGCAGAGTGGACGCTGCCCCAAGCGCACGTCCGGAACGGTCGCGGCGAAATGCCACGGCGACCTTATATTTTTGCCCCCCGTAGCGCCGTCGTTCTATCAGGCGTCATCCCGACGGTAAATGGCGCAGAAACCATTATGCGGAGCGCCAGACGGGGTGGGATTTTTTCTTTAAGGCGATGCGCGCGCGGCTCCGTCTTGTGATTGTCGCCGGGATGACATCCCGGCTCCGATCACAAGAGGAACCTGATGCGCACGACCTTGTTGGCCACCGCCTGTCTGGCCGCCCTGCTTTCGACGACCGCTCAAGCGGAGACCACGATCACCACCGCGACCACCGCCCCGGTGCGCACTTCGACGATCAAGGCAGGTGCGCCCGATGATATCAAGATCACGTCGACGGGGTCGGTGAAGCCAACCTCTGCCACCGCGGTGACGATCGACAGCAACCACAAGGTCATCAACGAAGGCACGATCGAGATCGGCAACGTCAATGGCGCGCGCGGTATCGTCGCCAACGCCGGGACGGTCGGGTCGATCACCAACGCCGCGACCGGCAAGATCATCCTCGATGAACCCTATGCTCCGACCGACATCGACAATGACGGTGACATCGACGGCGCCTTTGCGCTGGGCAGCAACCGGGTCGGAATTTCGACGCTGGGCGCCTTTACCGGCACCATCGTCAACAATGGTGCGATCACGATCGAGGGCAATGATTCCGCGGGTGTCCGTCTCGGCGGCCCGCTGACCGGCAATTTCACCACCGACGGTTCGATCACCGTACTTGGGGACCGCGCGCTTGGCGTGGGGTTGCAGGACGTGACCGGCAATGTTCGCCTGGCAGGAACGATCACCGCGACCGGTCTCGATGCAACAGCCGCGCGACTGGCGGGCAACGTCACCGGGGCGCTGGTGGTTCAGGGCAATCTGACCGCCACCGGGTATCGGTTCACGACGCCCCCTGCCGACCCGTCGAAGCTTGACGCCGACGATCTGCTGATCGGCGGCCCGGCGCTGTCGGTCGAGGGCAATGTGACCGGGGGGATCGTGCTCGCGGTCCCGCCCAAGGATTCCAGCACGACCGACAATGACGAGGACAAGGACGGCATCCCCGACGACAAGGAAGGGAGCGCGGCGGTGCGTTCGTTCGGGTCGGCGGCGGCGGTGCGGATCGGGTCGGCGACGCAAAGCGTGACGATCGGCCCGGTTGCCGGGACGGGTACGGGATTTGGCCTGATCATCGACGGTTCGGTTGTCGGTAACGGCCTTTACGCCGGCAAGGACGGCAATGGGATGCAGATCGGCGGGCTTGGCGGCACCGTCACCATTGTCGGCGGGATCGGCATTGGTGCCACCGGCAGCGTAACCGCGCTGTCGAAGGATGTGGCGGCGACCGCGATCCGGATCGGCAGCGGGGCAACCACCCCCGAACTGCGCAACGCGGGCAAGATCGAAGCGACCACCACCGGCAATGTCGCGGGATCGGTTGCGACCGCCGTGCTGGTTCAGGCGGGCGGCAATGTCGCGCTGATCCGCAACAGCGGCGCGATCACTGCCAAGACGGGCGGCGACAACGGCACCGCGCGGGCGATCGTCGATCTGTCGGGTACCGTCGGCACAGTCGAAAACAGCGGCGCGATCAGCGCCACCGGGGCGCTCGCAACGTCGGACCGCAATGTCGCGATCGATCTGTCGGCCAATACCGCTGGCGCGACGGTCAAGCAGACCGCCGTCGCATCGGGCGTGACCGCGCCGAGCATCGTGGGTGATGTTCGCTTTGGCGGCGGCAACGACGTGTTCGACATCGCCGACGGTTCGGTGAAGGGGAACAGCTTCTTTGGCGGTGGCAACAACCGCCTGACGATGTCGGGTGACGCGACCTACACCGGCAACGCACGCTTCGGTGCAGGCAATGACAGCCTGGCGCTGGCCGGCACCTCGAAATTCACCGGCGCGGCCGATTTTGGCGGTGGCAACGACACGCTGAGCATCGGCGGTACAGCGATCTTCTCGGGTTCGCTCGCCAATGCGCAGGGGCTGGCGGTAACGGTCAACGGCGGCACGTTCGACGTTGGTGGGAAGGCGACAATCGCCTCGCTCGCGGTTGCGGACAAGGGAACGCTGGGTGTTTTGCTCGACACCGGCGCTACCGGGACGGGGCTTAAGGTCACCGGCAATGCGGGTTTCGGTGCGGAATCGAAGCTAGCGCTGAAATTGTCGAGCATCGAGCAGGCCGAGGGGCGGCATATCGTGTTGACCGCGGGAACGCTGACCGGCGCGAACAACCTGACCGCGTCGCAGACGCTGCTGCCCTTCCTCTACAAAGGCACGCTGACCTCGAACGCGACCCAGCTGATCGTCGATGTGTCGCGTAAGAGCACGAGCAAACTCGGGCTCAACCGCTCCGAAGCGGGGGCTTTTGATGCGGTGCTGGACGCCGTCGTCGCCGATCAGAAGATCGAGGATGTCTTCCTGGGCATCACTAACGGCGATCAGTTCCGCGCCCAACTCGGCCAGATGCTGCCCGAACATGAAGGCGGCGTGTTCGAAACGGTCACGACCGGCTCGCGCGCACTCTCGCGGCATTTGCAGGATCCCAACGCACCGTTCCAGGACGAGGGCAAATGGGGCTATTGGGTCAATCAGGCCGTTTGGGGCACGTCGAAAAGCATCGGCGATACCGCCAGCTATGATGTCAGCGGCTGGGGCATCGGGCTGGGTGCCGAGATCAAGAGCGATATCGGCAATTTCGGCGGCTCGATCGCGTTCCTGAACGGCAAGGACGGCAATGGCAGTAATGCCAATGAAGTCAGCACCAGCCAGTTCGAAGGCGCGCTGCACTGGCGCCTGCGTTCCAAGGGCTTCATGGCCAATGCCCGCGTATCGGGCGCGCCGATCAAGATGAAGGGTACCCGTATCTTCAGCGCCGAGGCGGGCGCCGATGACATCGAAAAGACGATGAAGGGCAAATGGGACGGCACCCTGTGGTCGGCATCAGGCTCGCTTGCCTATGACGCCCATGCGGGCGGGATCACGATCCGCCCGATGGTCGCGGTCGATTACTTCAAGCTGACCGAGAAGGGCTATCAGGAAACCGGTGGCGGCAACGCGCTCGACCTGAAGGTGCTGGGCCGCGACAGCGACGAGCTGGCGGTGTCGGGCACCGTCGCGCTTGGCATGGATTTCGGCGGCCTCGATCAATATGACGGCTGGACGCGCTTCGAAATCGAAGGCGGCCGCCGCCAGATTGTGGGCGGCACGCTGGGTACGACCACCGCGTCGTTCAAGGACGGCACGCCGTTCACCCTTACCCCCGATGATCGCACGAGCGGCTGGGTCGGCCGACTCCGTGGCATTGCTGGCAATTCGGCCTTTCAGGTCGCCGGTGAAATGTCCGCGGAGGAACAGCAAAACCATATTGGTTGGGCGTTCCGTGCGAGTCTGCGGGTCGGCCTCTAGCCCCCCGGCCGGCCCCGCGTGCAAGGGGGAAGCGCCCTCCCTACCCTCGCTTCCCCCTTGCCATTTTTGGATTTGAACGAAGACACTGATGCTTGCTCGGCCTTCCCTCTCTATCCCCGTGCCGCGGTTGCGCGGCGGCGTATGGGCGCTATATGACGGCGACGTCAGGGGAACCCGTGGCGCGCGCCGGGGCAGCGCGGCCCCGCGAAAGATGGCGTTCCAGAACAAGCAACCGATGACCAGCTCGCACGATCAAACCGGCGCCGCCCAAGGCATCGAAGGCGTATTGCTTGCCAACCGCGATCGGATCATCCGGTTTTTGCAGGTGCGCGGTGCGGGTGATGGCGCCGAAGACCTGTTTCAGGATTTGTGGATGCGGCTGACCGATCGCCCGATGGGTCCCATTGCCGATCCGCTGCCCTATGTGATGCGCGCCGCCAATAATCTGATGCTCGATCGCTATCGCTCGCAGCGCCAGAGCGCGCTGCGCGATCAGGCGTGGGGCGAAACCGCGGTGGGTCACGAACCGTCGGCGGAAACCGCGCTGATATCGCGCGAGCAACTGGCGCTGGTCGAAGCGGCGATCATCGCGACCGGTGAACGCCCGGCGCGCATCTTTCGCCGGTTCCGGGTCGACGGCCTGGCACAACGCGATATAGCCAGCGAAATGGGGGTCAGCCTGAGTACGGTCGAAGCCGATTTGCGCAAGGTCTATGCCGCGCTCGCCACATTGCGGAGGCAGTTCGATGCATCCTGATTCCGACCGCATCGAAGCCGGTGCGGCAGACTGGCTGATCCGTCAGCGCGACCCGTCGTTCGACGATTGGGATGGCTTTACCGATTGGCTAGCCGAAGATCCCGACCATGCAGCGGTCTATGATGCGGTTGCAAGCATGGATCGCGATCTTGAAGTGTTGCCGCCTACGCCGATGCCGTTGGGCGTGAGCATGCCGACCGCGCCGCGCCCCCTGCACCGCCGGGCGTGGTTCGGCGGCGCCATGGCGGCGGCATTGATTGCGGTGATCGGCGTGTCGACGCTCAACCCGTTCGGTGACGCCGATCGGATCGAAACGGCAGCGGGCGAGCATCGGACGATCGAGCTCGACGATGGGTCACGGATCGAGATCAACGGCGGCTCGGTCGTCGAAATCGACCCGGATCGCCCACGCTTTGCCCGGCTGGAGTCCGGCGAAGCGATGTTCCATGTCGTCCACCGCGATAGCGACCCCTTTGTCGTCGAAGCGGGTGGCAACCAGATCGTCGATCTTGGTACGGCGTTCAACGTCGTCCGACGCGAGCGCCAGACCGCGGTGGCGGTGTCGGAGGGCATTGTCCTTTACAATCCCGATCGCGACAAGGTTCGCCTGGTGGCGGGCAAGGCGATCGAAGCGCGCGACGGCGATCGAAAGCCGCCGATCGTGCAGGATATTGACGTCGCCAGCGTCGGCGGCTGGCGCAGCGGGCTGCTGGTTTACAATGGCGCGCCGCTTGTCGTGGTGGCCGATGATTTGAAGCGGACCGCCGGAATGGATGTTCGCGTTGCCCCCGGTGCCGCCGATGTGTCGTTCCGCGGAGCGTTGATCATCGACAAGGATCGCGGTCGCACGATCGCCGATCTGGCCGCCTTGTCGGGAACCAAGGCGCAGCGGCAAGGCGATGGCTGGATATTGACCCGCTGACCATGCATCCGCGCCTTGCCTTTGCCGCGACAGCGATGGCGCTGAGCCTCCCCGCGCAGGCTTTGGCGGCGGAGGAGCGTGCGTTCGATGTCCCGAAGGGAAGCCTGTCCGCGGTGCTGCCGACGCTCAGTCGCCAGGCGGGGGTGAGCATCAGCGTTGTCGATGCCAAATTGTGGCAGGCGCGGGTTAAATCGGTCCGCGGGCGGATGAGCGTCGAGGAAGCGATCCGGCGCCTGCTCGACGGGTCCGATGCGCGCGCCGTCCGGGTCAGCGCGACGAGTTGGCGGATCGAGCGCCGCCCGGTCGCACCGCGTCTGGCTCATCGTCCTGCCCGCGCGCGCGCCGCAGCGCCGCAACCCCGCGCGCGCGAACCCTCGCAGGACATGGTGGCCGGTGCGCAGGACGAGATCATTGTCACGGCGTCGAAAACCGACCTGCCCTACTCGCATTTCGCCGGTGTCGTCACTCAGCTGAGTGGCGGCGATTTGGCGTTTGGCGGCGAACGCGGGATGGAATCGATCCTGTCGCGAACGGCAACCGTGTCTTCGACCCATCTGGGTTCGGGGCGCAACAAGCTGTTCATTCGCGGCATCGCCGATTCCAGCTTCACCGGGCCGACGCAGTCGACGGTTGGACAATATCTGGGCG
The DNA here is from genome assembly GCA_023422695.1 of Pseudomonadota bacterium. Lineage (GTDB taxonomy): Bacteria > Pseudomonadota > Alphaproteobacteria > Sphingomonadales > Sphingomonadaceae > Sphingopyxis. Next base: position 24,131 of record JAFAGN010000034.1, read on the forward strand.
ACATCCGGCTCAGTTACAACGCGCCCGACCCCGACCTGCGGCTCTATGACGTCGACAATGTCGAGATACTCGAAGGGCCGCAGGGCACGCTCTATGGCGCGGGTTCGCTCGGCGGCATCATCCGTGTCGTGCCGAAGGCTCCCGATCCGCGCGCGATGTCTGTACAGGCGATCGCGGGCGTTTCACTTACCCAGCACGGCGACCCCGGCGGCGACATCGCCGCAATCGCCAATCTGCCGGTCGGTGACGGCGGTCATGCCCTCCGGCTTGTCGGCTATATGCTGACTGATGGCGGCTATATCGACAATCCGCTGCGCGGCCAGAATGACGTCAACCGGGTGCATGTCCGCGGCGGCCGCGCGGCTTTTCGCTTCGATGCTGGTGACGACTGGACGATTGATCTGGGCGGCGTGTACCAGTCGATCAAGTCGAACGATGCGCAATATGCGGACAAGGCGGCTGACCCGCTGACCCGCAATTCGATGGTCGAGCAGAATGCGTCGGCGCGCTACGGTCTTGGCACGGTCGTGCTGATGAAGGACTGGGACGGCCTGCATTTCCAGTCGTCCAACGCATTTATCGACCACCGCCTGTTCGAACGCTTTGACGCCAGTCTGCCCGAAGCGCCGCCCGGATCGGTAGTCACGTCCGGCGCGGTTGACGTCGAGCGGTTATTCGCGCCGGTTCCGGTGACGCCGCAAGGGGATGTCCCGCGCGTCCTCGACCAGCGCAATGCGACGCGCATGTTCGTCAGCGAAAACCGGCTTTCGCGACCCTATCACGACGGTCTCGGCTGGGTGATCGGCGCGAGCTTCATCGACAATCGCGCGAGGCAGGACCGCGAATATGGCTATGGTGCGCTGCGCGCGGTGCTCCCCGGCGTGACCAACAAAATTACCGAAGTCACCGGCTATGCCGAGGCGACGATCGAAGTGATGCCCGATCTGATCGCCGCGGGCGGTGTCCGCCTGTCGCATGCGCGGCTGGGCGGCATGGCCGAGGGCGTGTCCTTCGCGCTCGCCCAGGCAGGCCGTGCGACGACCGCGTCGCGGAACGAAACCGACCTGCTGCCATCCTTTTCGTTGCTCGCGACGCCGCTCCACAATCTGCGGCTTTATGCGCGCTATCAGGAAGGTTTCCGGCCCGGCGGGCTGGCGGTCGACGGCAATTTCGTGCGGCGGTTCCTGAACGATCAGGTACGGACGTGGGAGGCGGGCGTCCGCTTCGGCGACAAGGGGCAAAGCCTGTTCGACGCCAGCATCGCAGTGTCGCACAGCCGCTGGCGCAACATTCAGGCCGATTTCATCGACAGCACCGGCTTTCCGACCACCGCCAACATCGGCGATGGGCGGATTACCAGCGTGTCGGGGGCGCTCGCGATGCGGCCGACCGAGGCGCTGACCTTTGAGCTGGGCGCGGTTTATAATCAGAGCCGGGTTGACGATCTCGCGCTCGAAATCTTGCCGGTGTTTGCGGCGGCACCGGGGCGGCTGGGGCGCATCCCCAATGTCGCCAGCCACGCGGTGCGCGGCTCGATTAACTATGCGACGATGATCGGCGATCAGGATTTCCGGGTGAACGGCTGGGCGAATTATGTCGGACCGTCGCGGCTCGGCATCGGGCCGGTGCTCGGCGAAAGTCAGGGCGACTACATCGATACCGGACTGGCGATGCGCGTCGGCAACGAGCGGCGCGGCCTGTCGCTGACGCTGACCAACTTGTTCGATTCACGCGGCAACCGTTTTTCGCTGGGGACGCCATTTGTCGAGGGTAACGCGGGGTTCATGACGCCGCTGCGGCCGCGCACGCTGCGGATTGCGGTGGATGTGGCGTATTAGCGAAGGTGGCTTTGGGGTGATTAGCGGTCGTCGCCAATAATGGGCGCCCCCGCGAAGGCGGGGGC
>JAFAGN010000046.1 GCA_023422695.1 Pseudomonadota bacterium
ATCTCACCCTATCGCCCTGACGCACCGGCGAGATCCCGGCCTTCGCCGGGATGACGAATAAGGGAATGGCAACTCCCCACCCCAAAGCCGCCGAAACTCAATACCCCAGCGTCGCTTCCAGGAACCAGATCCGCTGCTCGGTCTCGTCGGCCCAGCCGTCGACCAGCCCGCTGGTTGCGATGTCGCCCTCGGCTTCCGCCGCGGCTTTCACCTCCTTCAACTGGCCGAGTAGGATCTTGTTATCCTCCGCCAGCGCGCGGATCATCGCCTCGGCATCGGTCCCCACCGCATCATCGTCGCGGATCGAGCTGCGGCGACCGACGTCGCCGATCGACTGGATCGTCCGCGCGCCATTTTTGCGCACCCGCTCGGCGATCAGGTCGGTGGTCGCGAAAATCTGGGTCGCCTGCTCGTCGAACAACAGGTGCAGTTCGCGAAAGCGCGGCCCCTGGACATGCCAGTGATAATTTTTGGTCTTGAGATACAGCGCAAAACTGTCGGCGAGCAGCGCGTTGAGCGCGTCGGCGACGGCGGGGACATTGTTTTTCGTCTCGGACATGGGAGCATCCTTTCGTTGATCGCCCCGATATAGCGCGCGACGATGACATTTTCCCATTGAACCTGTCGGTCGCACTCATCGACAAAAGCGATAACATGAACAAAATTTGGTCGATCAGCCGATCAAACCGAACGCCCCCATCGCGGTTCGCAGCCCCCAGATCGTCAGGATCGCCGCGCTGGCCCAGCGCAGGATATGCGCCGCGCGCTGCCCTGTCAGATCGGGACCGAAGGCCAGGAACGGCAGCATCGCGAGTGTCCAGCCGACCAGCGCCCCCGCCGCCGCCCATTGCCCCGCGCCGCTGGTCGCCGCCAGCGCGCCGATCAGGAAATGGCTGCGGTCGCCGAACTGCGCCAGCAGCATCCGCCCGGCCAGCATCGGCGGGCTTGCGGTCAGCGTCTGCTCGTTCGCCAGCGAGGGCCGCGCTTGCCACATTAGCGCCGCGGCGGCCGACAGCATCGCAAAGGCGACCAGCAACGCCGCCACCCCCTGTCCGATCATGCGATTGGCGATCGCCCCCGCCACCGCGGCGATGGTCGCGTTGAGCAAAAAGGCGCCAAAGGCGATCGCGACCACCAGCCGCCGGTCGCTCCGTGCGCCGAGCAATCGCGACAGCGCGATCCCGCTGCGCCCGTCGGCGTTGGCCAGCAGCACCGCCACCAGCGCGAGCATGATTGCATCCATAAAGTCGTCCTAGGCAGTATCGATATTCAGTCCAGGGCGAGTCGAAAATGGTGTCGTTTCGAGACCCGGAGCGCAGCGTACTTCAGTACGTGAGCACCGGAAGATCGGAAAGGCGCCATTTGCAGGCCGCCATGGGCTGGATAGCGATGCTGCCTAATGACCCAGACGCATCGCGACCGACGCCAGCCACGCCTCTTGCGCCGCAGCGGGAAGCGGCCCGCGCGGGACGCGGGCGGCGTCGCTCATCGCGTCGAGATAGGTCAGGATCGCGGCGCGATAGCCGCCCCCCGCGACCGCCGATTCCAGCCGACTGGCCAGCGTTTCGACCGCGGCAAAGCCATTGTCGCGCGCCAGACAGCGGATGTCGTCGATGCCCTGCACGATCTGCGCCAGCGCACAATGCGGCAACGCTTCGGCTAGCGCGCCGATCTGGCCGGTGATCCGATCCTGAATGTCATGATATGGGTCGGCTTGGGTACGCATTGTCCACCCCCTGTCCTGACGGGGACGATGCGCCTTTTTGGTTAACAGCCGGTTAGCGCTGAATTTAGCGGTGGCCAGAGGCCGAACCCTGCCCCTGCTTGTTGCGATACATATCGCGGTCGGCGGCGGCCAATATGTCCGATTCGGTCATCCCCGACTGGAGCATCGCGATCCCGAAACAGGCCGACAGCGCAATCTGGTGCCCGTCATATTCGGCCGGCGCGGCGGTCAGGACATCGCCCAACCGCGCGATCTGCGCGCGCGCGCCATCCTCGCTCGACTGGTCGAGGATCAGCCCGAACTCGTCGCCGCCGATGCGCGCTGCAACGTCGGTGGCGCGGATCGATTCGGCGAGCCGCTTGGCAATCTCCATCAGCGCGAAATCGCCCGCGGCGTGGCCAAAGCTGTCGTTGATCATCTTGAGCTGGTTGACGTCGACAAAGACGACCGCGGCGCGTTCGGCATGACGTTCAAAGCGCGCCATGCGGTGATGGATGGCGGTCAGGAAGTAACGGCGGTTGAACAACGGGGTCAGCGTGTCGCGTTCGGACACCCGCTCCAGTTCGGCAACCGCGATCTTCAACACGCGGTTTTCGCGGCGCAGCGCATCGCGTTCCCGGCGGATGTCCCGCAGCTGGTCTTCGATGGAGTCAACGGCGACGGAGCCGAACTGGTCGACCGCGATCCGTGCCCCTCCTACGCTATCCATTCAACGTCCCCGCAACGAAGCCTTCATCATCGGCCCGATGCCGACGGATATTGCGCGGCAACCCTAGCTGCGACTTGATACCAATCGGTAAACGCCAAGGTAGTGAACCTCAATTACCCGTTGGGAGTGCCAAAACGGGGTAGATAAGATTGCGCCGAACGCGGCCGCTGGCGGTGGCCCCGGATGAAATCTTGTCGCGCCCCGATCGGACCACCGGCGACGTTGCCCGCGCGCGGCGCAGTCGCTAGGGGGGAGCGGCGGCGATTCATCCGGTGAATGGCGGCGATTTCGTGGAGGGTTGGGTATGGGCGACAGCGCGCCGCAAGTGGGCGTCATCATGGGCAGCCAGTCGGACTGGCCGACGATGGCGCATGCGGTCCATATCCTCGAACAATTCGGCATCGCGCACGAGGTCCAGATCGTCTCGGCCCACCGCACCCCCGACCGCCTCGTCACCTATGCCAAAAGCGCGGCCGAGCGGGGCTTGCAGGCGATCATCGCCGGGGCGGGCGGCGCGGCGCATCTGCCCGGCATGGTGGCTTCGATGACGCGGGTGCCGGTGCTCGGCGTACCCGTGCAGTCGGCGGCGTTGAGCGGCGTCGACAGCCTCTACTCGATCGTCCAGATGCCCGGCGGCGTGCCGGTGGCGACCTTTGCGATCGGCAAGGCGGGGGCGACCAACGCGGGCCTTTTCGCCGCCGCGCTGCTGGCCAACAACGACTCCGATTTGGCGCAAAAACTCGACGCCTGGCGCGCCGAGCAGACCAACAGCGTCGCCGTCATCCCCGTGCGCGAAGGCTGATCTTTTGCTGGCACCCGGTTCGACGATCGGCATATTGGGCGGCGGCCAGCTCGGCCGGATGCTCGCCGTCGCCGCGGCACAGCTCGGCTATCAGACCCATATCTACGCCCCCGATCAGGAGAGCGTCGCGGCGCACGTCGCCGCGCATCACACCCAGGCGGCATGGGACGACGAACGGCGCCTCGCCGCCTTTGCCGCCGGGTGCGACGCAGTGACGATCGAGTTCGAAAATGTCCCGGTCGACACGGTGCGTTTCCTGTCGGGGCATGTGGCGGTGCGCCCCGGCGCTCCGGCGCTGGAGATTGCGCAAGACCGGCTGACCGAAAAGAATTTCGTGACCGGGCTCGGCGGGCGCCCCGCCCCCTTCGCCGCCGTCCCCGACCGCGCGGCGCTGGGCACCGCGCTGGCTGAGCTCGGCGCCCCGGCGATTCTCAAGACGCTGCGCATGGGCTATGACGGCAAGGGACAGGCACGGCTGATGGCCCCCACCGACGCCGACGCCGCGTGGGATGCGATCGACCGCCACGCCGCGATCCTCGAAGGCTTCGTCACCTTCGCGCATGAATTTTCGGTCATCCTGGTGCGCGGCGTCGATGGCGAGACGCGCTTCTGGGACAGCAGCGTCAACGTCCATGACGGCGGCATCCTCGCCACCTCCAGCCTGCCGCCGCCGCCAATCGTCCGCGACCAGCAGGACGAAGCGCGCGCGCTGATGACGCGGATCGCCGACGATCTCGACTATGTCGGGGTGCTGACGGGCGAGTTTTTCGCCACCGACCACGGCCCGATCTTTAACGAGATGGCACCGCGCGTCCACAACAGCGGCCACTGGACGATCGAGGGCGCGGTGACCAGCCAGTTCGAAAACCATATCCGCGCCGTCGCCGGGCTGCCGCTCGGCAACACCGCGACCACCGCGCTGCCGGTGACGATGCGCAACCTGATCGGCGCCGATATCTCCACCGTCCCCGAACTGCTCGCCGACGGCGCCGCGCACGTCCATCATTATGGCAAGGCCGACGTGCGCGCGGGGCGCAAGCTCGGCCATGCGACCTGGGTCGGAACGCAGCCCGCATGAACCACCCCGAAGTCACCCTCATCCTCGCGCGCGCCGCCAATGGCGTGATCGGCGCCGACGGCAAGATGCCCTGGCACCTGCCCGCCGACCTGCGCCGTTTCAAGCAGCTGACGATGGGGCGTCCGATGATCATGGGACGCAAGACCTTCGACAGCCTGCCCGCGGTGCTCGAAGGCCGCCGCCACATCGTCCTCACCCGCGACCCCGACTGGCAGGACGAGGGTGCCGAGCCGGTGGCGTCCATCGAGGAAGCCCTGAAGCTCGCCAACGCCCCGCACGTCATGGTGATCGGTGGCGCCGAAATCTATCGCCTGTTCCTGCCGCAAGCCGACCGGATCGAGCTGACCGAAGTCGGGCTCGAACCCAAAGGCGACGCGGTCATTGCCTATCCCGACCCCGCCCTATGGCGCGAAGTCGCGCGCGACGATCATCCCGCCGACGACGCTGGGCGCCCCGCCTACAGTTTCGTCACGCTGACAAGGATCTAGACCCATGCGCCGCTGGCTGATCGGAATCCTGCTCATCGTCGCCCTCGCCGCGCTCGCCTTTTTCGCGCTCGCCCCCGGGATTATCGAGCGCGGGACCAACCAGATCGACGGCAAGCCGCTCCCCGCGGTCAGCGAACGCGCCAAAGCGCTGCACCAGACGCTGACGATCGTCGACCTGCACAGCGACACCTTGCTGTGGAAACGCGACATCCTCGACCGCGCGGATCGCGGCCATATGGACCTGCCGCGGCTGCAGGACGGCAATGTCGCGCTGCAAATTCTCGCCAGTACGACCAAATCGCCCAAGGGGCAGAATTACGACGCCAATAGCGGCGACACCGACAATATCACCAGCCTGGTCATCGCGCAGCTCCAGCCGGTGCGCACCTGGAACTCGCTGCTCGAACGCTCGCTGTGGCATGCGGAAAAGCTGCACCGCGCGGTCGCCGGTTCAGACGGCAAGCTCACCGGAGTAACCCGTCCCGAGGAGATCGACGTACTCCTACTGGAACGGTCGGCCGCAAAGCCCGCGCTGGGCCGAACACCTGCTCCAGTCGGCGCGCTGCTCAGCATCGAAGGCCTGCACCCGCTCGAGGGCAAGCTCGCCAACCTCGACAAGCTCTACGCCGCCGGCTTCCGCATGGCGGGGCTGACCCATTTCTTCGACAATGACCTCGCCGGGTCGATGCACGGCCTCAAGAAAGGCGGCCTCACCCCGTTCGGGCGGCAGGTGATGACCGCGATGGAAGCCAAGGGGATGATCGTCGACATCGCGCACTGTTCGAACGCCTGCGTCGCCGACATCTTCAAAATCGCGCGCCGTCCCGTCGTCTCCAGCCATGGCGGGGTACAGGCGACGTGCAAGGTCAACCGCAACCTTTCTGACGAACAAATCCGCGGCGTCGCCGCGACCGGCGGGCTGATCGGCATCGGCTATTGGGACGCCGCGATCTGCGATACGTCGCCCGCCAGCATCGCAAAAGCCATGAAGCATGTCCGCGACCTCGTCGGCATCCAGCACGTCGCGCTCGGCAGCGATTATGACGGCGCCACCACGGTGCGCTTCGACACGTCGAAGCTGGCGCAGGTGACGCAGGCGTTGATCGACGCCGGGTTCAGCGACGACGAGATCCGCGCCACGATGGGCGGCAATGCGGTTCGTGTGCTGCGCGCGGGGCTTGTCCCGCTGACGCCGCCCGCGCCATGACGGATCTCCAAGCCTCCGTTCGTGCTGAGCTTGTCGAAGCACCGTCCTTCTCTTTCTCACGGTTCAAGGAAAGAACAGCCCTTCGACAAGCTCAGCACGAACGGAGAGGGGTGATGCCATGATCCGCCTCGACGGCCACGCCCGCATCGAAGGCCACCTGCGCGGCGGCGTCATCGCGCTCGGCAATTTCGACGGCTTCCATGCCGGGCATCAGGCGGTCGTCGGCCGCGCCTTCCGCCATGCGCGCGACGAGGGCCGCCCGGCGATCGTCGCGACCTTCGACCCGCATCCGGTGCGCTTCTTCAAACCCGACGTCCCGCCCTTTCGCCTCACCACGCTCGACCAGCGGCAGGAACTGTTCGCCGCGGCGGGCGCCGACGCGATGCTCGTGCTGCCCTTCGACGCCGCGCTCGCCGGGACGACGGCAGAGGATTTCATCACCGGGCTACTCCTCGATCGTTACGGCGCCGCCGGGGTCGTCACCGGCAGCGATTTCGTGTTCGGCAAGGGCCGCGGCGGCGATGTCGTGACGCTCGCCGATCATGCCCGCCGCCTCGGCTTCTTCACCGAAATGGTCGCGCCGGTCGAGGACGACGCGGTGATCTCGTCGAGCCGCATCCGCGAGGCGCTGCAGGCAGGCGACTGCGCCACCGCCGCGCGCCTGCTCACCCGTCCTTTCACCGTGCGCGGCCGCGTCGAGCATGGCGACAAGAATGGCCGCCTGCTCGGCTTTCCGACCGCCAATATCGACATGGGCAATTATCTGCGCCCGCGCTACGGCATCTATGCGGTGACCGGGAAGCTCCCCGACGGCCGCCTCCTGAAAGGCGCCGCCAACCTCGGCATCCGCCCGAGCTTCGATCCGCCGAAGGAATTGCTGGAACCGCATTTCTTCGACTTCGTCGAAGATCTCTACGGGCAGGAAATCGACGTCGCCTTCCACGCCTTCATCCGGCCCGAGGCGAAGTACGATAATATGGACGCGCTGATGGCGCAGATCGCCAAGGATTGTGAAACGGCGAAGGCGCTGCTTACGGGGCTCTGAAATGATGCGCGCAGAGACGCAGAGCACGCAAAGGAAATGGGTTCACGCGGAGACGCGGAGCCGCGGAGAAGAACGATTGGCGGCTTCGCCGCCCTATTCCCTCTCCTCTGCGATCTCTGCGCCTCTGCGCGAACCCCATTTTTCCTTTCTCCGCGTCTCCGCGGCTCCGCGTGAACACTCTAGCCGCCACCTCTCGCGAGTGAACCAAGCGACATGACCGACGCGCACACTGACTGGGCCACCGCCCTCGAAGGCCCGAAGAAAAAGCCCCTCCGCCGCCGCACCAAAATTGCGCTCTGGCTGTTCGCCGCGCTCGTCGCCTGGCTGACCCTCAGCAACGCCAGCTGGCTCGCCCCCGATCCCACCGGTAAACCCAAGCTCATCGCGCACCGCGGCGTCTATCATCTCTATGACAAGCGCGCCGCGGTCGGGCGCGATACCTGCACCGCCGTCCACGCCTATCCGCCCGAACATGCGGTGTTCGAAAATACCCCCGAATCGATGCGCTGGGCGGTCGGGCTCGGCGCGAACATGGTCGAGGTCGACGTCGCGCCAACCAAGGATGGCAAGATGGTGCTGTTCCACGACTGGACCGTCGATTGCCGCACCGACGGCATGGGCGACACGCGCGACCTGACGCTGGCCGAGCTCAAGGCGCTCGACATCGGTTACGGCTACACCGCCGACGGCGGCAAGACCTTCCCGCTGCGCGGCAAGGGGGTCGGCAAGATACCGACGGTCGAGGAGGGGCTCGCGGCGCTCCCCGTCCACCCGATCCTGTTCAACTTCAAATCGAAGAATCCGGCCGAGGCCGACCAGCTGTTCGCGATCCTCCAGGCCTCGGGCCGCGACGGCCAAAAGCTCGGCGATGCCTTTTACGGCCACGCAGCCCCGGTCGGGCGGATGCGCGAACTGCTGCCGAACAACTGGTCGTTCGATCTCAAGCGCGAGGCGATGGCCTGCACCAAGGACTATGTGACCTACGGCTGGACGGGAATCGTCCCCGCCAGCTGCCGGAACGGCGTGATCGGCATCCCGATCAATTACCAATGGGCCTTCTGGGGCTGGCCCGACCGCCTGATCGCCCGCATGGACAGCGTCGGCGCGCGCGTCATCGTCTTTGGTCCCTATGAACAGGGCAAATCGAACGAAGGCCTGTCCACCCCGCAGCAACTCGCCAAAATCCCGGCGAGCTTCAACGGCTATATCTGGGTCGAAGACATCCGCGCGGTCGGCCCGGCGTTGCGGCCGCGGCAACGCTAACCCCCTCTCCCGACGGGAGAGGGAGAATGTTTCGCGCAGAGAGCGCGGAGGACGCAGAGGAATTAGGTTCACGCGGAGACGCGGAGACGCGGAGAAGAATGATTGGCGACCCCGCCGCCCTTTCTCCTGTTTCTCTCTGCGATCTCTGCGATCTCTGCGCGAATCCCTTCTCTGCATTTCTCTCCGCGTCTCCGCGGCTCCGCGTGAACCTCTGCCAACCTGCCCCATAAGCTTTGCGCCCACGCAAATCTGCGCTAAGCGCCGCGCACCATGACCGACAGCACGCCCCCCGCCGAGCAGCGCGATTATCGCGACACCGTCTTCCTGCCCAAGACCGACTTTCCGATGAAGGCCGGCCTGCCGCAGAAGGAACCGCTGATTCTCGCCAAATGGCTCGAGGGCAATCTGGAAGGGCAGATTCGCGACGCGCGCAAGGGCCGCGACCAGTTCATCCTCCACGACGGCCCGCCCTATGCCAATGGCGACATGCACATCGGCCATGCGCTCAACCATATCCTCAAGGACATGGTCGTCCGCACCCAGACGCTGAAGGGCAAGGACGCGCCCTACGTGCCCGGCTGGGACTGCCACGGCCTGCCGATCGAGTGGAAGGTCGAGGAGCAATATCGCAAGAAAAAGCTCAACAAGGACGAAGTGCCGGTCGAGGAATTCCGCGCCGAATGCCGCGCCTACGCCCAGCATTGGGTCGACACCCAGCGCGAGCAGTTGAAGCGCCTCGGCATCGGCGGCGACTGGGACCATCCGTACCTGACGATGGATTATGAGGCCGAGGCGACGATCGTCCGCGAACTGCTCAAATTCGCTGCGAACGACATGCTCTATCGCGGCGCCAAGCCGGTGATGTGGTCGCCGGTCGAAAAGACCGCGCTCGCCGAGGCCGAGATCGAATATGAGGATATCGTCTCGACCCAGATCGATGTCGCGTTCGAAGTCAGCAAGGGCAATGGCGCGATCGTCCCCGGCCAAAAGCTGCTGATCTGGACGACCACGCCCTGGACCATTCCGGTCAATCAGGCCGTCGCCTATAACCCCGACCTGCAATATATCCTGATCGATTACAGCTGGACCGACGACAGCGGCGCCGTCCAGCGCGCCGAATTCTTTGTCGCGCGCGATCTCGCCGCCTCGGTCATGCAGCGTCTCGGCGATCTGTCCGGGACAGGCGGCAAATGGAATGTCGGCGCGGGGCTCTATAAGGGCTCGGACTTCGAGGGCGTCGAGCTTCGCCATCCGATGCACCATCTCGGCGACTTCTTTGCGCGCCCCCGCCCGATGCTCGCCGGTGATTTCGTCACCGCCGACAGCGGCACCGGCTTTGTCCATATGTCGCCCGACCATGGCGAGGATGATTTCGACCTGTGCAAGGCGAACGGGCTCGACCCCGTGTTCGCGGTCGAGGGCGACGGCAAATATCGTGAGGACTGGGGCTGGCTCGGCGGTCAGGGCAGCGTCATTAACCCGAAGTTCAATGCCCCCGACGGCCCGATCTGTTCGGACCTCCGCGAAAGCGGCGGTTTGCTCGCCGCCAGCGCCGACTACCAGCACAGCTATCCGCATAGCTGGCGCTCGAAGGCGAAGGTCATCTATCGCTGCACCCCGCAATGGTTCGTGCCGATGGACCGGGTGATGACGCATATCGAGCCGAAGGCGCCGCGCGAGCAGCGCTGGGAAAGCGAAGGCGGCGCGATCAACCCGCATGAGGAGGATCTCTGCGACGCGCCGACGCTGCGGCAGGCCGCGATGCACGCGATCGACCGCACGCGCTTCGTCCCCGAAAAGGGCCGCAACCGCATCGGATCGATGGTCAAGGACCGCCCCGACTGGGTGCTCAGCCGCCAGCGCGCGTGGGGCGTGCCGATCACTTTGTTCGTCGATCGCAAGACCGGCCAATATCTCAATGACCCGCTCGTCAACGACCGCATCGTCAATGCGGTGAAGGAAGGCGGCGTCGATGCGTGGAGTGACGCGCGCGCGCAGGAATATCTGAGCGATCAGTACAACGCCGCCGATTACGAACGCATCACCGACATCCTCGACGTGTGGTTCGATTCGGGCTGCACCCACGCCTTCGTGCTCGAAAGCGGCAAATGGCCCGCGCTCGTCCGCCACGACGGCGGCACCCACAGCGCCGACCTCTATCTCGAGGGCAGCGACCAGCATCGCGGCTGGTTCCAGTCGTCGCTGCTCGAAAGCTGCGGCACGCGCGGACAGGCGCCGTACAAAGCAGTGCTGACCCACGGCTTCACGATGGACTCCAAGGGTCTGAAGATGTCGAAGTCGCTCGGCAACACGATCAGCCCGATCGACCTGATGCGCGATTATGGCGCCGACATCCTGCGCCTGTGGGCGCTGAGCGTCGACTTCACCGAGGATCACCGCATCGGCAAGGAAATCCTCGCCGGGGTTGCCGACCAGTATCGCAAGCTGCGCAACACTTTCCGCTACCTTCTCGGCGCGCTCGAAGGCTTCAGCGACGCGGAACGCATCACCGACGTCGCGGCGATGCCCGAACTCGAACGCTATATGCTCTCGCTGCTCGCCGACCTCGACGCGAAGCTGGCCCAAGCGGTCGACGATTTCGACTTCAACAGCTACACGCGCCTGCTGTCGGACTTCTGCAACGAAGACCTTTCGGCCTTCTATTTCGACATCCGCAAGGACAGCCTCTACTGCGACATCGGCCCCGCCGCGCCGCTCGGCACCGAAAAGCGCCGCGCCTACCGCACCGTGCTCGACACGCTATTCCACGCGCTGATCCGCTACGCGGCGCCGGTGCTGGTGTTCACCAGCGAAGAGGTGTGGGGGACGCGCTATCCGGATGAGGGCAGCGTGCATCTGCTGGAGTGGCCGAGCATCGACGCAGCTTGGAATGTCGACACGCTCGTTAGTAAGTGGGCAAATGTCCGCGGATCGCGTACTTTGGTCAACGAACTTATCGAGCCCATGCGGCGCGATAAGATCATCAAATCCAGCCTCGAAGCAGAGGTGAGCTACGCAGCCGATGCCGGGAATCTGGACTTGGCCGAAATTTTCATCGTCTCAGTGGTGAAGTTGGGCGACAGTCTTGCCGTTGCCCGCACCGAACACCACAAATGCGGCCGCTGCTGGCGCCACCTCCCCGAAGTTACCGAGGACGGCAACTTGTGCAATCGCTGCGACACGGTATTGAACCCCGCATGACAAGCTCTCGTTCGCCGCACCTGCGTTTCGGCCTGTTGGTTGCCGCCGCCGCGTTTCTGCTCGATCAGGTGACCAAATGGGTGATCATCACCCCGCTGTCGCTCGAGGCGAAGCGCGAGATCGAGCTGATGGACATCTTCAACCTGACCTGGGCCGAAAATTGCGGCATTTCGCTGTCGATGTTCGCCAATTGCAACGACACGACGCGCTGGACGCTGGTGGCGGTCACCGCACTCGTCGCGGGCGCGGTCGCGATCTGGATGACGCGCGAACAGGCCAAGGGCGATGTGATCGCGCTCGCGATGATCCTCGGCGGCGCGCTCGGCAATATTGTCGACCGCGTGCGCTATGGTTATGTCGTCGATTTCGCCGACCTGCATTTCGGCGATTTCCGTCCCTTCATGATCTTCAACGTCGCCGATGCGTGCATCTCGATCGGGGTGCTTTTGCTGGTTGCGCGCGCGCTGCTCTTCGGCGAAAAGGCCTCCGATGCGGACGCCAAACCGGCCGCGAAGTAAACGGGGCGCATAGGAGTTATTTGCAGTGAACCGGACCAAAGTCATCCTGGCCGCCTCGATCCTGGCCACCACCCTGTCGGCCTGCGGGTCGAACAATCTCTTCAGCCGCGACCGGCCCGACGAATTTGCGGTGTCGCGTCAGGCGCCGCTCGTCGTGCCGCCCGATTTCGCGCTGACCCCGCCCGCCCCCGGCACCGCCCGCCCCGGCGGCGAAACGACCGCGGAACAGACGCTGCGCGCGCTGTTCGGCGGCCCCTCGGCGCGCAGCCCCAATGAAGCCGCGGTGATCAGCAGCGCGGACGGCGCCCGCGCCGACCCCGGCATCCGCAGCCAGGTCGGCAGCCCCGACACGCAGGTCGTCGACAAGGGTCTGGTCGTCCGCGACATCCTGGCCGCCCCCGAAGGCGACGGCCGCGACGCCCAGGCGGCGATCCCGGGCGCCTGATCGCGGCGCACATCACCGACTGGAAAGGCCCGGCATGTCCGGGCCTTTTTCATTTCGGTCAGACAAAGACCAGCGAGATCAGGACAAAGGCAGCCAGCGCCTCGATCATCGCGCGCGACGCCTGCACCGCGGCGCGCCAGCGGCTGATGTGCAGATGTTCGGCGAACCACAGGATCTGCAGCGTGCCATACCATATCAGTGCAAAGGCCAGCAGCGCCAGCCCGGCGGCTCCGGCGGCGAGCGGCTTGACCTGCATCAGCATCCCCGCCCCCGACACCATCATCGCAAAGGGCGCAGCGACGTAACATTGGCTGTAAAAGGGCGCGCGTAGCGGCCCGCGGTCGAGCTTGCGCCCCTTGGCGCGCACCAGCCGCGCCGCCATGACCAGCGGAAACAGGCTGAAAAAGGCGACGCGCAGCAGGATATAGGTCGAATCGTCGTTGACCAGACCGCCCAGCCCGGTGCGGTCGCGTACAATTTCACTCTGCCCCACGGTCGCCAGCTCGATCGCATGGCTGAGCACGATGGTCAGCAGCAGGAACAGCGGCGGCGACAGCGTGTCGCTATATTGGGTCTCCACCGCATCGCCGAGTTCGCTGTCGGCATAATTCATCATCCTGAGCGGCCGCGTCAGCGCGCGCCACAGCGTCACCGGATAAAAGATCAGCCACGACATGATCTCATAGAGCAGCTCGTCGAGCGACTGGATGAGTTTCAGGAAATCCATTGGCGCCCCCTTGCCTCACTATTCGTCGCCTATCAAAGAATGTCCATTCCGGTTCGGTCAATTCTCGACGAACCTTGTGGACCGGCGGACTACGCTATACATGTATAGCAAAGGAGCGAGATCATGCTTGCCATTCGCCTCGACAAGGAACTGGAAGATCGGCTTGCAAGTGCCGCGAAGCGGTCTGGCCGTACAAAAACCGCGCTCGCTCGCAAAGCGATCGAGGAATATATCGACGAGCTTGAGGATATCGCGCTGCTTGAGGCTGCACTGGCCGATTACGATCCCAGCAAAAATATCTCGATCGAGCAGATGAGGCGTGAACTTGGCCTGGGCGCTTGAGGTCTCGGACCAAGCCAGGAAACAGCTTCGCAAAATCGACGTCAAACAGGCTGACCGAGTCACGCTGACGATGATCGAAATCTCGCAGCTGGATAATCCCCGCCAGCGAGGTCAAGCCCTGACAGGCGACTATGCCGGTCATTGGCGCTATCGCGTCGGAAATTATCGCGTTGTCGCAAAAATCGAGGACGGCCGAATGGTGATTGTCGTCATCGCGATCGGCCATCGCCGCGAAGTTTACCGCTAAGCCCGCGCGCCCGCTTCCTCCACCCCCGCGCTGTTGTGGCGCAGCGCCTTCAGCACGCAATCGACGATCTGCGGCGCGTTCAGCCCCGCGGCGTCATATTGCTTGTCGGGCGAATCCTGGTCCTGGAACATATCGGGCAACCGAAGCGTGCGCAGTTTCAACCCGGCGTCGATCAGCCCTTCGTCGCTCGCCAGCGTCAGCACATGCGCGCCCAGCCCGCCGATGCTGTTCTCTTCGATCGTCACGCAAACCTCGTGCGCGGCGAGCGTCTTGCGGATCAGTTCCTCGTCGAGCGGCTTGGCGAAACGCAAATCGATCACGCTGGTCGACAGCCCGCGCGCCTCCAGCGTATCGGCGGCCTTCAGAGCCTCGGCCAATCGCGTCCCGAGCGAGAAGATCGCCACGGTCTTACCGCTGCGCACGACGCGTCCCTTGCCGATCTCCAGCTTTTCGGGGACCGCGGGCAACGCCACACCCGTGCCGTTGCCGCGCGGATAGCGGAAGGCGATCGGGCCATCGTCATATTCGGCGGCGGTATAGGTCATATGGACCAGCTCGGCCTCATCCGCCGCCGCCATCACCACCATGTTGGGCAAGGTCGCGAGATAGGTGACGTCGAACGATCCCGCGTGGGTCGATCCGTCGGCACCGACCAGCCCCGCGCGGTCGATCGCGAAGCGCACCGGCAAATTCTGGATCGCCACGTCATGGACGACCTGATCGTAAGCGCGCTGCAAAAACGTCGAATAGATCGCGCAGAACGGCCGCATCCCCTGCGCCGCGAGCCCCGCCGCGAAGGTCACCGCATGCTGCTCGGCAATCCCGACATCGAAGCTACGCGACGGATGCGCCTTTGCGAATTTGTCGACCCCGGTCCCCGACGGCATCGCCGCGGTGATTGCGACGATGCGCGGATCGGTATCGGCGAGCTTCGCCAGCGTTTCGCCGAACACATTCTGATACGCGGGCGGTCCCGGCGGCGCTTTCGCCTGTTCGCCGGTGATGACGTCGAATTTCTGGACGCCATGATATTTGTCGGCGGCGGCCTCGGCGGGGGCGTAGCCCTTGCCCTTCATCGTCACCGCATGGATCAGCACCGGGCCATGGTCGCTGTCGCGAACATTTTCCAGGATCGGGATCAGATGGTCGAGATTATGCCCGTCGATCGGCCCGACATAATAAAAGCCGAGTTCCTCGAACAGCGTCCCGCCCATCGCCATGCCGCGCGCATATTCGTCGGTCTTTTTCGCCGCCTTGTGCAGCGGCTCGGGCAATTTGCGCGCAAAGCGCCGCGCAATTTCGCGCAGCTCGATAAACGGCCGCGACGACACCAGCTTCGCCAGATACGCCGACAGCCCGCCGACCGGCGGCGCGATCGACATGTCATTGTCGTTCAGAATGACGATCAGCCGGTTGCCCGCCTGCTGCGCATTGTTCATCGCCTCATAGGCCATACCCGCCGACATCGACCCGTCGCCGATCACCGCGATCGCGCGGCCGGGCTGATCCTTTAGCTTGTTGGCGATCGCAAAACCAAGCGCCGCGCTGATCGAGGTCGACGAATGTGCGGCGCCGAACGGATCATATTCGCTCTCGCTGCGCTTGGTGAAGCCCGACAGGCCGCCGCCCTGGCGCAGCGTGCGGATGCGATCGCGGCGCCCGGTGATGATCTTGTGCGGATAGCATTGGTGGCCGACGTCCCACACGATCTTGTCGCGCGGGGTATCAAACACATAATGCAGTGCGGTGGTCAGTTCGACCACGCCCAGCCCCGACCCCAGGTGGCCGCCCGTCGTCCCGACAGCAGAGATCATCTCGGCGCGCAGCTCGTCGGCGAACTGGCGGAGGTCTTCGGGCTTCAGCTTGCGGAGGTCGGCGGGGACATCCACCGTGTCGAGCAGCGGCGTATGCGGTCGATCAGTCATCGGGCCGTCATACTGGTAACCACCGATACTGTCGAACGAAAAGGATTTAACCCTCTCCGCCCTCGTCGCGTTTCGCCGCATCGATCTGCGCGTACAGCCCGCGCACCATCAGGTCGGTGAACACCAGCATCACCCCGATCATTCCGACCAGCAGCGCCACCGCGGCGACCGGAAACGGCCCGATGCCGTCGATCGCGCCGCGCCGCTGCGCCAGCGCCAGCCCCGCGGCGATCGCCATCAGCGCATAACCGATCAGGCGCGCGATGCGGTTCATGGCAGCGACAGCCCGGCGCGCGCAGACGGGAGGGCGCAGGACGGGGAACCAATGGCGGCGCTGCGCGATAGGCAAGCGGAAGGGCGGTAGTGATGCACAAAAGGCACGATGCGGCCAAAAGCTTGATTGGGCAAGACGAAGCCTTTGCAATGTCTGGACCTTCACCTACACCCCCGGGCAAGAGGGGCAAGAATATAGGATGAATATGCCCGTTTTGACCCCGCGCTCCCGCCCGCTGCTTTCGCCCCCCTTCGTTCGGCTGCTAGCGCCGCTGGCGCTCCTCGGCTTTGCCGCGGTCCCCGCCAACGCCGAAGAGGCGGCGGTGCCCGTTGCGCCGGTCGAAACCATGATCGACGGGCTGGCCCCCGACGCCGCCCATCCCGCCAAGGCGCTTCAGGACGTCAGCGATATCGACGACAATATCCTGCTCCCCGCCGCCCGCGACGATGATGACCACAGCGACCGCAAATGGTCGCGCAACTATATCTCGGTCGCCGGGGGGATCTTGAGCTCGCCCGATTACAACGGATCGGACGAACGCCGCCTGCTCCCCGCCTTTTACATTCGCGGCCGCTACGACGGCTATTCCTTCTCGACCCGCGGTACCAATTTGCAGGTCGACCTGATCCGCCATCGCCGCGGGCAAAAGACCGACTTCAAATTCGGCCCGATCATCAGCCTGCGCGCCGACCGCACCGGCAGCATCAAGGATCCGCAGGTCGAGGCGCTCGGCAAGCGCAAGCTCGCGGTCGAGGCAGGATTCTTCACCGGCGTCACCCACACCGGGGTGATCACCAGCGATTATGACCAGATCGGCCTGCGCCTCGTCGCATTGAAGGATATTTCGGGCCGCCACGGCAGCTGGGCGGCATCGCCGACGATCGATTATGGTACGCCGCTGTCGAAACGCGCCTTCGTCGGCATCTCGGCGTCGGTCAACTTCTACGGCAAGGGCTTTGGCCGCTATTATTACGATGTCGATCCGGTCGGCAGCGCCGCCAGCGGCCTGCCTGTCTATACCGGCGCGGGGGCCAAGGCGGGCGCGGGCAAATATACCCTCGGGATGGCGGGCGCCTATGCCCTGTCGGGCGACCTGCGCAAAGGCTTCGTCCTGATCGGCGGCGCCCAATATGGCCGCCTCCTCTCGCGCCTCGCCGATTCGCCGATCGTCAAGGACGTCGGCAGCGCCGATCAATGGCTGTTCGGCGGCGGATTGGCGTATCAGTTCTGAGTTTTCAAGTGGTTACGATCGTTGATCCTCCCTGTGGCGAAGCCATGGGGAGGGGGACCGCTCGCGAAGCGAGGGGTGGAGGGGCAGCGACGGTTGCGCCAAAGCCCCTCCGTCAGCGCTTCGCGCTGCCACCTCCCCATGGCTTCGCCATAGGGAGGAACCCCGCTTGTCTTGTCCTAGCTTACGAAATCACCCCAGCCCCGCAACCCGCGCCCGCCCCTTCATCGCCTCCACAAACGACCGCACCGCCGGCAGTCCCGCGCGCGATGGTTCGAACAGCAGATGCACCGGCAGCGCGGGCGGCTGTTCCCCCGCCAGCAGCGCGATCAATCGCCCCGCCGCCAGCGCATCGGCGAGCTGGTAACTCAGCAGATTGGCGATCCCCAGCCCCGCTTCGGCCGCCGCCAGCGCGCCATCGACCGTGTTGAGCACCAGCCGCGGGCGTGGATCGAGTCGCCACTTGCCGCTCGCCAGCTGCCACTCGCCCGCGGCGCGCGGTCCCATCGTCCCGATCAGATCATGTTGCGCCAGGTCGGCAATCGTCTGCGGCGCGCCGCGCCGCGCCAGATAGGCCGGGCTTGCCACCAGCATCTGGCGCACCCACCCGATCCGCACGGCCTTCAGCGCCGAATCGGCGAGCGGGCCGATCCGCACCGCGACATCGATCCCCTCCTCGACGATCCGGACGTTGCGATCGATCAGCATCATCCGCACCATCAGCTCGCGGTGCAGCACCATCAGCTCGCTGACGATGGGCAGGACGTGCAGGCGTCCGAACATCACCGGCGCGGTGACATGCAGCTGGCCGCGCGGCTCAGCCGTCGCCCCGCGCAATTCGCGCTCGGCCCCGGCCAACTCGGCCAGAATCCGCCGCGCCTGCTCCAGAAACGCCGCGCCTTCGTCGGTCAGCGCGACCGCGCGCGTCGATCGGTGGAAAAGTTGCGTCCCCAGCCGCGCCTCGAGCGCCGCGATCCCGCGCGTGACGGCAGGCGGCGAGCTGCCCAGCTTGCGCGCCGCCGCCGCAAAGCCGCCCTCGCTGGCGACCGCGACGAACATTTCCAGGGTCAACAACCGATCCATCAATTATTCCACTTCTGGAAATAAACTCATGCACTCTTTGCCGGTTATATCGAGGGTCGCAACGATCTAAATATCGGTCGGCGAACGAAGCTGTCCCCCTCTCGGCCTTCGTTCGCCCCCCCCTCTCTCCGCCCGCGAAGGATCGGTACCATGGCCCGCAACTACCGCCACACAATGTTCAGTGACACGGTCAAGGCGCTGCAGGAACGCCATGGCTCGCGCGCCGCCTATCTGAAGATGGACGCCGACGCCGACGGCACCCCCGACGCGCTGACCGCGAAGGAAATCGGCTATATCGCGCTGCGCGACAGTTTTTATATGGCCAGCGTCACCGCGCACGGCTGGCCCTATATGCAGCATCGCGGCGGTCCCGCCGGTTTCCTCCGCCATCTCGGCGGCAACCGCATCGGGTTCGCCGACTACCGCGGCAACAAGCAATATATCAGCACCGCCAACCTTGCAGGCGACGACCGCGTGTCGCTGTTCCTGATGGATTATCCGAACAAGGACCGGCTGAAGCTGGTGGGCCACGCGCACAGCGTCGAACTCGCCGACGATCCCGCGCTCGTCACCTCGCTGATGCCCGACGGCTATCGCGCCACCCCCGAACGCGCCTTCCTGATCGACGTCATCGGGTGGGAGTGGAATTGTTCGCAGCACATCACCCCGCGTTTTACCGAGGCCGAAATTTCCGCTGCGATCCAGCCGATGGCCGCCGAACTCAATCAATTACGCGCCGAAAACGCCGCGCTTCGCACCCAGCTTTCCGGAGAAGGACGATGATCCAGCTTTATGGCACCCCGCGGTCGGGCAACGCTCACAAGGTCCGCATGGCGCTCGCCTTTCTCGACCAGCCATGGACCGAGGAACTGACCGACGCCGCGGCCCGGCAATCCGCCGCCTTCGCCGCGATCAATGCGATGCGCCAGATCCCGGTTTACGTCGAAGGCGACCTCAGGCTGCGCGACAGTCAGGCGATCCTCGCCTATCTCGCGGCGCGCCACCGCCCCGGCGAATGGGACGGCCGGACTCCGCAGGAACGCGGTGACATCGCGCTGTGGCTGTCGCACGCCGCCAACGAAATCGCCAATGGCCCGGCGACGCTGCGCCTCGCGCGCCAGTTCGGTGCGGTCATCGCCGAAGATCAGGCGCAGGCGGTGACCGCGCGCTTCCTGCCGGTGATCGAGGCGCATCTCGCGGCGCACCGCTGGCTCGTCGGCGACCGACTGACCATCGCCGACCTTGCCGCCAGCCCCTATCTGGCGCTGATGGCCGAAGCCGGTATCGACCTTGCCGACTGGCCCGCAATCGGCGAATGGACACAGCGGATCGCGGCACTGCCCGGCTTTCCCGCCATGCCGGGCTGGCGCGCCGCCGAAGGAGCCGAATGATGCCCTATGTGAACATCAAGATCACCCGCGAAGGCGCGACGCCCGAACAAAAGGCCGAACTGATCGGCGGCGTCACCGAATTGCTCCAGCGCATCCTTGGCAAGAATCCCGCGACCACGGTGGTGACGATCGACGAGGTCGATCTCGACAACTGGGGCATCGGCGGGCTGCCGGTGACCGAATTTCGCGCCGCGCAGGCGGCGAAGGCGCCGCCGCAATGACCAGCAGCAACGCCCCGACCTTTGCCTTCGTCATGCTGCTGACGGGCATCGGCATCCCGATCCTTGCGGCCTTGAATGGCGGGCTCGGCGGTCGGCTGGGCAGTCCGCTCGCGGCCTCGACGATCCTGTTCGGCCTCGCCTTCCTCATCGCCGCGACCGGTGCGCTGGCGACCGGGACGTTCGGCCATATCCGCTTTTCGTCCGACATCCCGTTCCATTTCTACTTCGGCGGGCTGTTCGTCGCCTTCTACGTCATCTCCGTGACCTTCATCGCGCCCAAATTCGGGGTCGGCAATGCGATCTTCTTCGTCCTCGTCGGCCAGCTGATCAGCGCCGCGGTGATCGACCATTTCGCACTGTTCGGATCGATGCGCTTCCCGGTCGACGCCAAGCGCCTCGCGGGCATCGCGCTGATGGTTGCCGGGGTGTGGCTGGCGCGGCGGACGGGGTGAAGGGGCTAGCGGAATGAAACGTCGCCCCCGCGAAGGCGGGGGC
>JAFAGN010000052.1 GCA_023422695.1 Pseudomonadota bacterium
GCCCCCGCCTTCGCGGGGGCGACGTGTTTCCATAAGGGGCTTTATGCGTAAAATCGGCCTGATCGGCGGCATGAGCTGGGCATCGACCGAGCTCTATTACCGGCACCTCAACAAAGGGGTGCAAAAGCGGCTGGGTACCGCCTGTTCGGCGCCGATCCTCCTCGAAAGCCTCAACTATTGCGACCTGTCGCGGCTGACCACGCCCGAACAATGGGCGCATGCCAAGGACGTGCTGGTCGCGTCGGCGCAGCGGCTGGAAGCGGCGGGGGCGACCGCGCTGATGATCGCCGCCAATTCGATGCACAAGGTCGCCGAGGATGTCGCCGCGGCGATCTCGATCCCGCTCATCCACATCGTCGACGAAACCGGCGAGAAGATGAAGGCTGACGGCATCAAAGCCGCGGCGGTGATCGGTACCCGCAATGTGATGACCGAGGCCTGGTTCCGCCAGCGGCTGGTCCGTCACGGCCTGACGCTCGCCCCCTATGACGCGAGCCGCGCCGAAGAGATCGACCGGATCATTTACGAAGAGCTGATGCAGGGCAAGGCGAACGAAGCTTCGCGGCGCACGATGAAGACCTTCATCACCGACATCGCCAAGCAGGACATCCAGGCGATCGTGCTGGCGTGCACCGAATTGGTGATGCTGGTCGACCCCGACGCCAATGTGCTGCCGATCTACGACACGACGCGCATTCACGTCGCAGCAGGGGTGGACTGGATTTTGGGGGATGCATCATAAGCCCTCCATTGATCCGGGCTTTTTTGATCCGATATGGTGACATTATCGCTTCGCTAACGTCCAACAGCTAAGTATTTCACAAAGAAATTCGGGAAAATTCCAGATTTCCTAGTGAAACTAGATTGTTGCGGGGCATCATGCGGTCGAAAGCCGGTAAAATTCCGGTCGAAATTTTTATTGCCGGCGCGATGCTCCTGGCAATGTTTCTGTTTTCTGCTGCCTTTGATCTTCCAATCATATATCCGACCAGCGGTCGCGCTGCCCAAGTTGGCATCCACTATATTTTTCCGCTGATCGGTATCGGGGCATTGGGCGTGGTGATCGCTATTGCGGGCGATCGCGAGGTCGCAATGAAATTTCTGTTGGCGACGCCATGTTATCTCGTCGTCCTCTTCGCACATTTCAACATCAAGCTATGGATCCCCCATATCAATCCGGTGAACTACGACGCGTTTTACTGGCAAACCGATGTGTGGGCGGCGCCGCTCGTGTCCTGGAGCGTCGCGATGCGGCAATCGCTTCAATGGCTGATCCCATTCGAAGCCAATTTCTATATGATATCTTTTGTCGCGCTATTCTATTGCAGCTTCCTCTATCATGCGATCAAGACACCCGGCCAGTTCGGCAAGCTGCTGATCGCCGTGCTTTTGCTGCAATCGCTTGGCACCTTCGCTTATCTGGTCACGCCTGCGGTCGGTCCTTTCATCTACGAAGCCGGGATCAATCCGATGGTCACCGCCGGGCAGCAGGAAATGCTCGGTTTCTATCGAGGCTCGTTGGACCATGGGGCCGATTGGATCGCCGAACATGGCGGCGCTCATTTCACCGCCGGATTGGCGGCAATGCCGTCGCTCCATTCGGCAGGCGCATTTCTGTTTTTCCTCTTTGCCTGGCAGCACGGGAAAATACTCGTTCCCTTTTATTCGTTCATTCTGCTTTTTATCCTGGTGACCGCTGTGGCGAGCCGCTGGCACTATGTGGTCGATGTTCCGGTCGGTATCGCACTGGCATGGGTCGCCTACCGTCTCGCCAACTATCTGACGGTACCCAAAGACGCGTTAGCGGAAGGCGCTGAAGTGACCGATGCGCAGGCAGCGCTGACTTGAGACAGGTCAGCCCATCTTGGTCCACGTTACCGTCCGACAAAACAGGCTGACGCAGCCTTTCATCGTCAGTTTGCTGCCCTTCACGCGCAGATGCGCCTTGTAATACCGCCCGTCTTCGGGGCTGTATCCTTCGCCTTTCCAGCCGTCGCCGCTGGGGACCAGATCCCAGTAGATTTGCAGCCCGGTAATCTGGCGGGTGCGTTTGGCCTTGTCGGGGTTGCGTTCGTCGAGCTGGCCGCCCGCAGGCTGTTTCACCAGAATGCGTTCGATGCGTCCGCACATCTTGTTGCCGCACGCGGCCAGGACGACGACGCCCTTGCCGTCGTCGGTTTTCCAGCGTCCCGCGATCGGGGCGGGCGCCGCGGCGGTTGCCGGCACGGCGATCAGCGCGACAAGCGCCCATGACATTCTCTTGAACAAAGCGACCTCTCCCCGGTTTTTTAGCTACACGCATGTCAGCAACCCGCTTGGCATCCGTCAAGTCTTGCCGCATGTTCTGTCCAAATCAGGGGAGAGAGCGATGCGATTCAACGGCTTTCACGCGGCGACGCTGGGCATATTGGCGATGCTGGGCGCCAATCCGGCGGCCGCCAAGACGATCAGCGTCAGTGCGGCAACGCCCGATGCCAATGAAAAGCTGCAAGAGGCGCTGATCCTGGCCGAGCCGGGCGACATTGTGCAGTTGGGCGCCGGGGTATGGAAGCTGGTCGATGGTTTGTCGCTCGATGTCGCCAATGTCACTGTACGCGGCGCCGGGGCGGGCGAGGGCGGGTCGATCCTCGACTTCAGCGGACAACAGGGCGCGGGTGAGGGGCTGCTGGTGACCTCCGACGACGTGCTGCTGACCAATTTTGCGGTGCTCAACACCAAGGGCGACGGGATCAAGTCGAAAGGCGCCGACCGCATCGTCTATTACAAGCTGCGCGTCGAATGGACGGCGGGGCCGAAGGAAACCAACGGCGCCTATGGCATCTATCCGGTCGAAAGCACCGACGTGCTGGTCGACAGCGTGTTCGTGCGCGGCGCGTCGGATGCCGGGATATATGTCGGCCAGTCGAAGAATATCGTCGTCCGCGATTCGATCGCGACCGAGAATGTCGCGGGGATCGAGATCGAAAACAGCTACAACGCCGACGTCCACGACAATATCGCTACGAAGAACACCGGCGGTATTTTGGTGTTCGACCTGCCCAGCCTGCCGATGCAGGGCGGGCATAATGTCCGGGTGTTTGAAAATATCGTCAATGATAACAGCACGCCCAATTTTGCGCCCAAGGGCAATATAGTCGCCAGCGTGCCGACCGGCACCGGGGTGCTGGTGATGGCGAACCGCCATGTCGAAATCTTCGATAATGTGTTCGCCGACAATGGCACCGCCAATGTGATGATCGTCGGCTATCGCTACGAGCATAAGGATCCGAAATATCAGCCGCTGCCGCGCGACATCGTCGTGCGCGGTAACCAGCATGGCAAGGCGGGCTATGCCCCCGCGTTCGAGGGCGGGGCGCAGATCGCTGCGGCCTTTGGCGGATCGATTCCGCCGGTGCTGTGGGACGGCGCGGGCGACGCGGTGGTGCTTGATCCGGTCGGGGTCTTGTCGCTGAACCTGCCCGATGTCGCCACCCCGCGCGATCAGGCCAAGCCATCGCCAGCCGACCTGTCGAAGGGAACCCCGCCCGCGGCGCTCTCCGCGATCAAGCTGCCCGAAGCGATGGAGGCGAAGGTCCGGTGAGGCGCATATTTGCGGCGTTGGCAGCGGCGCTGTGCTGCGCCAGCGGTGCTTCAACCATGCCCGCGCCGACTGTTGATCAGGCGGTGGTTGAAGGCGATGCCATGCCGCAGAAACTGTCCGAATTTGGCTTCGGGATGACCGCCGACCGCTATCGCCCGGCGGCCGCCATCGGTTACACGCTGCGCACGCCGCTGTTCAGCGATTATGCGGCCAAGGTTCGCTACGTCTATCTTCCAACCGGCGGCAGCGCGCGTGTCGCTACCGACGGGACGATCGAATTTCCGGTGGGGACGGTGCTGTTCAAGAGTTTCGGCTGGCCCGACCACAATGGCGGCAAGCCGGTGGAGACGCGGCTGTTGATCCACCGCAAAACCGGCTGGGTCGCGCTGCCCTATATCTGGGACGCTGATGGCAAGGATGCGACACTGGCGCTCGGCGGGCGGCGGGTGCCGGTGACGTTCAAAAGCCCCGACGGTGAGGCGCACAGCATCCGCTACGCGGTGCCGAACCGGAACCAGTGCAAGGAATGTCACAGCAAAAATGGCGTGATCGAACCGGTCGGGCCGAAGGCGCGAAATTTTATCCTAGATCCTGCCGCCTCCGATGCCGTGCGCAGTCGTTATTTCGAAAATCCGGCGGCACTCAAGCCGACCATGCCGATATGGGACGACCCTAAGGCGGGCAGCGTCGCGACCCGCGCGCGCGCCTATCTCGACGTCAATTGCGCGCATTGCCACAATCCGGCGGGCAGCGCGTCGAACAGCGGGCTGTTCCTGCGCTGGACAGACGATCCCACCGGGGTCAATTATGGCATCGGCAAGCGCCCCACCGCGGCGGGACGCGGCAGCGGCGGGATGGACTTTGCGATCGCGCCGGGCGATCCGGCGCACAGCTTCATGATCTATCGCCTCGAAAGCACCGACCCCGGCATCGCAATGCCGGAGGTGGGGCGCTCGACGGTGCACAAGGAAGGCGCGGCGTTGCTGCGGCAATGGATTGCGGAAATGCCGCGGGGCGGCGGATAGAGTGGTCTTGCTCTGATTACCCGTCATTGCGAGGAGCGAAGCGACGCGGCAATCCAGAGATGGCGTAAACCGCCCTGGATTGCTTCGCTTCGCTCGCAATGACGTGGGTTTCTATGCGGATCGCTTGGCCTTAAGGAGCGTTGCATGACCCAACTCGTCCTCCACGATTATTTCCGCTCCTCGGCCAGCTATCGCGTCCGCATCGCGCTGAACCTGAAGGGGCTCGACTATGAGCGGGTCGAGGTCAGCCTGATCGCGGGCGAGCAGCGCAGCGACGCATATCTCGAACTCAATGCGCAGGGCTTTGTGCCGATGCTGATCGCCGATGGCGAGCCGATCATCCAGAGCATGGCGATCATCGACTGGCTCGACCGCAGCGTTCCCGAACCGCGGCTGATCCCCGAAGCCGCGATGCCGCGCGCCGTCGCGCTGGCGCAGGCGCAGGTCATCGCCAGCGACATTCACCCACTCAACAATTTGCGCGTACTCAAATATCTGACCAAGGATCTGGGCCTTAACGAACAGACCAAGGACCGCTGGATCGCGCGGTGGATTGCGGAAGGGTTCGAGGCGCTGGAGGCGATGGCGGGCGACGGCACCTATCTGGGCGGCGACATGCCGGGGATCGCCGACTGCTGTCTGGTGCCGCAAATGTACAATGCGCGCCGGTTCGAGGTGCCGCTCGACGATTATCCACGACTGGTGGCGATCGACGCCGCGTGTATGGAACTGGAGGCTTTTCAGAAGGCGCATCCCGACGCGGTGAAGACCGCGTGATCCGCCCTTTGGTGGGGGTTGCCGCGCTGGCGTTGCCGACCGCGGCGATGGCGCAGGACGCCACGACCTCGGCATCGAACGACGACGTTCTTGACGAGGTGGTCGTGTGCCGCGGGCGGACGGCGCAGGAACGTCTCGAGATTGTCGTCAATGGCTCGGGCGCGCTGCCGCTGACCTCGGCTGACGCGGTGCAATCGACCACGCTGATCGAAGGCCTGAACCCCGGCGTCGGGGCGCGCGTCGAAAACCGCCTGCGCGACGAAGCCGGTATCGTCCAGTTTCGCCGGTCGGACGGACGGTCGGCGAACCCGACCAGCCAGGGGGTGACGCTGCGCGGACTGGGCGGCAACGCATCGAGCCGCGCACTGGTGACGCTCGACGGTATTCCGCAAGCCGATCCGTTTGGCGGCTGGGTCGCGTGGACGGCTTATGACGCAATCAACCTGCGCGGGGTAACGATCACGCGCGGCGGCGGCAGCGGTGCCGACGGGCCGGGCGCGCTGGCGGGCACGATCGGACTTCACTCGGCGATCACCTATGGCGGCACCGCCAGCCTCGCCTATGGCAGCCGCGACAGCTGGGATGCGTCGGCATCGGTCGGCGGCGAATTGGGCAGCGGCGAGGTGGCGGTCGATGGCCGCTACAGCCGCGGCGACGGCTTTATCCCGATAGCGAAGGGCCAGCGCGGCGGCGTCGATCGCGCGGCGCCTTACGAGCAGGGCGGACTGGGTGTGCGAATGCGCTTCGATGCCGGGGAGAGCGGGCGGATCGAAGCAAGCGTGCGCGGCTTTTCCGACCGGCGCGACCGCGGCACCGATTTCACCACCAGCCGCGTCGACGGCGTCGATGCGAGCCTGCGTTTCATCCACGATCCCTATCGGGCCAATCAGCTGTTCGCATTGGCCTATATCCAACTGCGCGATTTCGAGAGCGGCTTTGCGAGCATTGCTGCCAACCGCAACAGTATCACGCCCGCACTGTTCCAACGCGTTCCCGCTACCGGCCTGGGTGCGCGGGTCGAGTTTCGTCCCGCAATCGACCGCGCGAACCCGCTGCGGATCGGGGCCGACTGGCGCCGCACCACGGGCCGCACCGAAGAGGATTTCTTCTTCGCCGGGACCGTCCCGGGTCGTCACCGGACAGCAGGCGGCAGCAGCGATACCTTGGGCGCCTTCGCCGAATGGACGTCGGGATATCGCGACAGCGGCTTCGTCTGGACGCTCAGCGGCCGCATCGATCGCTGGTGGCTGGCGGAGGGATATCGGCTCGAACGCAATATCGCCGGCCCCGTCATGACCGATCTGCAGTTTGCCGCGCGGCAGGGGTGGGAAGGCAGCGGCCGGGCCGGGGTGCAATGGACGAGCAATGGGCTATCGCTCCGCGCCGCCGCCTATCGCGGTTGGCGCCTGCCGACGCTGAACGAACTTTATCGTCCGTTTCGCGTCGGGGCGGAGGTGACGACCGCGAACGAGTTGCTGAAGCCCGAACGCCTGTGGGGCGGCGAAGTCGGCGTTGATTGGAGCCGTGGCGACACGAAGCTGTCGGCAACTTTGTTCGCCAACCACCTCACCAACGCCATCGCCAATGTGACCTTGGCGCCCAACCTCAATCAGCGGCAGAATCTTGATGCGATCGACAGCAAGGGTATCGAATTCAGCGCCGAGCAGCGGATCGATGGTCTGACCCTGCGCGCAACTTACGCGTTCACCGACGCCAAGGTCGATGCGTCGGGCGGCGCGGCGTTGCTCGACGGACGCCGTCCCGCGCAGATCGCGAAGCATGGCGGCAGCGTGTCGCTGCGCAGCAACAGCGTTGGTCCGCTCGGCGGCTTTGCGACGCTGCGTTATGTCGGCAAACAGAATGAGGATGATCTGGGACTGCTGGTGCTGGACGATGCGCTGACGCTTGATGCCGGGCTGTCGTGGCGGCTGGCCGACGCGATCAGCATCGAAGCGCGCGGCGAAAATCTGTTCAACGAACTGGTCGCCGCCGCGATCTCGTCGGCGGGGATCGTCGAGCGCGCTACGCTGCGGACCTTGTGGATCGGCGCGCGGGTGTCGTTCTGACTCGCGCCATCGTCATTGCGAGCGCAGCGAAGCAATCCAGAGTAGCGTAAACCGCTGTGGATTGCTTCGCTGCGCTCGCAATGACGGATTGAGGGCGAAGTTCGTCCGATAAACTTTGTGTGAGAAGGCTTCACAGGCGCCGAACAGTCGATAAGGTTGAACCATGACCGCCAAAAAACTGAACCTCGACAATTTCCTGCCCTATCGGCTGTCGATCGCCTCAAACGCCTTGTCCGAGCGGATCGCCGCCGAATATCAGAACCGCTTCGGGCTGAAGATCCCCGAATGGCGGCTGATGGCGGTGCTCGGCGAGGGGCGCCCCAAGACGCAGCGCGAACTGGTCGAAGCAACGCGGATGGACAAGGTGACGGTCAACCGCGCCGCCAAGGCGCTCGCCGAACGCCAGCTGATCGCGCGGCAGGCGCATGCGGTCGACGGGCGCTCGCACCATCTGGAACTCACCGAAACCGGATGGTCGCTGTACGATGCGATCGTCCCCGCGGCGCTCGCGAGCGAGGCGCAGCTGGAATCGAAGATCAGCGCCGCCGAGCGCGCGACGATGATGGCGATCCTCGCCAAGCTGATCGCCGCCGCCGAAGATTATGCCTGACCCCGCCTATCGCGCCGCGCCGCCGGATGCGCTGCGCGTCGAACCGCTGGGCGAGCTGACCGCGATTTTCGATCGCCGGTCGATGCAGACGCATCTGGTGGTGTCACCGATGCCCGAAATCTTGGCGGCGATGGGCGCCGACGATTGCGACGCCGCCACACTCGCGATGCGGCTTGCGGAAAGTTTCGACTTTGACGGCGCGGACGGCGTGGAAGCGATCCTGACGGAGCGGCTCGCCGAACTCGCGGCCATGGGGCTGGTGGCGCGCGCGTGAGGCACAGCATCCGCATTGCGGTCGGCCCGGTGCAATTTCGCATCGGCAGCGACTGGCCCGAACCGATCGCGGCGCTGGCCCAATTGTACCGGGACTATCCGCGCGACGACGCGCGCCCCGCCGACGCCACCGTGCGGCTGTTCGCGGCACGGCCGTGGCGGCGCTGGCTGCGCCCGTCGGTGCATATCGGCGGCGATTTTGTCGTCCCCGACGCGCTGCCTCTGCCGCTGTCTATGGGGCTGCTCGCCGCCGAAATGGGGATGAATTTGCAGGTCGCGCTGGGCTGGCGGCGCCATATGCTGCTCCACGCCAGCGCGGTGGCGCTGGATGGCCGGGCGGTCATCATGTCCGGGGAGTCTGGGTCGGGGAAATCGACGCTCGCGGCGCTGCTGGGTGAGGGCGACTGGCGGCTGATGGGCGACGAATTCACCCTGATCGACCCGGCGAGCGGCGATGCGCTGGCCTTTCCGCGCGCGGTTAGCCTGAAAAACGCCGCGATTGCCGAGGTCGCGGCGCGGGTCGACGCGGCGCGGGTCGACGCGGCGCGGCTGGGGCCGCTGATGACGGGAACGCCAAAGGGCGACATCCGCCACCTGATCCCACGCGCCGATGCAATCGCGGCGATGCACGAACCCGTGCGGCCCGCGCTGCTGCTGTTCCCGCGCTTCGGCGGCGCGGCGGCGATCGAACCGATGGGCGAGGGCGAGGCCTTCGTCCGGCTGACCGAGGCATCGACCAACTATGTCGCGCTGGGCGAGCCGGGTTTTGCGGCGCTCACGCGGCTGGTGCGCGAGACGCCCGCGTTCGGCATTTCCTATCCCGACAGCGCGACGGGGATGGCGCTGGTCGAGCAATTGTGGGCGGAGGCCGCGAAGTGAGCGCGGTGCGGTCCTTTGTCGACCTGCTCGCCGGGCGCCGCGAGGCATCAACGCTGGCGCCACGCGACTGGGATGGGGTGATCGGCGTCGCGCGCAGCGAAGCGATGCTGGCGACGCTGGCGCACCGGCTGGAGAGCACCCACCTGCCGCCGACCGTCGCGGCGCTGTTTGCCGACCAGCGCGCGGCCGCTGAGGTTGCGCAGCGGCAGGCGCTCTGGGAGGCCGAGATGGCGCGCCGCGCGCTGGCGCCGCTGGGCATCGAATTCGTACTGCTGAAGGGCGCCGCCTATGCCGCCGCGGGCATGGCGTGCGCGGCGGGGCGGCAGATCGGCGACCTCGATATATTGGTGCTGGCGTCTGAGATCCGCCGCGCCGAGAACGCCTTGCTCAATGCCGGGTGGGAGTGGGTGAAGTCCGATCCCTATGACGATTTCTATTACCGCGAGCATATGCACGAGCTGCCGCCGCTGATCCACAAGGTGCGCGACCGGATGATCGACGTCCATCACACGATCCTGCCGCGCACGCACCGGATTACCCCCGATGCGCTCGCGATGGTGAGCGACGCGGTGACGAGCGATGGGGGCTTTGCGGTGTTGAATCCCGCCGATATGGCCTGTCATTGCGCCGCGCATATGCTGGCCGACGGCGATTTGCAGGGGGGCTTGCGCAACCTGTGGGACTTTCATTCGATGACGCGCGATTTTGCGGCGGCGGATTCGGGTTTTTGGGACGAACTAAGCGCGCGCGCGCGGCTGCATGGGTTGCAAGCTGCGGTGCAGCGCACGGCGCGGCTGGCCCGCGATCTCTATGGCGCGATGCTGCCCGCAGACTGGAACGGGCATGACCCGGCCGATCGCTGGTTCCGACAGCGCCTGCTGGCGCGCGACGATTGGGGACGGGTGACGCAGCCTTTGCTGGAACAAGCCTTCTACATCCGCTCGCACTGGCTGCGGATGCCGCCGACGATGCTCGCGCAGCATCTGTGGACCAAGTGGCGGAAGCGATAGGGCCATCATTTCGGTTATATCGTCATCCCGGCGAAGGCCGGGATCTCGCCGGTGCGACAAATCGATAGGGTGAGATCCCGGCC
>JAFAGN010000061.1 GCA_023422695.1 Pseudomonadota bacterium
GCCCCCGCCTTCGCGGGGGCGACGGTTTAAATCATCCCCCCAACTGCACCGTTCCGCCGCGGATCCAGCCCCAGCGGCACGGCCCCTGATATTCGCGCGCATTGGCGACCGACTTGCCGACCCCGCACATGTCGGGATCGGTCCCCGGCGCGGCGAAGACGATGCCGAACCACGCGTCGTTGTCGGCCGCTTCGCACAGCGACACGTTGGTGCCGCCCGCCAGCTTCGCCTTGACCGCGCGCGTTTCGCCGTGCGCCCAGAACACGTCGGTGCCGCCCGCCTTGACCCGGCTTATGCTGGAACAGGCGGGGAGGCTTGGCCCTTCGGTGCCGATCATCACCGCGCGCACGGCGAGCGGTTCGCCCGCGACGGCGGGGGCGTTTTCAGCGGGCGGGGCAGGCTGGCTGCACGCCGCGAGCGGCAGCAGCAGCGCGGCGACCAGCGGCAGGGCGAAACGGGGGGAGCGATGCGTTTTCATGACCCGAAACTAGCCGCCGCGGCGAGCCCATGCAACGATCGTCGCGAAAGCGGCAAGACCCGCATTTTCGCTTGGGTTTTGGCGGCTGCGACCCTATATAATCGGCATGACGGACACCCCTGAAAATATGGCGCCAAGCGCCAACGCCAACCAGCCCAATGCCAACGCCTATGGCGCCGATTCGATCAAGGTTCTCAAAGGCCTGGACGCGGTGCGCAAGCGCCCCGGCATGTATATCGGCGATACCGACGACGGGTCGGGGCTGCATCACATGGTGTTCGAGGTGTCGGACAATGCGATCGACGAAGCGCTCGCGGGGCATTGCGACCTCGTCCTGATCACCCTCAACAGCGACGGATCGGTCAGCGTCGAGGACAATGGCCGCGGCATCCCGACCGGCATCCACGCCGAAGAAGGCATTTCGGCGGCCGAGGTCATCATGACCCAGCTCCACGCGGGCGGGAAGTTCGAGAACACCAGCGACGACAACGCCTACAAGGTGTCGGGCGGGCTGCACGGCGTTGGCGTGTCGGTCGTTAACGCGCTCAGCGAATGGCTCGAACTCACGATCTGGCGCGACGGCGAAGAACATTGGATGCGCTTCGAACATGGCGATTCGGTCGCGCCGCTCAAGGTCAACGGGCCGGCTCCGGCAGGCAAGAAGGGGACGCGCGTCACCTTCATGGCCTCGACCGAGACGTTCAAGAATGTCACCGAGTTCGATTTCGAAAAGCTCGAGCACCGCTACCGCGAACTCGCCTTCCTCAATTCGGGGGTGCGGATCAAGCTGGTCGACGCGCGTCACGCCGAGCATGTCAGCCACGACCTGTTCTACGAAGGCGGGATCGCAGCGTTCGTCAAATATCTCGACCGCAACAAGAATGCGCTGCTGCCCGATCCGATCGCGATCAGCAGCGAGCGCGACGGCATCGGCATCGACGTCGCGCTCGAGTGGAACGACAGCTATTACGAAAACGTCCTCTGCTTCACCAACAACATCCCGCAGCGCGATGGCGGCACGCACCTCGCGGCGTTCCGCGCCGCGCTGACGCGCACGCTCAATGGCTATGGCGACAAGTCGGGGATGCTCAAGAAGGAGAAGGTGTCGCTGACCGGCGAGGATATGCGCGAGGGACTGACCGCGATCGTGTCGGTCAAGCTGCCCGACCCCAAGTTCAGCTCGCAGACCAAGGACAAGCTGGTGTCGTCCGAGGTCCGCCAGCCGCTCGAAAGCCTGATGGCCGACCGGATGACCGAATGGCTCGAGGAAAATCCCGCTTATGCCAAGGCGGTGATCCAGAAGGTCATCGACGCCGCCGCGGCGCGCGAAGCGGCGAAAAAGGCGCGCGAACTGACGCGGCGCAAGGGCGCGATGGACATCGCCAGCCTGCCCGGCAAACTCGCCGACTGTCAGGAGCGCGACCCCGCCAAATGCGAATTGTTCCTGGTCGAGGGCGATTCGGCAGGCGGTAGCGCGAAACAGGGCCGCGACCGCCATGTCCAGGCGATCCTGCCGCTCAAGGGCAAGATCCTGAACGTCGAGCGCGCGCGGTTCGACCGAATCATCTCGTCGAAGGAAGTCGGCACGCTGATCCAGGCGCTCGGTACCGGCATCCGCGACGAGTTCAACCTTGAAAAACTGCGCTATCACAAGATCGTGATCATGACCGACGCCGACGTCGACGGCGCGCATATCCGTACGCTGCTGCTCACCTTCTTCTATCGCCAGATGCCCGAGATCATTGAAAACGGCCATCTCTACATCGCCCAGCCGCCGCTCTACAAAGTCGCCAAGGGGCGCAGCGAAGTCTATGTGAAGGACGATAGCGCGCTCGAAAACTACCTCGTCGACGGCGGTATCGACGCGCTGATGCTCGAAACCGCGGGCGGCGCGCGGTCGGGCGCCGATTTGCGCGAGCTGATCGAACATGGCCGCCGCCTGCGCGCGCTGATGCGCTATGTCCCGCGCGGTCATAATTATGAATTGATCGAGGCGCTGGCACTGAACGGCGCGCTCGATCCGGCGCTCGACAGCGCCGGGCGCGCAGCTGCCGCAGCCCGCGCCGCCGAATGGCTCAACACCGCCGAACGCGCGTTGACCGGCGGCGGCGATGCGAAATGGACGATCACCGCGAGCGACGGCGGCTATACGCTCGAAAAACGCTGGCGCGGGGTCAGCGATCATCATGCGATCGACGCGGCGTTTCTCGCCAGCCAGGAAGGCCGCCGCCTGCACAAGCTCGCTGCCGAACAGGCCGAAACCTACGCGCACCCCAGCCGTCTGGTGAAGGGCAGCAGCGCCGCGGCATTGGCCGCCGACGCCGCCGCGATCGCCGCGGCCGAGGACGCTGAAGGCGATGCCGAGGCAGGCGACGATCTGCCCGCCGCCAGCACCGGCAAGGTCACCCCGATCACCCGCCCGTCCGAATTGCTTGAGGCGATCTTTGCGCACAGCCGCAAGGGGCTGGCGATCAGCCGCTACAAGGGGCTGGGCGAAATGAATGCCGAGCAATTGTGGGAAACCACGCTCGACCCCGCCAACCGCTCGCTGCTGCGCGTCGAGGCCGAACAGGCCGACATCGCGCACGAAATCTTCGAACGACTGATGGGCGACGAGGTCGAACCGCGGCGCGATTTCATACAGACCAACGCGCTGTCGGTGGCGAATCTGGACGTATAGGTTCAACTATAGCGCCGGTAAAACCGAACAAATCGCACATCCGGACGCAAAATCACTTCCGTTTAACGCGCGGCGGCTTGCTTCTGTAAGCCGCCGCTGCTTTTGGCGCCTCCTCTGACAGGGGATGATGTCATGCGGGCCTTTTCAGCCATGCTGCTTCCGCTTCTGCTGACGGCTTCGGCCGCAGCACAAGAAGCCGAAATCACCGACAATCCGATCACCGAGGTCGTCCAACCAGCCGACGAAGAAATCGAAATCGGCGGCGGCATGGCGAGCTATTACGGCAAGGAACTGGCCGGAAACCGCACCGCGAGCGGCGAGCGCTTCAACCCGAACCAGCTGACCGCCGCCCATCGCACCCTGCCCTTCGGCAGCCTGGTGCGCGTCACCAATACGTCGAATGGCGACAGCGTGATCGTCCGCATCAATGACCGCGGTCCCTTTTCGCACGGCCGCGTGATCGACGTCAGCCATGCCGCGGCGCGCGAGATCGGAATGCATCGCAGCGGCACCGCGCGGGTCAAGCTGGCGCTGCTCGACGACTGATGAGGATCGTAGCCTTCGTTCGGGCGGAGGCGGAAAAGAAGGTGGTCGCCAGCGACTCCTTGCCGTTGCCGAACATCGCCATGAAGCCGCCTGCAATCAGCCCTTAGTTCGCGGCTGCCGGGTGGAGTTCGCCCAGCCTGACCATATCATCGGGCGCCTGCATGATTTGCGTCGCGAATGCGCGTGCCTGGGCCAAGCTGGCGTCATCCCGGTCTTCAAAAACCGGGCGGAGGCCATGCTTGTCGGTACTGAAGCCCGATCCCGCGGCCCTCGAGACCGTCTGTCCCGCTGCAACAGCCTCCGCTTGCAGAGTTCTCAAGAGGATCGTCGTGTCGAGCTTTCCCAGGAAGGTGATTTTTCCTGCCTCGATGTCAAATTCGACCGTCTCCTTTGGGAACAGCAAACCCCATCTCTTTTGCTGCCAAATGCTCGTCAAGCGATAGCGCCCCGGCTTGAGCGTGCGCGCAACATAGATTTCCTGTGGAGCGCCCGGAGCCGCGTTGATGACATACACCCGCGATCCGAAACCCGACTGACCCGATTTCTGGAACCACAGTTGATAATCGGCGGCTATCGTATCGACGCGCAGCAGCACCGCGCCGTCCTTTGATTGCGGCGTAAGCCGGATCGATTCCGGCGATTTTTGCGCTGCAGCCGGTGATGTCGGGCCGATCAGCGACAAACCAGCTAAGGCCGCTGTCATCATCAACGCTTTTGACCAGCGCCCGCCGAGATCAGACAAAATATTGATGATCGATATCGTCACAGCGGAAGGATATGATTCGACCAGTTTTCCGTCAACCTGCGCAGAATTTCGTTCGCCAACACGACAGGCGCGTTCCGCCCCAGACCGGTAATATTTTTCCTACGCCGATGCCTTGAAAACCGGCGGACCGCATCCGCTCCAGATCAGACACCCGAACGATCCTAATCGAACACCGACCACCCCGCCGCATAGGCGAAATGTTCGAGCGCCACCGCCCCCGCCAGCGACGTCCCTGCCTCGTTCAGCCCCGGCGACCAGACCGCGATCGATCCCTGCCCCGGCGCGATGCAGAGGATGCCGCCGCCGACGCCGCTTTTGCCCGGCAAGCCGACGCGGAAGGCGAATTCGCCTGAATTGTCATAGTGGCCGCACAGCATCATGATCGCGTTGATGCGGCGCGCGCGGTGCGCTTCGATCAATTGTTCGCCGGTCAACGGATCGCGGCCTTCCATGGCGAGGAACAGCCCGGCGCGGGCGAGTTGGCGGCAGCTCATCGCGATCGCGCATTGGCGGAAATAGACCCCGACGACGGTTTCGACCGGGTGCCGGAGGTTGCCGAAGGCATCCATGAAATGCGCCAGACTGCGGTTGCGCGCGCCGGTTTCGGATTCGGAAAAGGCGACGTCGAAGTCGATTTCGACGCCATCGTCGCCCGCGCGGGCGCGCATGAAATCGAGGATTTCTTCGGCCACCGCATCGCCGCCCCGCCCGTCGATCAGCCGGTCGGTCGTCGCGATGGCGCCCGCGTTGATCAGCGGATTGCGCGGGATGCCGTGCTCGCTTTCAAGCTGGACGACCGAATTGAACGCGCTGCCCGACGGCTCGCGTCCGACGCTCGTCCACAGGTCGCTGCCGACGCGGCGCAGCGCGAGCGCCAGCGTGAAGACCTTCGACACCGACTGGATCGAAAAGGGCTCGTCGGCGTCGCCCGATGTGTGGACGGTGCCGTCGGGGAGCGCGAGCGCGAAACCCAGTTTGCTCGGATCGACCTTGGCGAGCGCCGGGATATAGTCGGCGACGCGGCCTTGGCCGAGCTGCGCGGCGGCGAGCCGCATCGCTTCGTCGATATGCTGTGCAAGATCGGTCATGCCCGGTGCCTAGCATAGTTGCCGACGCGATGCGCCTGTGACACGACAGCCCCATGGCCCTCCCCGCCCCCTTCACCGACTGGTTCGCGGCGCGCGGGTGGCGGCTGCGGCGGCATCAGGCCGATATGCTGGACGCGGGGGAGCGCGGCGACCATGCGTTGCTGGTCGCGGCAACCGGGGCGGGCAAGACGCTGTCGGGGTTTCTGCCGACGTTGGTCGATCTGGCCCGAAATCCGACCGACCGGCTGCACACGCTCTATGTCTCACCGCTGAAAGCCCTCGCCGCCGACGTCGAGCGCAATCTGCTCGGCCCGATCGCCGAGATGGAGCTGGCGATCAGCGTCGAGAGCCGCAGCGGCGATACGTCGTCGGACAAAAAGGCCCGCCAGCGCAGCCGCCCGCCCAACATCCTGCTGACCACCCCCGAATCGCTGTCGCTGCTGCTGTCCTATCCCGACAGCTTCACGATGTTCGCCGATCTGAAAACGGTGGTGATCGACGAAATCCACGCCTTTGCCCCCGGCAAACGCGGCGATTTGCTCAGCCTCGCGCTGGCGCGGCTGCAGGTGATCGCGCCCGCGCTGCGCCGCGTCGGCCTGTCGGCGACGATCGCCGATACCGATGCGTACCGGGGCTGGCTGGCGCCGGATGGCGACGCGGCCACCGTGACGCTGGTCGAAGGCGAGGCGGGCGCCGACCCCGACATCCAGATATTGCTGCCCGAGGGCGCGGTGCCATGGGCGGGGCATTCGGGGCGTTATGCGGTGCACCAGGTGATGGCCGAGGTCGCGAAGAACCGCACCACGATCATTTTTTGCAACACCCGCGGGCTGGCCGAGCTGATCTTTCAGGAGCTGTGGAAGGTCAATGACCTCGGCTTACCGATCGCGATCCACCACGGCAGCCTTGACCGCGAAGCGCGCCAGCGCGCCGAGGCGGCGATGGCCGAAGGGCGGCTGCGCGCGCTCGTCGCGACCTCCAGCCTCGACCTCGGGCTCGACTGGGGCGACGTCGATTGCGTGATCCAGATGGGGGCGCCCAAGGGGTCGTCGCGGCTGCTCCAGCGCATCGGGCGCGCCAATCACCGGCTCGACGAGCCGAGCCGGGCGCTGATCGTGCCCGGCAACCGCTTCGAATATCTGGAAGCGCAGGCGGCGCTCGATGCGGTCGAGGCGGGCGAGCGCGATGCCGACCGCTTTCGCCCCGGCGCGCTCGACGTGCTAGCGCAGCATGTCATGGCGCTCGCCTGTGCGGCGCCGTTTCGCGAAGACGACCTGCTGACCGAGATTCGCTCGGCGGCGCCTTATCGCTGGGTCGATGCCGCGCTGTTCACCCGCCTGCTCGGCTTCGTGCGCGACGGCGGCTATGCGCTCAAAAGCTACGACCGCTTTCGCCGCCTTGCTCCCGACGGGCAGGGAGGGTGGCGCATCGCGCACCCGCGGCTTGCCGCGCAGCATCGGCTCAACGCCGGGATCATCGTCGATGCCCCGACACTCGACGTGCGCTTCAAAAACGGGCGGCGGCTGGGCACCGTCGAGGAATATTTCGCGAGCACGCTGAGCCCGGGCGATACGTTCGCGTTCGCCGGGCTGAGCCTGGAGGTGGAGGGCATCCGCGACACCGACATCCTGGTCCGCGCGACGAGCAAGCCCGCGCGCATCCCATCCTATGTCGGCGCGCGCATGGCGCTGTCGACGCGGCTCGCCGACCGGGTGCGCGGCTTTCTGGCCGATCCGGCAAGCTGGGCGCGCTTTCCCGCCGATGTGCGCTTCTGGCTGGAAATGCAGCAACTGCGCTCAGTGCTGCCGCGCCCCGGCGAGCTGCTCGTCGAAACCTTTCCGCACGAGGGCAATCATTATCTGGTCGCCTATCCGTTCGAGGGATGGAACGCGCATCAGTCGCTGGGGATGCTGATCACCAAAAGGATGGAGCGCGCCGGTTTGCAGCCGCTGGGGTTCGTCGCCTCCGACTATGCGCTGGCGATCTGGTCGCTGCGCCCGGTGACCAACCCCGCGGCGCTGTTCGACCCGGCGATCCTTGAGGATGAATTCGTCGAGTGGGTTGAAGGATCGCACCTGCTCAAACGCGCGTTCCGCGAGGTCGCGGTGATCGGCGGGCTGATCGAGCGCCAGCATCCCGGCAAGCGCAAGACCGGCAAGCAGGTGACCTTTTCGACCGACCTGATTTTCGACGTGCTGCGCAAATATGAGCCTGACCATTTGTTGCTGGAGGCCGCGTGGGCCGATGCGCGCGAGCGGCTGACCGACGTCGCGCGGCTCGGCGATCTGCTCGACCGTGCGGCGGGGACAATGCTGCATCAAAAGCTCGCGCGGATCAGCCCGCTGGCGATCCCGGTGCTGGTGCTGATCGGGCGCGAGAGCGTCGCGGGCGCCGACGTCGACGATGCCCTGCTCGGCGAGCTGGCCGACAGTCTGGCCGATCAGGCGATGGGGACAGCGTAGCGGCCACCCTGTTGGTCATCTGGGCGTTTCGCTTGCTGCCAGCCCGGATGAGGCGTAGATTGCGCCAAAATATACGCAAAAGAACATGGAGGGGATGCCCGCGATGACCCACCTTTTCAGGCGGTCGATGTTCTGGACGGCACTATTCGCCGCGCCGGTGCTGATCGGCGCCAGCCAAACACCCCCCGCACCGCCGCTCGCCGCCACGGCGCCCACCGCTGCCGATGCGATCGACCCGCTGGTCGAACCCGCCACCAGCAGCGAGATCGTCCCGTTCATCCAGCCATTCGATCTCGACGCGACGCGGCGAATGTCGGTGCAGGTCATGGTCGGCGGCAAGGGTCCGTTCGCCTTTCTGGTCGACACCGGCGCCGAGCGGACGGTGATCGCGCGCGAACTCGCGGCAAGGCTGGGGCTGGCCGAGGGCGCCAAGCTGAAACTCGCGACAATCGGCGGGTCGGCGACGGTTCCCAGCTTCCGCGTCGCGGCGCTGCAAATGTCCAACCTGCACCTCGCATCGGTCGACGCGCCCGCCTTTCATGGCCGCCATATCGGCGCCGCGGGGCTGATCGGGGTCGACATGCTGGAGGAGCGCCGGGTGCTGATCGATTTCCGCAAGGAATCGATGCAGATCATGGAAACGCGCCGCCGCGCGCCGTCGCTGATCAAGGATGATGACGCGATCGTCGTCACCGCGCGCAATTCGGCGGGCCGCCTGATCCTGTCCGATGCGCGGCTGCACGGCAAACGCATCGACGTGATCGTCGATACCGGGGCGCAGACCAGCGTCGGCAACATGGCGCTGCAACGGCTGGTCGCCGAACGGCGCGCCAACCGCCTGCCCTTCGCCGCGACCGAGCTCACCGCGGTGACCGGCGAGGATGTCCCCGCCCTGCGCACCGCGATCAAACGCATCGTCATCAACGGCATGGACGTCAACGACCTGCCGGTCAGCTTTGCCGACAGCCAGGCGTTCCGTGTGCTGGGGCTCCACGATCGGCCCGCCCTGCTGCTCGGCATGGACAGCCTGTCGCTGTTCGACCGGGTCGAGATCGATTTCCCGAACCGGCGCGTCGTGTTCGACCTGCCCGACGGGGCGACGCGGCAGACCGGCCAACGCTTTGCCGCGAACCTGACGGCGCAGGGTAGCTAGGCGCGGACGAGTTTGCCATAGCGGCGTCATGTGCGCCGCGCCGTCCTTTGCCGCCCCCTTTACCTTTGCGGGCCAGTCCTTTCTGATGTTGGCCGATCGGGCGCTGTTCTGGCCGCGCCACGGCGCGTTGATCGTCGCCGACCTCCATCTGGAAAAGGGCAGCTGGTATGCCGCGCTCGGCCGGCCGCTGCCCCCCTATGACAGTCATGATACGCTCGACCGGCTGGCGCGGCTCGCCGCCGAAACCGGTGCGCGCGCA
Organism: Pseudomonadota bacterium; assembly: GCA_023422695.1. Taxonomy (GTDB): domain Bacteria; phylum Pseudomonadota; class Alphaproteobacteria; order Sphingomonadales; family Sphingomonadaceae; genus Sphingopyxis. The sequence goes on from JAFAGN010000061.1 coordinate 9,433, forward strand.
ATCTGGTGCCTGGGCGACAGTTTCCACGACCGCGCCGCCGCCGACCGCATCGTCCCTGCGGTGGCGGCACGGCTGCGCGAGCAGGCGGCGGCAACGCGGCTGCTGTGGATCGCGGGCAATCACGACGGGCTGAGCGGCGGCGCCTGGGGCGGCGACATCGCCGACGAGCTTGTCGTCGACGGCATCGTCTTCCGCCACCAAAGCTTGGCCCATGAGACCCGGCCCGAAGTGTCGGGGCATTTCCATCCCAAGCTGCGGCTGACCGTCCGCGGCCGCCATGTGTCGCGCCCCTGCTTCGCGGGCGACGACCAGCGCTTGATTCTGCCCGCCTTTGGCAGTTTGACCGGCGGGCTCGCCGCCACCGACCCCGCGATCGCCGAAAATTTCGCCGGAGCCTATCAGGCGATGCTGGTGGCGCGCGGACGCCAACTTTGCTTCCCCTGTCCCGGGCGGGTCCGCGATGACGCTACGGCAACCCGGATCCTTCATGCGCGATAGGCACTAAGCATCACCGAATGCGCGCTTTTTTGGCTGTGGCCAAAAAGCATCACCCCGGCAAAAACGACGCAAAAGCTGGCCTTTGGCTGGATCGCGCACGCAATTGAGTTATGCTCCGGGGGCAACAAAAATAATGATATGTTGAGAGGAGTGCCCGACATGAAATCATCTACCCTTTGTGCTGCCCGATTTATGCGCACCACCGCGCTGGGTGTTTCGATCGCGATGGCCGTCGTCGCCGCGCCCGCCTTTGCGCAGGACGCCCCCGCCGACGAAACCGTCGATGACAGCGACAACACCCCGATCATCGTCACCGCGCAGGGCCGCTCGCAATTGCTGTCCGACGTGCCGGTCGCGATTTCGGCGGTGAACGCCGAAACGCTGCAGAACAGCGGGGCCAACGACATTCGCCAGCTCAACCAGGTCGCGCCGTCGCTGCTCGTGTCCTCGACCGGTTCGGAAGCCAATGGTTCGGCGCGTATCCGCGGCATCGGCACCGTCGGCGACAACCCCGGCCTCGAAAGCTCGGTCCCCGTGTTCATCGACGGCGTGTACCGCTCGCGTTCGGGCATCGGCCTCAACGAACTCGGCGAAATTGACCGGATCGAAGTGCAGCGCGGCCCGCAGGGGACGCTGGGCGGCCGCAACTCGTCGGCGGGCCTGATCAGCATCTATTCGAAAAAGCCGAGCTTTGAATTCGGCGCCACGGGCGAGATCACCTACGGCAATTACGACTATTGGCGCCTCGGCGGCAGCGTCACCGGCCCGCTGGGCGAAACGCTCGCCGCACGGCTCGACGGCGTGTGGGTGAAGCGTGACGGCTTTCTGCGCGACGCGAACAACAACCGCGACGTCAACAACCGCGACCGTTATTTCCTGCGCGGCCAGTTGCTGTTCGAACCGACCGACGCGCTGTCGATCCGCCTGATCGCCGACTACACCTCGCGCGACGAGGAGTGCTGCGGCGCGATTTATGTTGGTCCGACGGTCAACCCCACGATCGGCAACCTCAACACGCCGAGCAGCCCGGGCGCCGCGGCGACCGCGACGAGCAACAACATCATCAACGTGCTGCGCGACCTGGGTCAGCCGCTGTCGGCGTTCAACCAGGGCTATGACCGCAACATCTCGGTCACGCCCGGACGCAGCTTTGCCGGCGAGACCAAGGACTACGGCTTCTCGGGCCAGATCGATTATGATTTTGGCGGCGCGACGCTGACCTCGATCACCGGCTACCGCGAATATCGGTCGAGCCAGGCGGGCGACGTCGACTATGGCACCGTCGATATCCTCTATCGCGCGCCCAGCGACGACGCCTATCGTCAGTTCCACACCTTTACCCAGGAACTGCGCCTGCAGGGCGAAGCCTTTGACGGCAAGCTCGACTGGTTGGTCGGCGGCTTCTACGCCAATGAAAAGCTGACCGTTCGCGACAATCTGCGCTTCGGTCGCCAATATGGCCGGTTCGCGACTTGCCGCGTCATTTCGGGCGGCGGCCTGGCCGGGCTCTATTCGCCGACCAATCCGCTCTGCGTCGTCCCCGGCGTCGGTCCGGCAACGATCGCCGGTGCGACCGGCGCTTCGGGTCCGGACATCGTCGCGGCGTTCACCGCGCTCGACAACCTCAGCGATCGCGGCAGCGTCAACGACCGCTATTTCCAGGAAGGTGACAACTGGGCGCTGTTCACCCACAACATCTTCCACATCACCGACAAGCTCGATTTCACCTTTGGCCTGCGGTACACGAACGACAAGAAGAAGTTCGCGGCAACCTTCACCAACGACAACACCGTCTGCACCACCGTACAGGGGCTGGTTCTTGACGATCTGTCGAGCACCAACGCCACTGCACGCGCGCTGGCGGGGGCGCTGATCGGGCTCAGCTGTCAGGGCAATTCGACCGCCGAGCTCAACAATGTGTCGATCAACGACAAGCGCAGCGAGGATGAATTCACCGGCACCGCGATCCTGTCGTACAAGCCCATCGACGATCTGATGGTCTATGCGAGCTATTCGCGCGGTTACAAGGCGGGCGGGTTCAACCTCGACCGTTCGGCGCTGAAATCCCCGATCCTGCCGTTCGCGGCATCGGGCGGGGCGCAGGCGCTGGTCCGCAACCTGCAGTTCGACCCCGAAACCGTGCACAGCTATGAACTGGGCGCCAAATATTCGACGGGTCCGTTCGGCATGGGGCTGACCTTCTTCCGGTCGGACTTCTCCAGCTTCCAGCTCAACACGTTCAACGGCACCGTCTTCCTGGTCCAGAACGTCAACGGCTGCGACACCAGCCTGAATGGCGGCGACCGCGACCAGAGCAAGTTCACCGGCGCGCCGAACTTCAACGCAGCGGCGGCTACGACCGGCGCCTGCGCGGCGGATGACGTCAGCTATGGCGTGCGGACCCAGGGTTTCGAGCTCGAAGCCTCACTGGTTCCGGCGCGCAGCTTCCGCATGACCGCGGGCCTGACCTATGCAAAGACCAAATATCGCGACAATCTGGTCGGCAATGACTCGGGCGCCCCGCTCGACCAGGCGCTCCGCCTGCTTCCCGGCAACAACCTGTCGAACGCGCCCGAACTGGTCGCCACCGGCAGCGTCGCCTGGACCCCCGACATCGGCAGCAGCGGCCTGACCGGCCTCGTCTATATCGATGGCCGCATGACCAGCGATTACAACACCGGTTCGGACCTGTTCCCGCAAAAGGCACAGGACGGTTATGCGCTGTTCAACGCCCGCATCGGCATTCGCGGCCCCGACGAGAAGTGGGGCATCGAATTCTGGGGCCAGAATATCTTCAACAAACAATATGCCCAGGTCGCGTTCAACTCGCCATTCCAGGAAGGCGGCACGTCGACGACCACCGCCTTTGCCGACCCGCAATATCCGGGCGGCCGCCAGATCTTCTCGCAGTTCCTGGCCGAACCGCGGACCTATGGCGTGACGCTGCGCGGCAAATTCTGACCGCATATCGTCTTGAAACCATGGAGGGCGGGGCCATCGGTCCCGCCCTCTTTTTTTGCCTGTCGCCGGGCGGCGCAAGTCAACCTGTCACGTCTGACAGCTGTGGCACAAAAGCCGCGCTCGCCGCACAATGACGTTACGGCGCGGGCTGATACTGGTCACCTACCGCAATGTCATGATAAGCTCGCGTTCAAATAAGAAATTGTGCCGCTCTCCCGAGAAAAATGACCGTGTGAGGAGGGCCAGATCCATGACAATTTGTTCGAGCCATACCGCCCGCTTGCTGCGCACCGGCGCCGCCGGCCTGTCGCTGTCCTTTGCCCTGTTGGCAACGCCCGCCATGGCGCAGGACGCCGGGGCCGAAACGAGCGACGAAACGATCATCGTCACCGCCACCCGTCGCAGCGAAGCGCTGTCCGACGTGCCGATCGCCGTATCGGCTGTGACCGGCGAGACGCTGGAAAAGACCGGCGCCACCGACGTCCGCGCGCTGGGGCAGGTCGCCCCGTCGCTGCTGGTGTCGGGCGCGACCAGCGAGGTCAATTTTTCGGCGCGTATCCGCGGTATCGGCACGGTCGGCGAAAATCCCGGCCTCGAAAGCTCGGTCGGGCTGTTCATCGACGGCGTCTATCGCAGCCGCACCGGGGTCGGCCTGACCGAACTCGGCGATATCGAGCGCGTCGAAGTGCTGCGCGGGCCGCAAGGCACGCTGTTCGGCCGCAACTCGACCGCCGGGCTGATCAACATCGTCACCAAAGGGCCGGATCTCGGCGCGTTCGGCGCCAAGGGATCGGTGAGCTTCGGCAATCATGACTATTGGCGCGTCGACGGCATGGTCAACGCGCCGCTAGGCGAAAAGGCCGCGGTGCGCGTCGATGGCGTGTGGCAGCGCCGCGATGGCTTTATCGAGAATGCAACCGCGGGCGAACCCGACATCAACGACCGCGACCGCTGGCTGGCGCGCGGCCAGTTGCTGCTCGAACCGAGCGAAACGGTAAAGCTACGCCTGATCGCCGATTACAGCGAGCGCAGCGAAAACTGCTGCGGCGGCGTACTGCTCAATCCGGTGCGCAACCTGACGCGCGGCGCCGACGGGTTCCCCGTCGCGTCGGCGAACACATTGCTGCCGGTGCTGCAGGCGCTGGGCGCCAACCATCAGGTACCGCCCACCGGGACCAGCTTTATCCGCACGCAAGCGACCACCCCCGGCGTGACCTATCGGTCGGACACCAAGGATTGGGGCGTGTCGGGCGAGGTCAATTGGGATCTGGGCGCCGCGTCGCTGACCGCGATCACCGCCTATCGCGATTACAAGAATGCCCAGGGCCAGGACGCCGATTTCAGCGCGCTGGACATTCTGCGCCGCACCGATCTCGACCGACGGTTCCGCCTGTTCACGCAGGAGCTGCGGTTGCAGGGCGAAGCGTTCGACGGGCGGCTCGACTGGCTCGTCGGCGGCTATTACGCCAACGAAAAGCTGAACGTCGACGACGACATCGTTTACGGCAACAATTACGAGCAGTTCGCCAACTGTCTGCTGTTTGCCAGCGCGCTGCCGACCGCGGTGCTGCCGACCAACCCGCAATGCGTGAACGTGCCGGTGGTGCAGGGGACGATCACCGCGCTGTCCGGGCTGCCGGTCGGCGACCCGCGCCGCGCGTCGATTCCGCTCTTGTCGGCGCTGATCGCCAACCCGGCGCGCCCCGGCTTCGGCTCGCTCGCCGCGGCGCTCGGCCAGCCGACGCTCGCGATCAACGGCACCGGCAACCAGGGGTCGACCTTTGCCCAGAAAAGCCGCAACTTTGCGGTCTTCACCCACAACAGCTTCGACATCGTCCAGGACGTGCTGACGCTGACCGTCGGTGCGCGCTATACCAGCGAGCGCAAGACGCTGGATGCCGATGCCAATTTCAACAACGGCATCTGCCCGCTGGTGGTCAATTCGCCGTTCCAGTCGCTCGCGACGCTGCCCTGCGTGATCAACGGCACCGCACCCGACCTGCCGCGCGGCACCGCGGGAACCAAGTTCAAGGACAATGAATGGACCGGCACCGCGGTGCTCAGCTGGAAGCCGACCCCCGACCTGCTCGTCTATGGCTCGGCGTCGAAGGGGTATAAGGCAGGCGGGTTCAACCTCGACTTCTCGGCGCTTGACCGCACCTGCAATGTCGCCTTCGACACCGCCTGCGCGGCGCGTCTCGCGCTGCCCGCCAACACCCCCGGCAACGGGCGACCCGAAGCCAGCGACCTGCAATTCGCCAGCGAAAAGGTCGATGCCTATGAAATCGGGGTCAAATATGACGGTCCGGGCTTCGACCTCAACGTCGCCGCCTTTTTTCAGGAATATAGCAATTACCAGCTCAACACCTTCAACGGGGTGAATTTCGAGGTCACCAATATCCAGGCGTGCAAGGACGATCTGGGCGGCGCCGATGCCGACGGGTCGGCGACGACGGGGGGCTGCGCCGCCAATCGGCTGAAACCCGGGGTGCGGTCGAAAGGGCTCGAGATCGAGGCGTTTATTCGCCCCGCCCGTTACCTGTCGGTCAACATGGGGCTGACCTATGTCGACACCCTGTACCGCCGCAACCTGGTCGGGACCGGCGGACGGCCGCTGTCGCCGGTGCTGTTCCAGCTGCCCGGCCGCGGGGTGTCGAACGCGCCGCGCTATGTCGCGACGGCGGGGATCAGCTGGACGCCGCCGATCGGCAGTTCGGGGATGAGCGGCCTCGTTTATTTCGACACCCGCCTGCAAAGCGACACCAACACCGGCTCCGACCTCGACATCGAAAAGGTGCAGGACGGCTTTGCCATCTTCAACGGGCGCATCGGCCTGTACGGGCCCGACCGCCGCTGGGGGGTCGAGCTGTGGGGCCAGAATCTGTTCAACAAGCGCTATTACCAGATCGGCGCCGACATGCCGCTGCAGGGCGGCGGCACCTTCCGCGCCGTCGCGGCGCCCGCGGCGAGCGGACTCAGCGGCACCGCCAACCAGCTGTTCGTCGGCTTCCCCGGCGAACCGCGCACCTATGGCGTGACACTGCGCGGCCAGTTCTGATCCGGCCTCTCCCCCTCCCCCACGCGGGGAGGGCGTAGGGAGGGTCTGACGCAGCCGGGCACTGTTGCGTCAGACCCTTTCCCGTAAAGTCGGTCCCGTTATCACCGCAGGGGCGATCCTGAGTGGCTACCGCGCGCGCGCCGCCTGGTGCGCGATGTCGGTCATCAGCTTGCGGAACAGGACGCCGCCCGGCGTCCCCGATGATTTGAGCGCGCGTTCGCAATCGATCAGGCGGCTCATCAGCCGCGCCACACGCACCGAATCCCAGATGCGCAGCTGCGCGGTCACCGCATCGCGTTCTTTCCAGAAAATGCCGCTGGTGCGCGCCGCGACGACGGTCGCCGGATGCGCCCCCGCGTCGACCTCGGCGCGCAGCCGCGCCAGCGCCATCGCCCGGATCGCGAGCGCGCGGATGATCCGGATTTCGGCGACGCCGACCGCCGCCGCCTTGGTCAGCATGTCGGGCAGGTCGCGCACCTTGCCGCCCAGCGCGACATTGATGCACTCGCTCACGTCTTCCTCATGCGTCGCGGCGCCCAGCGCGGCGATGTCGGCGGCGGTGACCTGGCGCTGGCGATCGCTGGCGGCGTCGAGATACAGCGCCATTTTTTCGATCTCGCGCCGCATCAGCGCCTGATCGCCCGACACCAGATCGACGAGCAATTGCGCCTCGGCATTCGCGAGCCGCAGCCCCTGCTCCTCGGCCGCGCTCATCGCGATGCCGACCAGCGCGCGGCGGTCGGGCTGGTAACAGATCGCGGCGACCGCATGGTCGGATCCTTCGACCAGCTTGACCAGTTTCGACTTGGCGGTGACCGACGCCCCGGTCGCGATCACCGGGTTGATGACGGTATCGGCGGTCAGCAGCGCCTCGACCGCCGCGACGCTGTCGTCGCCGCTCCCGGTAAGTTCGAGGCGAATGATTCGCGCCGGAGAGAACAGCGACATCGACGCAGCTTCGGCGGCGAGTAGCGAAGGATCCTGCGCGAGCTGCGATCCCGACAGGTCGAGCCGTTCGGCATCCTTGCCCGCGAGGCGGACCAGATGGCTGGCGACCGCGGCCATCGTCGCCTCGTCGGGACCGGTCAGCAGCGTGAAGCGGACCGCCGGGTCGAGCCGCGACTGGCGCTCGAGGTCGGCGGGCTTGACCGTCTTCATCGCCGGTTACGGCGTCGGCGCAGGGGTCGCGGCCTGACCGCCGCCGCGGTCGGCAAAGACCGCGAGCCGCGCGACAATCTGGTCCGAAATCCCCGAGGCGAGCCGTTCGAGCGCCGACGATTCGGCGGCGATCGTCGCATATTCGCTGCCGACGACATCGATCCCGGCGTCCTGCGCCGCGGTCGCATCGAGCAGCACCTCGCCGCTCGCGGCATCGACGAGCTGATAGCGCGCGCGTAGGGTGCGCCGCTCGCGCGTCACCGCATCGTCGGCGCGGACGCCAAAGCCGGTAATCGAATCTTCGAGCCGCACGTCGAGCCGCAGCCGCTTGCCCGCGCCCTCGCCTCCCTGCGTCGCCTGGAGCCGGTCGCGAAGCGCGTTGCGGACCAGCCAGCCCGAATGCCCCTCGATCGGCGCGACATCGACGTCGGCCAGCACCGTGGCCACCGCGCCGCGGCTGCCGTTGGCATAGAGCGGGCGCAATCCGCAGCCGCCAAGGGTCAGCGAGGCGGCGATAAGGGCAGAGGTGAGGAGGTTACGCATCTTGAGCACCAGTAACCCTTATTCCGTTCGTGTCGAGCGAAGTCGAGACACCCCGAAGGCACGCACGACCGATGGG
>JAFAGN010000074.1 GCA_023422695.1 Pseudomonadota bacterium
GGTGGCGACGATCAGCGTCGGCGCGTCGCCGACGAGCGTCGCCACGGCCGAGCGAACGCCAACCCCGAAATGGACCCGCGTCGGATTATGGAAGGTCCACGGCCGCGGGGCGAGCAGGGCGGTGCCCTCAGCCGCCATGGCCCTGGTCCAGCCGTTCCACAAATTTCTGCTTGTTGGCGAGCGGCGTGTCCTTTGGCCGGCCAAGATCGGCGCGCGAGCCGCGTGCCACATGGATTTCAAGCAAGCGGCAACCGTCCTTTGCCCCCAACTCCGTCAGCGCCGCCGCAATATTATCGACCGTCTTTATCGGTCCGAGCGCATGGCGATAGCCGCAGGCTTTGGCGACGCCCGTCAGCGAAACGTCGAACGCGACGGTGGGCTGGCCGCCGACGCTGTCGTGTGCGCCGTTATTGAGCACAATATGCAGGAAATCACCGCGCCCGAGCGCTCCTACGGTCGCGAGTCCGCCCATATGCATCAACACCGCGCCGTCGCCGTCAAGGCAGACGATGCGGCGATCCGGCAGAGCGTTCGACAGGCCCAGCGCGATCTGCGAGGCGTGCCCCATCGACCCGACGGTCAAAAAGTCCGACGCACCGTCGTCGCCGACCCGCTGCCGCTGCTCATATAGTTCGCGTGAAATCATGCCGGTCGTTGCAACGATCGTGCTGTCGGCTGGCAGGGCTTCGGTAACCGCGAAGATCGCTTCCTCGCGAGTGAGGAGATCCCCCGGCGGGCCGGTATCGCGCTTCGCTTCCGATGTTCTGAACGCGCCTTTTCGCACGAGCAATGCCACCGGACCGGAGCGCTCTTTGGCGGTTTCGGCAGCCCAACGGGCATGCGCAAGCGCTTCGTCTTCATTGTCCGCAAGGATGCGGTAGGGAATCTCCATGGCGTCCAGCATCGCCTCGGTCACCCGGCCTTGCTTCAGATGCTGGGGCTCGTCCTTTTCGCCCGGAGCGCCGCGCCAACCGACCATGATGATCATCGGGACCGAATAGACTTCGGTGTCGGCGAGTGACAGCAGCGGATTGACGGTGTTCCCGAGCCCCGAATTCTGGAGATAGACCAGCGGCAGATGGCCGGTCGCGAGCTGATAGCCCGCCGCGATGCCCACTGCGGTGCCTTCGTTCGCCGCGATGATATGCGATTCCGCCGGCAGCACCGCGTCGACATAGCTGCAAAACTCCTTGAGCAGCGAGTCAGGCACACCGGTGAAGAAATCGACGCCAAGTTCGAACAGTTTGTCGAAGAAGACCCTGGGAGACGTCATCATTTGCCCCCGGGGATCAGTTCGAGGATTTCCTTCAGCGGCATCAGGCGGGAATCGCTCTCGTACGAGCGTTCGTTGGTCAGGATCGACTTCGCCGTTTCGAGCATCGCCGGATAGGCCGAGCGCAGGAGGTGGTTGGCGTAGATCACGACATTGACGCCATGCGCCTCCAATTCGGTTTCGGTAACCTGATTATAGCTCGACGGAACGGCAACCAGCGTCCGACGGTTCGCTATTTCCTTATATTTGGCGCAGAATTCAAAGATTTCGTCGGGCGTCTTTTCGCGTGAATGGATCATGATCCCGTCGGCGCCGGCGTCAAGAAACGCCTTGGCACGCTCAATGGCATGATCGACGCCATAACCGGCGATCAGGCTTTCGAGCCGTGCGATAACCATGAAGTCTTCGGTCTGCTGGGCCTGCTTGGCCATGATGATCTTGTGCGAAAACGCCTCGATGCTGTCGAGCGTCTGTTCGACTTCGGTGCCGAACAGCGAGTTCTTCTTGAGCCCCGTCTTGTCCTCGACGATGACGGCAGAGACGCCGAGGCGCTCCAGCGTGCGGACGGTGAACACGAAATGTTCGGGTTTGCCGCCGGTGTCGCCGTCATAGATGATCGGCTTGGTCGTTACCTCAAGAACCTCATTCAGCGTCACCATGCGCGACGAGGTGTCGACGGCCTCGATATCGGGCTTTCCTTTGGCCGTGGAATCGGTCAGCGAGCTGGCCCACATGCCGTCGAACTCGCGGCGGCCGTTCGGCGTATCGACGCCGATCTTTTCGATGACCAGCCCGCTGAGTGCATTGTGAAGGTCGAGGAAGCGAACGATCGGCTTTGCCTTGAGCATGCGGCGCAGGCTGGCACGGCGAATGTCAGGCGTGGTTCCGATTTCCTTCATCGCATTATGGAATTTGGTCGACGAAATCCCTTCGGTATACGGAATTTCGATCAGTTCGCCGGCCCAGGCGGCAAGGGTGTCGATGACCGTCTGACGAGTTTGCGACTGGACGCCGGTCTTCCAGTCGTCGCCGTGGACAACATAGTCGGGCCGAACCGATTTGAGGTTTTCGCTGTAGTCGAGCGTGTGCTGGGGGATGACGCGAACGACGCCCTTCAGCGCGCCGATGACCGCCGCGCGCTGGTCCCATGACATGAAGGGTACCCGCTTGTAAGTCGCGATCGCCTCATCCGTTAGGAGTCCGACGACAACATCACCGAGTTCGGCAGCGCGGTGAATAATGTTAATATGTCCAGGATGAATTAGGTCGGCACTCATGCCAACATAGGCAATTTTGTTCGTCACTTAAACCTCATAATCTAAAATCTACGAGATGAATTTTGGTGCTGAATCCATAGAAATCAAGAAATTTCACAAATCCTGAAGAGATGCGGCATAAAGAGCATTTTCTAGATCCGTGTATATCTTTTTGGCGCAGTAATTTTCTTCAAAATATTCAAGAGATCGCTTAGAGTATATACTCCGGCCTAGCGGCCCTGCCTTCATCATCTCGATTATAGCATCCGCTAATGCATTGGGCCGACCTGCAGGAACTGCGATTCCCGCCTGAGAATCGTTAAGAATGCGAGCGCCTTCACCGTTCAATGACGCAATGATAGGCTTGCCGCAGGCCATATAGCACTGCATCTTGTAGGGGACAGTGAGATCGAAAATAGGAATGTCTTTCAAGCTAACGATCATTGCATCCGCATGTGCAAATATCTTTGGCATCGATTCTTCGGGGTGTCGCCCAATAAAATGGAACCGCTCGTCTAGTCCCCTTTCAGCGATAATGCCTCTAACTCGCTGCTCGTCGCGTCCGCTGCCGACGATAATCCAGTGCAAGTCAGCATAATCGTGAAGGATAGCGGCGGCAGCGATCAGGGTATCAAAATCTTGGCTTTCTCCAATATTGCCCGCAAACATCAAGCGAAACCCGCATGACGGTATCAAATGAGCATATTCTTCTGCCTGATTGACGTCGAGCGCCCGATAGGATTCTGGAGCCGTATTTGGAAAAACGCGAATCCGATCAGAAGCGACGCCGAATCTTTCGATCATGCCCCGAAATGCTGCGCTTTGTATCAGCACCACGTCGGCTTGCCGATATAGCCATCCGCAAATCCTGTTCAGCACTCCGACGATAAGTCGATTGCGCAGACCTAACGTATATGTGGCGCTCTCAGGCCATATATCCTGAACCCAGTAGACGCATGGGGTCCCCGTTCTCCAACGTAACACGATTCCAGCGAAGGCTTGAAAGAGGGGGGAAGGCATTGAGACAAAACTAACATCTGCACGGTGCCTGAGCTTGCGGAACATGGACCAAGCCGTCGCAATCGGATAAGTTAGATAGTTCAACAAAAGCATCGCCGGATTCTGGCCGCGCGGAATGGTGAAGACGCGACTTATCCGTACTTCATTCCATATTTCTTCTCGGCGCTTTGTGTTGGAAAAACCCTCAAAAAAGCGGCCTATCGGATAATTGGGAACGCATGGGAAGGCGTGCACTTCATGTCCGCGATGAGCCATTTCCCGCGCAATCGAGTTGTTTGAAAACTGCTCGGGAAAAAAATACTGGGATATAAACACGATGCGCATATTGATGACAAAAGCTATCTTTGGTTGGATGGCAATTTGGGAGCTTAACAATGAAGCGCGATTGCGTACGATTGGCAATAACCGGGGCAACCGGTTTTATAGGAAGGGGCATTCTAGAAAACGCCGACCCCAATTTGAAGTATCACGCCATATCTCGATCGCGACAGCCTTCTTGGGTGCCTGACGCCGTCGGCTGGTCCACGATATCTTCATATGGTGACCGAGATGCTCTAGGGCACGCCATAGACGGCGCGCATTATGTGGTCCATCTGGCCGATAATCCCTTCAGGTCGGGGCATCGCGATCAAGCGGACGCTGTTCGAAATGCTGAAGCGTTAGCTTATGCGGCGCGGTCGAGCAAAGTCAAGGGCGTCATACTTGTCAGCAGTCTTTATGCTCGCGGCGAGATGGGGGCTGCGCTACCTTCATATGGCGCAACCAAGCGATTGATCGAAAATCAATTTCTTTCGGAGGTAGGGCTCAGGACGATCGTGCTGCGCCTCCCGCCGGTTTACGGCCCCGGGGGAAAAGGCGGTGTTAATATGCTCGCTCGACTTGTCAGTAAACGTTTGCCGTTGCCACTAGGGTATGCGGTCGCTCCGCGCGCATATATATCGCGGCGAAATCTGGTTTCTCTGGTTTCGGCAATTGCGTTAATGGGTGAGGGCCGTTGGGAAGCGGCTGCAGGAAATATATTCGAGCCTTCAGATGGCGTACGTTTTGGTACGAGAGACCTCGTAAACGCCATCGCTGCGCAGCTTTGCGTAAATCCGATATTGCTGCCTTTTCCAATCGGCATATTGCGACCACTGTCGTTCGTAATCGGAAAGGGCGACTTGGTTTCAGGAGCGACCGATGAGCTTTGCGTTTTGCCCGTAGACGACTTGGACGCGGCCTTCGGATGGCGACCTATTGAAACTATTCCAGAAAGCCTTGGATTTCTCCGGAGCGGCGTCAATTCTTCCTGACCGCATCCCCATAACCTTTACCCAGAGCCGTCCGTACTAGGCACGTCAAGTCGCCCGCCAAGGTTGTCTTGGCCAAATATTCTGCGTCTGCGTGCGCAAGCTTAAGTGGGGTCGACATGTCGATCGCGGCAAGCTGGGCGAACCCAGTTATTCCGGGTTTCGCGTCAAAAACGTTCAGACGATCACGTTCCTTGATCAATTCCGACTGGGAAGGAAGGCAAGGACGAGGCCCAACGAGACTCATATCTCCTTTAAAGATGTTTATGAGCTGTGGCAGTTCGTCAAGCTTCGTCTTTCTAAGAAATCGGCCAACGCGAGTTACCTGATCGACTGGGACCTGGTGGCTGGCGCAATTCGCCGTATCAAGCTTCATAGTCCTCAACTTATACAGCGTGAATAGCCGCTTTTTCGTGCCCACTCGAGTCTGTTTGAATATGCCGCTTTGTCTATCATCTATGTATATGGCGATTATGCATATCGCTATGATAATTAAGGCGGGAAAAAGCGCAAATAGCGATATCGATAAATCCAGCAGTCTCTTCACGTACTTATTATACATACTATGGTCGCTCTATATCAGACGTAATCGTGCATACGAATACCATCCCAGCCATTGGAAAGGCGAGCAGTGCCAAGGATCAACTTGACCACCCGTTCGGAAGTATTTGTGATCTGGTAGTCCGCGGGCATAATGACGGGGGTCTTCGCGGCGACGCGGGTTGAGTGGATCGCGACAGCGGCCTCTACCCCGTTCAGGATCGCGTCTTCCTCCATCCCGGTCACGATGATACTACCGGTATCCATTGCCTCGGGCCGTTCGATCGCGTCGCGCGGCGTGATCGCCGGAAAATCGAGGATCGAGCTTTCTTCCGCGATCGTGCCGCTGTCTGAAATTGCACAGCGAGCCTTCATCTGCAGATGATTATAATCGTGAAAGCCGAAGGGCTTCATATATTGAACACGCGGGTCGAGAGTGATGCCCTCCAGCGCCTCGAGCCGGTTGCGGGTGCGCGGGTGGGTGGATACGATCACCGGTACGTCATGCTGTTCGGCCAGCCGGTTCAGCGTGCCGACGAGTGAGGCGAGACGGTCACGGCTGTCGACATTTTCCTCGCGGTGCATCGAGACGATGAAATAGCCACCGGCGCGGAGGCCGAGGCGGTTGAGTACGTCCGATGTCTCGATCCGCGGCCGGTAATGATCGAGCACCTCGCGCATCGGCGAGCCGGTCAGATAGACGCGGCGATGCTCCATCCCCTCGCTGAGCAGGTGGCGGCGGGCATGTTCGGTATAGACGAGGTTGAAATCGCTGATGTGATCGACGAGGCGGCGGTTGGTTTCCTCGGGTACGTTGCGGTCGAAACTGCGGTTGCCCGCTTCCATATGATAGATCGGAATTTTCATGCGCCGAGCCATGATCGCCGCGATTGCGCTGTTGGTATCGCCGAGCACGACAAGGGCGTCGGGGCGGTCCTCCTTCAGCACCTTCTCAGCGCCGATCAATATGCCGCCTAGAACGGCGCCGAGGCTGCTGGTATCGACGCCCAGGAAATGGTCGGGTTTCCGGACACCGAGATCGCTGAAGAAAATCTCGTTCAGTTCAAAGTCCCAATTCTGTCCGGTGTGGACGATGCGGTGGTCGGTATAGGCGTCGAGCATCGTCATCACTCGCGATAGGCGGATGATTTCGGGACGCGTTCCCAACACGGTCATGACCTTGATTTTGCTCATGCAGCCTTCTCGATTACGGGGTCGGCGAATGTGTCGGGATTGGCGGGGTCGAACAAGCGGTGCGCCCAGAAAAAGGTCACTACTTCGCCATTGCCGCCATTTTCGATGTGATGCGTGTGCAGTGGCGGCATATCGATCGCCGCCGGCGCATCGCCCGACACGTCGAAGCTGTACACGGTATCGGTCAACACCTTGCGGATGCGGATTGTCGCCTTGCCCGACACGACGAGAAAGCGTTCGACGAGATCGATGTGAAAATGGTCGCCGCGGCGTTGGCCGGGGTGGGTGGTCGACAAAAAGGTCTGGGATCCCGCCAGCGACTTGGCGGATTCGAACAGGCCGCCGCGGGCATCCTCGTTGAGCTTGAGTTGTATCGGATAATGATGCGGAAAACCGCCGCTTCGGTAGCTGTTGAAGAGAGCGAGGTCGAACGGGTCCGAAAGGTCCGGAAAGATATTCGCCCGATACGAACGGTGGAAGTCCGAGAGCTTTTCGTAGAGTGCAATGACGGCGATATCGTGCCCCTGCGGCGCGACCTCGCCGCTTTCAAGGTTTAGCGCCTTTTCGATCGCAAGGTTGGCGGCCGCCCCGGCGTGGAGCAACGCGACCTTCCCTTCGGGATTGATCGTCGGCTGTTCGTCTGCCCAGATCTGGTCGATCAGGGTCGCGGTGACATTGTTGTAATAGGGCCGCGCGCCCTCGCCGAAGATGTGCGGGAGGACGAGGTCGGTTAGACCTGCGCCCGTGGCCGCCAATAGATCGGCGGCGCCGCGTTTCGACCGGCCATAAGGCGTGTCGAACTTCGAATGGGTGCTGTTGGCATAGACGATGTGCGGTCGGGTGCCGGTGCGAGCCAGACTGTCGGCGAGCAATTGCGCGATCGCGGGATTGGCCGCCTCGACCTTCGCCTCTTCGCCGCGGTTGACGCCCGCAAAGTGCAGGACCGCGTCGGCCTCCGCAATCGCCGCATCGCGCGCGTCGTCGTCGGCAAAAGCAGGCCGGTCAAGCAGCACGAGGGTGTAAGGCTCGGGTTCGCCGCGATAGCGCGCTGCGCAATTCGCCGCGTGCAGGCGCGCCGCCGCGTGCCATCCCAAAAGCCCGGCGGAGCCGGTGACGACGATCTTGCGCGCGCTCATGGCGCCCAGGAAGAGAGCTCGCCGCGAACTTCGTCGAGCGTCAGGAGCAATTGCTTGACGCCTTCCTTGCCCAGCCGCTCGGCATTGTGCGAATGAAAATCCTCAAGCGTCGGGCTGAGTTCGTCGCCTTCGCTGAAATAGGCTGAATAGTTAAGGTCGCGGCTGTCGAGCTGGATGCGCCAATAGTCGCCCATGTCTTCGGCGGTCGACAATTCCTGCGCGCTGGCCAGCGTTTCGGCCAGCTTTTCGGCATGGCGCCACCCGATGACCTGAACCGGATGGTCGGGTACGCCGAACAGGTCGGTGAGCGCGGCGACCAGATCGGCGATCGTCGCCGCGGGCGCCTTGCGGACGAAGAGGTCGCCCTGCCGCGCATTGTCGAACGCGAACCGCACCAGTTCGACGCTGTCACGAAGCGGCATCAGGAAACGGGTCATTTGAGGTTCGGTGATGGTGATCGGCCGCCCCGACTTGATCTGGGCGATGAACAGCGGGATTACCGATCCGCGCGAATACATGACATTGCCATAACGGACGCAGCTGATCGTCGTCGGGGCGCCGACGCCGACTTCGCGGGCCGCAGCGTGGGCCAGCTTTTCCATCATCGCCTTTGATATCCCCATCGCGTTGATAGGGTGGACCGCTTTGTCGGTCGACAGGCAGACGAGGCTTTTGACTTTGTGCTCGATGGCCGAGCGAATGACATTTTCGGATCCGAGGACGTTTGTGCGGACCGCCTCGAGCGGAAAGAATTCGCAGGACGGAACCTGCTTCAGCGCCGCCGCATGAAAGATCGCGCCGACGCCGCTGACCGCGCGATCGACGCTGGAACGGTCGCGGATGTCGCCGATAAAAAAGCGCACGCGCGGATCGCGCAATTCATTACGCAGCGCGTCCTGTTTTTCTTCGTCGCGGCTGAGGACCCGTATCTCAGATTCGCTGGAAACCAGCAGTTGGCGCAGGATTGTCTTTCCGAATGATCCAGTGCCACCGGTAATCAGGATCGGGCTATTGTTCCGCGGCAATGGCGAGGCTCCTTTTCGGCGAGTTGGCCGGTCAGACAAAAGACTAGGCTTGGCCCTTTAACGCGACCACCAAAACTCGCTACCCCCAATTTTTGGATTACACCGTGACAAATCGCGTTTTTTTTGCCGCTTAAACCGGGGCGGCGCTACGCTTCACGAACGGGCGAGGTCTTGTCATCGCTGCGGCAAGGGGTGACATAGGCAGGAATCGGGAGCCGCTGCATGGTCTTTGCATTCGACAACAGTTTTCACGACAGCATGGACGGCTTTTTTGCCCCTGCCGAAGCGGCGCGCCCGTCGGCGCCGCGATTGCTCGCTTCTAATGATGATCTGGCCGAGTGCCTGGGGTTCGACGCGGCGGACGGTCGCGACCATCGATTGGCGGAGATATTTTCCGGCCAGACGCTGCCGGAAGGCGCCGATCCGATCGCCTTTGCCTATGCCGGACACCAATTTGGCCACTTCTCACCACAACTCGGCGACGGCCGCGCGCTGCTTCTCGGCGAAATCATCGCCCCCGATGGCGCCCGTTTCGACATCCAGCTCAAAGGATCTGGCCCCACTCCCTTTTCGCGCAACGGCGATGGCAAGGCTGCCATTGGGCCGGTGTTGCGCGAATATCTGGTGTCGGAGGCGATGGCGGCGATGGGGGTGCCGACGACGCGGTCGCTGGCTGCGGTCGCGACGGGCGATCGGGTGCAGCGGGAGAGGTCGCACCCCGGTGCGGTGCTGACCCGCATTGCGGGCAGCCATATTCGGGTCGGGACGTTTCAGTTTTTCGCGGCGCATTTTGGGGCCGAGCATGTCATTCGGCTGTCCGATTATACGGTCAACCGGCATTTCCCCGAGCTCGCCGAAGCGGCCAATCCGCACCTCGCGTTGCTGGAGCGAGTGATCGGCCTCCAGTGCGAGCTCGTCGCGCGCTGGATGGGCGTGGGTTTTATCCATGGCGTGATGAACACAGACAACGTCGCCGTCTGCGGCGAGACGCTTGACTATGGTCCATGCGCTTTCATGGACCGCTTTGCAGTGAACACGGTGTTCAGCTCGATCGATGTGAACGGCCGCTATGCTTATGGGCGTCAGCCGCAGATCACGCACTGGAACATGGCGCGTTTTGCCGAAGCGATGCTGCCCGCGATCCATGCCGTCGATCCGGCGGACGTCGATGCGGCCAAGGCGTTGGTTGACGCGATACCGGCTCGGTTTCGGGGGTTATGGCTTGCCGAAATGCGCGCGAAACTTGGCCTTGGGAAGCCGCACAAGGACGACGAAAAGCTGATCGATGCGCTGTTCGGTGAGCTGGAGCAGCATAGCGTCGATTTCACCTCTTTCTTTCGCGCGCTGGCACAATTGCTCCGCGGCGATGGCGAGATGCTCCAATCGCTCTTGCCCGACGCCGAGGCGATGGCGCCGTGGATTGCCGACTGGTGGGCCCAGCTTGAGCGCGAGGCGATCGCACCGCTGGAGCGCGCCGATGCCATGGACGCGGTGAATCCGCTCTATATCCCGCGCAATCATCTCGTCGAAGCTACGCTGACCGCCGCGGAGGAGGGGGACATGGCGCCGTGGCATGCACTGCTTGAGGTGGTTCAGAACCCTTATATCAATCGCCCGGAATGGTACGCTTATGCGCAGCCGGCGCCAGCGGACGCCGCGCCGCATGTCACCTTTTGCGGGACTTGAACGGGCGACCGGCGCATAGCGATGTCGCCGCGGTTGAGCGATCGGGTAGCGGCTGTTAGAGACCGGCGCAGCATCGCAGGAGAACAGCGCCAGTGCCGAACGCCGGGGTTAAAGTCACAGTGGTCGGGACCGGCTATGTCGGCATTTCGAATGCCGTTCTGTTAGCCCAGCATAACCGGGTCGTGGCGCTGGATATCGACAGCCGCAAGGTGGATGAGATCAATGCGCGGCGGTCCCCGATCGCCGATCCCGAGATCGAGGATTATCTGACAAACCGTGCGCTGGATCTGACGGCGACCACTGACAAGACATCGGCCTACGACGGCGCGGATTTCGTCGTCATTGCAACGCCGACCGATTATGATCCCGACACGAACTATTTCAACACGGGCTCCGTGGAATCGGTCATCGCCGACGCGCTGACGATGGCGCCCAATGCGGTGATCGTCGTGAAATCGACTGTGCCCGTTGGCTTCACCGACCGGATGCGCGCCCAGCACGGCAGCGACGCGATCGTTTTTTCGCCGGAGTTCCTGCGCGAAGGGCGGGCGCTCTACGACAATCTTCATCCGTCACGGATCATCGTCGGGAACAGGCACCCGCGCGCCGCCGAATTCGCGCAATTGTTGCTTTCCGCCTCTTTGAAACCCGGCACAACGGTTTTGCAGACCGGCAATACCGAGGCCGAGGCGATCAAGCTGTTCGCGAATACCTATCTTGCGATGCGTGTCGCTTTCTTCAACGAACTCGACACCTACGCCGCGATGCACGACGCCGATTCGCGCCAGATCATCGAGGGCGTGTGCCTCGATCCGCGGATCGGCAGCTTCTATAACAACCCGTCCTTTGGCTATGGCGGCTATTGCCTGCCCAAGGACACCAAGCAGATGCTCGCCAATTATCGCGAGGTTCCGCAAAACCTGATCCAGGCGATCGTGGCGTCGAACACGACGCGCAAGGATTTCGTGGCGTCCGAGATCCTCAAACGTCGTCCGCGTGTCGTCGGCATTCACCGGCTCGCGATGAAGGCTGGTTCGGACAATTTCCGCGCCAGCAGCATCCTGGGCGTGATGAAGCGGATCAAGGCCAAGGGGGTCGAGGTGATCGTCTATGAGCCGCTGATCGCCGATGACCGGCTGTTCAATTCGCGCGTCGTGCGCGATCTGGACGCTTTCAAGGCCGAAGCGGACGTGATCATCGCCAACCGGGTCACGGGCGAACTGGCCGATGTAGAGGGCAAGGTGTACAGCCGCGATCTGTTCGGCGTCGATAGCTGAGGCGCGGAACCCGATCGCGTGCTGGTCGTTGATCTGCCGCAGCGGGTCTGGCTGGCGGGGGATATGCGACGAAATGAGCCTGATATGGGGATTGGTCAGCATGAATCGGTTGCGCGGGTGCCGCGTGCCAGCCACAGATGCCGTATCGACGGCTGACAGATGCAAAACCCTGTAACTTCCTGTGATTATCACCTGATGCGACTGGCGCGGATGCGACCTTTGTTGATTGCATCGGCGTCGGCATGTGGCCTGGCCTGGGCCACGGCCGCCGCCGCTCAGTCGGTCGAGCCGCCGCAGGTTGTGCCAACGGTCGTCCCGGCAACCGACACGGCGATCGCCGCCCCGACGCCGCCACCGCCCGACGTGCAATTTCCCGAGGTCGCGCCGATCATCGGTGATGAGGAGTTCGAGAAGGCTATTCCGCCGATTTCGGCCGAGGATGATCCCGAGCTTGATCGCCCGCTCGAATCGATTGCGGACTTTGAAAAGCGGCAGGCCGCCGAAGGGGCAGCGGCGACTGGCACGACTGCCGATGCCAGCACGCCCGTCGCGGGCGGCGTTCCGGTGCCGGCACTGGCTGACCGGGACACCGCCGAAGCCATTGGTGATGCGCCGATCCGCGATGTCGAGCTGGCCGCGCCGTTGCCGCCGCTTGAAAATTTCGACGTCGAGCCGGTCGAATTTGCCGAAGCCGAGGATGACCGTGAGAATGTCAGCGTCGCTTACTCGGTCCAGGTCAACGGGCTTGTCCCTGCCGACGATAGCACCGACGCCGATCTCGCCGACCTGTTCGGCGATCTGTCGGCGCTGTATGATGGTGACGGCAAGGCCGACAATGCCGCGATGGTGCGCGCGCGCCTGACCACCGACGGCGAACTGATGCAGCGGATTTTGGCGTCCGAGGGCTATTATGACGCGGTGGTCGATACGCGCATCGATCGCGGCGAACGCGAGGACGCGCCGGAGGGACAGCCGCGTCAGCGCCGCCCGATTACCGCGGTTATCGATGTCACGCCCGGGCAGCGCTATACGCTGGCGGACATCATCATCGACGCGGAGCCGACGATACCACCGAACCTGATCGCCGAGAATTTCCCGCTGAGCGTCGGTGAGCCGATCGTGGCGCAACGGGTTCAGGGCGCCGAGGCAGCGATCGCGCTGAAATTGCCCGAAGAGGGCTATCCCTTTGCCGAGGTCGGGCAGCGCGACATCCTGCTCGATCCGGCGACCGGCGACGGCGTTTACACGCTGCCGATCAAGATCGGCAAACGGTCGCGGTTCGGGGGGATCGAGACGACCGGCGATCTGGCGTTCGACGCCGAGCATGTTGCGGTGCTCGCGCGCTTCAAGCGCGGCGAACTTTATGACACCCGCAAGGTCGATGACCTGCGTCAGGCGCTGGTCGCCACCGGCCTTTTCGCTACCGTCGCCGCCGAGCCGCAGCCGACCGGCGAGAGCGCGGGCGACGATACCGAATATGTGACGATGCTGGTGACCCAGCAAGCGGGGCCGCCACGCACGCTGGCGGCAAGCGCAGGCTATGGCACCGGCGAAGGTATCCGCCTGGAGGGCAGTTGGACGCATCGCAATCTGCTGCCGCCCGAGGGCGCGCTGATCTTTCGCGGCGTGGTGGGAACGCAGGAACAAGGTCTCGGCGCGACGCTGCGTCGGTCGAATGCCGGACAGCGCGATCGGACTTTTGAACTTGTCGCAGAGGCAACGCGCAGCAATTACAATGCGTTCGAGGCGATTACCGGCCGCGTTGCAGCGCGGGTCAGCTATGATTCGACGCCGATCTGGCAGAAAAAGTTCACCTATGCCTTTGGGGCCGAGCTGATCGCGACGAGCGAAGATGATTATGATTTCACGCGCGCCGCGCGTGAGCGCGATTTCTACACGATTTTTGGGGTGACGGGGCAGGTCGGCATGGACCGGACCGACAGCCTGCTCGACCCGACCAAGGGATTTCGCGTGACCGCGCTGATCCAGCCCGAAGGATCGCTTGCCGGTAAATTTTCGCCCTATGCGCGCTCGCGGCTCGACGTCAGCGGCTATTATCCGGTTACCGACAATATCGTTCTGGCCGGACGCGTACGGGTGGGATCGATCCTGGGGGCAGCGCGCGAACGGCTGGCGCCGTCGCGGCGCTTCTATGCCGGCGGGGGCGGTTCGGTGCGCGGCTTTGGCTATCAGGAGCTGGGGCCGAAAGACCCCAACAACGATCCAATCGGTGGCCGCAGCGTCAACGAAGCGGCGTTCGAAGCGCGCTATCGCTTCGGTAATTTCGGTGTCGTCGGCTTTGTCGATGCGGGACAGGTGTATCGCGGTTCGACGCCGACCTTTTCCGACCTGCGCTTCGGTGCGGGCCTTGGCGCCCGCTATTACACCAACTTCGGCCCAATGCGGCTCGACGTCGCGACCCCGATCGGGCGCAAGCCGGGTGAGGCGCTGGTCAGTGTCTATGTCTCGATCGGGCAAGCCTTCTGATGGCTGACGACGCGCCTGTGGCCACCGACGCAGCGCCAACGGCAGGCGCGCGCAGCTGGCCGATGACGATCCCGCGCTGGATCGGCCTCTCCCTGCTCGGGCTGATCTTGCTGTTCGCGCTGTTCCTGGTCGGCCTCAATAGCGATGCCGGGCGGCGTTTTGTCGTCACCCAGATCGAAAAATATGAGTTCGAGAACGGGATGAAGATCGGCATCGGTCGGCTCGACGGGTCGCTCTATGGCCGCATGGTCATCCGCAACTTCACCTTGTCCGATCCGACGGGTGTTTTCCTTGAATCGCCCGAAGTGCGGGTCGATTGGCGGCCGATCCGCTATTTCGCCAACCATGTCGACGTCCGCTCGGCGACCGCAGCGACAATGACGATGCGCAAGGTGCCGGCGTTCAAGGTCGTGCCCGATACCGGCGAACCGTTGCTGCCCGATCTCGACATCGATGTCGGCGCGCTGCGCGTCGATCGCTTGATCTTCGAACCCGCGGTCGCGGGTCAGCGGCAGGAAGCGCGGCTGACCGGCAAGATCGCCATCGCCGACCGCCGCGCGCAGGTGACCGCCAATGCCGAAACTATCGGCGCCAATGCCAAGGGTGACGCGATCGCGCTGCTGCTCGACGCCGTTCCCGACGCCAACCGGTTCGCGGTGACGGCGGACATCACCGCGCCTCAGGATGGGGTGCTGGCGGCGATGGGCGGCTTTGACGAGACGCTGACCGCGAAGCTGGCGGGGCGGGGCGACTGGAAAGTCTGGAACGGCAACCTGACCGCCAACCTGGGTTCCGCGCCGCTGGCAAGACTGGCGCTGACGGCGCGCGACGGGACCTTTGCGGTCAAGGGAACCGCGCAAGCTGCCCGGCTTTTCGAAGGAACGACCGCGACGCTGCTCGGACGCGAAACCGCCGTCGACCTGACCGCGCGGCTCGCGGAGCGCAAGGCCGATCTGGATGGCCGCTTTTCTTCGGATGCCTTCCGGTTGGGCGTCAGCGGCGGCGTCGATCTGGGCAACAGCCGTTATGAGGCGTTGCAGCTGGCGTTTGTCCTGCTCCGCCCCGGGGCGGTGGCGCCTGCCGTCCGCGCCAATGGCGTGCGCGCAACGGCGCAGCTCGACGGCGCCTTCGATCGGCCAACGGTGGAGTATCGGGCGAACGCCGCGTCGCTGGCGGTCAACGACATCGTCATCGAAACCCTGAACCTGGCGGGCAAGGCGCGCGTCGATGCCGATCAGATCGTCATTCCGGTTGCCGGACGGGCGGCTCGCATCCGCGGGCTGGATGCCGTTGCGGGCGGTACTTTGGTGGCGGTCCGCCTCGACGGCGATCTTGCTTACAGTAACGGCCGTATCCTGAGCGACAATATGCGTCTGCGCTCGCCGCGCATCGATGCCAAGGCGATCGTCATCGCCGACCTTAACCGCGGCTTTTACACCGGCGCGATCGATGGGCGAATCAACGACTATCGCATCGAAAGTGTCGGCATCTTCGATATCGACACCGACGCCGACGTGAAAACCGCGCCGCGTGGCGGGTTCGAAATTGCCGGGCGGGTGCGCGCGCGTTCGACCCGGCTGTTCAATTCGGGTGTGCGCGATTTTCTGGGCGGCAATGCGACGGCGTCGGGCGACGTCCGCTATGGCACCGATGGCGTGGTGCGTTTCGCCAATCTGCGGCTGGCGGCGCCGCGACTGCGCGTCACCGGCGGGCAGGGGAGTTATGCGCCGAACGGCCAGATCCAGATGACCGCACGGGCCAATTCGACCGACTATGGCCCGGTCGGCCTGCAACTGGCGGGGACGATCAGCGATCCGCGCGCGGTGGTCACGGCCGAGCGACCGGGCCTTGGTATCGGGCTCGCCAATCTGGTCGCGCGGATCAACGGTGCACCGAACGGGTATCGCCTCGCCGCAACGGGCGACACCGATTATGGGCCGCTGTCGGCGGACGTCGTGCTGCTGACGGTCACCGGACCGTTGACGATCGACATTGCGCGCGGCGACCTGGCAGGGATCGGGTTCGATGGACGGTTGGTGCGGAGTGATGCCGGGCCATTCGTGGGCCAGCTCAATGCTTCGGGGCAGGGGCTGGGCGGCCTCGTTCGGCTGAGCGCGGCGGGTCAGTATCAGGCCGCCGCGATCAACGTGCGTGCCAACAATGTTGTGCTGCCCGGGCCGGCGAAGCTCGCGGTCGGGTCGGCAATCGTCGATGCCGACGTGACGCTCTACGACACCCCGCATGTCGTGGCCGACATTCAGATCGCGCAGACGCGCATCCGCGAATATGACATCGCCGTCGGGCGGGTGAAGATCGATTATCGCGACGGGCGCGGCAAGGCGCAGGCGCTCGTCGAAGGGACCAGCGGGGTACCGTTCCGCATCGCCGCCAATGCCGATCTGGCGCCCGAACTGTGGCGCGCATCGGTCCAGGGCCGCGCGACCGGGATCAACTTCCGCACCACATCGCCCGCACGGATCGTCCCGGGCGCCGACGGATATGAGCTGTTGCCGACGACGGTCAATCTGGGCCGCGGTAGCAGCGCGCGCGTAGCAGGACGGTTCGGCGAAGGAATCATGATCCAGAGCCGCCTTGAGCGTGTGAACATGGCGATCCTCAACGCCGTCTATCCCGACATGGGACTGGGCGGACGCGCGACGGGCAGCCTCGATTTCGAGCAGGCGAGTTCGGAAAGCTTCCCGCGCGCCGATGCCCGGCTGTCGATCACCGGCTTTACCCGCACGACCGCGGCGTCGGTCAGCCAGCCGGTCGACGTCAATTTTGCCGGCAAGTTGCTGAGCGATGGCGGTGAGGCGCGCGCGGTGATGCGCAAGCGCGGCAGCGTGATCGGACGGATGCAGGCGTCGCTGCGCCCGCTCGGCCCCGGCGCGGGCGACTGGACCACGCGGCTACGCGCTGCGCCGCTGGGCGGCGGCATCCGCTACAATGGGCCTGCCGACACGCTCTATTCCTTCTTCGGCCCCGCCGATCAGGGCGTTTCCGGTCCAATCGCAGTCGCCGCCGATTTCAGCTGCAGCGTCGCCGATCCATGCCTGTCGGGCGTCGTGCGCGGCAAGGACATGGTTTACGAAAACCAGACCTATGGCACGCGCCTGACCAACATGGTCGTCAACGGCCGCTTCACCGGCAACCGGCTGGAGATCGATCAGCTGACCGCGACCGCGGGCGACGGCAAGGTCGAAGCGAAAGGCTATATCAGCCTGGCGCAGGCTGACGGGTATCCGATGAATATCGCGATGACGCTCGACAATGCCCGGCTGGCGCGGAGCGAAAATATCGCGGCGCGCGCGACGGGCAATCTGGTGCTCGAAAAGGTTGCGGGGCAGGCGGCGCTGCTGTCGGGAAGCCTGCGCCTGCCAGAGACGCGCTATCGCATCATCCGCGAGGGTGCGGCGCAGGTGCCGGTGCTGACCGGGGTTCGGCGCAAGTCGCCCGCAGGGCGCCAGCGGATCAGCGGTGACGGGCTGGCCGCGGTCGGCGGTAGCCTGTTCGACCTGATCCGTCTCGATATTACGCTGAAAGCACCCGACGAAATCTATGTCAGCGGCATGGGGCTCGAATCGGAATGGATGGCCGATATCGTCCTGCGCGGTACCACGCTGGCGCCGCGCGTGACGGGTGAAATCGAGCTGGTGCGCGGCACGCTCGGCTTTGCAGGGCGTTCGTTCGAACTGCAGGAGGGCCGCGTGACCTTCCCGACCGGCGATGCCTATGACCCGGCGATCCGCTTGCTGGCGAGCGATACGATCGAGACTGTGACGGTGAATGTCGCGGTATCGGGCCGCGCCAGCAACCCGCAAATCGCCTTCTCCAGCGTCCCCGGCCTGCCGCAGGACGAGATCGTCTCGCGTATTCTGTTCGGCGATTCGATCACGACGCTGTCGCCGCTGCAGGCCGTCCAGCTCGCCTCGTCGCTCAACACGCTGAGCAGTGGCGGCGGCGGGTTAAGCCCGCTCGGCGCGCTCCAGTCGGCGACCGGGATCGATCGGCTGCGCGTGCTGGGCCCCGATGATACCGTCGGGCGCGGCACCGCGCTCGCCGCCGGGCAATATATCACCAAAGACATCTATCTGGAGGTCATCACCGACGCGCGCGGCTATACCGCGACCCAGCTCGAGATCAGCCTGACCCGCGCGCTGTCGCTGCTCAGTCAGGCGGGTGGTTCGGGCCAGTCGAACCTCAGCATTCGCTATCGCAAGGATTATTGATGCGCGCCATGGCGATCCTGCTGGCGTTGCTCCTGCTCGCGGGCTGCAAGGACGAACCCGACTTCGAGGCGCGGTACGACAAGGCGGCCGAGGAAATCGAGGCGCGCGCAAACGCGATGGACGCCGACATCGCTGCATCGGAGAAGGCCGCCGCGGTTGCGGGGGACTTGCGCGGCGCCGACAACGCGGCTAACCCGCCCGCGTCATCTGGGGAGTAGCCAGCCGTCCGACCGGACGGGCCACCGTGTCAACATACTCGGCCGAGAGGTCGTGGTGCGGTGGAAGCGGGAGACCGCTTGGGCGAGACCAATGGCATCGACCTTCGTCCGGGCCGGGCGGTGGGTTCGATGTCCGTTGGAATCGCGAAGCCGCTCGGCCCCGGAGTTCGTTCATGGAAGCCCTGTTCACCTCGACCGCCGTCGTCGCGCTCGCCGAAATCGGCGACAAGACGCAATTGCTGGCGATTTTGCTCGCGACGCGGTTCAACCGCCCGCTGCCGATCATCCTTGGTATATTGGTCGCGACGCTCGCCAATCACGCGCTTGCAGCACTGCTCGGCGCGTCGGCGGCTGCGTTTCTGGATAGCCCGATCTTTCGCTATGCGGTGGGTGTGTCATTCGTCGCGATGGCGGCGTGGACGCTGATCCCGGACAAGTTCGAAGACGATGAAGCGCCCAAACCGCGGTTTGGCGCGTTTCTGACGACCTTGGTTGCCTTTTTCCTCGTCGAAATGGGTGACAAGACCCAGATCGCGACGATCGCGCTCGGCGCGCAATATCATGACGTTGTCGCGGTGACCGCGGGGACGACGCTGGGGATGATGATTGCCAACGTCCCGGCAATCTTTCTCGGCCACCAATTGCTGAAGCGCATCGACCTGGCGAAAGTCCGGATGATCGCGGCAGGGCTGTTCCTGTTGATCGGCCTGTGGGTGCTGGCCCAGACGGCGGACTGGCTCGGCTAGTCCGAATTGCGCATCGCCAGTGTGCGCTCGAAACGCCAGCTTGACGCGCACATCGCGTCGAGGTCGCGCTGCGCGGTCCAGCCAAGGTCGCGCGCGGCACGCTCGGGGCTGGCGAAGCAGCTTGCAACATCGCCGTCGCGGCGCGGCGCGATGCGATAGGGGATGCGAACGCCGTTTACGCGCTCGAACGCCGCGACCATGTCGAGCACCGAATAGCCCTGACCGGTCCCGAGGTTCCAGGTCGACAAGGCGGGTTCGGCACGGCTGATTGCGTCGAGCGCGGCAACATGGCCATCGGCAAGGTCGAGCACATGGATATAGTCGCGGACCCCGGTGCCGTCGGGCGTGTCATAGTCGTTACCGAATATCGATAGTCCATCGAGCCGCCCCGCGGCGACGCGGCTGATGAACGGCATCAGATTGTTCGGGATGCCGTTCGGATTTTCGCCGATCAGGCCGCTGTCATGCGCCCCGACCGGGTTGAAATAGCGCAGCGTGGCGATGCGCCATTCGGGATCCGACGCCGCAATATCCGCCAACATTTCCTCGATCATCAGCTTGGTGCGGCCATAGGGATTAGTCGCCGACGTCGGATGATTTTCGTCGAGCGGCAGATATTGCGGTTGACCATAGACCGTCGCACTCGACGAAAAGACCAGCGTCTTGATCCCGCAATCGGTCATCGCCTCAACGAGCGACAGCGTACCGCGGACATTGTTGTCGTAATATTTGATTGGCTCGGCGACCGATTCGCCAACCGCCTTCAGCCCGGCGAAATGGATGACGGCTTCGACGCAGTGGCGTGTAATCGCCTGACGCACCGCATCGCCGTCGCGGATATCGCCGACGACGAGCGGAATAGCCCTGCCGGTAATCGCCTCAAGTCGGTCGATGACATCGGCGTCGCTGTTGGCGAGATTGTCGAAACAGACGACCTCATGCCCCGACGCCACCAAAGCCGCGGCGACGTGACTGCCGATATATCCCGTGCCGCCGGTCAATAGGATCTTCATGGGGTGCCTTGCCTTTGCCCGAATCTTCGCGCGCAGTGGATAGCGCGCCTTGCGCGGCGATCCTACTAGCGCTTCGACCAATCCTGGCGATACCAGTCGACAAAGGCCGGAATCCCGACCGCCATCGGGGTCGTCGGCGCGAAGCCGAGGTCGCGGCGGATGTCGTCGATGTCGGCAAAAGTCTGATAGACGTCGCCGTCTTGCATCGGCAGCAGATTGATTTGCGCCTCGCGGCCGCACGCGGCCTCGATCGCATGGATCAGGTCGGTCAGCTGCTCGGGACGATTGTTCCCGATATTGTACAGCCGGTGGGGCGTCGTGAAGCCGCCGGGCTTTTCGCGGTTGTCGTCTGCGGGCGCGTTATCGAGCGCCAGGACGACGCCATTGACGATATCGTCGATGAAGGTGAAGTCGCGCAGCATGTCGCCGTGATTATAGACGTCGATGGGGCGGCCTTGCAGCACCGCTTCGGTGAATTTCCACACTGCCATATCGGGCCGACCCCACGGGCCATAAACTGTAAAAAAGCGCAGCCCGGTCTGCGGGATGCGGAAGAGATGGGCATAGGTCTCGCTCATCAGTTCGTCGGCACGTTTTGTCGCGGCGTAGAGCGAGATCGGCGTGTCGGCGCGGTCGGCAACGCGGAACGGCGTGTCGGCGCGCATGCCATAGACCGACGATGAGGAAGCATAGACCAAGTGCGCGACCTTGCGGTGTCGCGCCAATTCAAGGATGTTCACATGCCCGGCGACGTTCGAGTGGATATAGGCCGCCGGATTTTCGAGCGAATAGCGCACACCCGGCTGCGCACCCAGATGCACGATCCGGTCGAGCTCGACGTCGGCAAGCGCCGCATCGAGCGCGGCCGCATCGCCGAAATCGACATCCTGAAACGCGAACAGTTCGCCATGGCGCTCGGCCAGATGCGCCACGCGCGCGCGCTTCAGGGCAAGCGAGTAATAGGGGGTGAAATTGTCGATGCCGATGACGCGCTCGCCGCGCGCAAGCAGCGCCGCCGCTACGTGCATCCCGATAAAGCCTGCCGCGCCAGTGATCAGTGTCGTCAACTTCGTTTCCCGCTTTGAACGCCGAACTGCGCAAAAATCATGCGCCGCCGAAGGCGCCCTTATCAAGCCAATCGGTAAATTCGGAGGTAACGGTAGCGAGATTATCGACGCGCGGACGACGAGCAACGCCAGGCGCGCCGATTGATCGTTGCAAACCATCGAAGAAATGGTGAGCCCTGCTGGGTTCGAACCAGCGACCTACTGATTAAAAGTTATAAAACCTACCTTTCAAGGCATTTCGCGATCATTCATTAATGTCCGAAAACAGGGAAAAATGCGTTCAAAGGCAATCATAGGCTTTCATAGTATTTGACGCCAAGCGTTACCTAAGGTAACAGACTTTCGGACCCACTGATCGCAGCGGGTTCGACCGGACCCAGGGGCTGGCACCCCATAGGCCCGGTCTAATCGCAACCCTGATTGAGAGGGAAACGACTATGACCACGACTAACACTCGAATCCCGCAAGCGGAACCTACGGCCTTCAGCGTCCACGCTGCAGCTTATCGCGCCGCGGTGGCGACATATGAGGCGCACCTTCGCGCGCACGAACCACCGACGGACGCACAGATCGCTGTTTGGCAGGCATATGAGTCAAGCTATTCGGCTTTAGTCACCGCCATGCGGGAAACGGGGCTTGCTGCCGTAAAGGCTCCTGCTGCTAATCCGGTGGAAGTCATGGCAAAGCTGGAAATTTATGAGGCGCAGGAATTCGAAGCGTCCAGCGACACCGACGAAATTTTGGCGCTGACCAAAGCCTTTGCGGATGACGCCGTTCGGCTTGGGGGTGCGGCATGAACGCGCCGACCCCCATCGCAACCATTGCGAACGAGCTGCCGCCTGCCGCGGTCGCGCTCGTGGCTGCCCGCCTGCTGAACAAACACAGCGCGCAAGAAATCGCGGACGCGGTTGAAATCCTGATCGACGTGCTGGACCTTACGAGCGGTGACGCCGACGTCGAGGCCAATGGTGACGAGGAGGACGGCGACGGCGCCGAGGACGAAGAAGGCGGTCACACCTATTACGCCAGCGGACCCGGGTGCGAAATCAGCGATCCCGGCGGCTGCGAGCATGACGGCCCGCGAACATGATGAGGGGGTGTAAATGGCCGATGCGGTCAATCTGACCGACGCCAAAATCGCGGGCCTGAAGGCGCCAGCATCTGGGCAATCCGAAATATCGGATGCGAAGGTGCCGGGGTTGAGGGTCCGCATCGGCGCCAGCGGCAAACCCAGCTTTATTGTCCGCAAGCGGGCAGGGGGCAAAGTGAAGGTCATCACGCTGGGCGCCTATAGCCCCCGTTTCGGGCTAGCCGATGCCCGCAAGGCGGCGCGCGCTGTCTTGTCCGACATAGAGGCAGGGAAGGACGTCGCGCCGGTCAAGCGCGGCGCCCTGACCATCCGCAAGCTGTGGCCCGAATATCTGGCGACCAAGGCGGCGCACCGATCGCATGGCGAGATAAAGCGCATCGGCGACAAGCATATCCTCCCCGAACTCGGCGACCGCATGGCCGATGCTGTGACGCGCGGCGACGTCACCCGATTCATCGACGCGATAGGCGCGCCGGTCATGGCCCGCGCCGTCCACGCGCAATTGAGCGCCTTCTATTCGTGGGCGCTGCCGCGGCTCGACGACCTGCCCGCAAATCCCTGCCAAGGTGCGGGACGACCGGCGAAACCAAAGGCCCGCGATAGGGTGCTGTCCGATGCCGAGTTGGCCGCGCTGTGGCGCGTTGCCGATGCCGAGCCGAAGCCGTGGGGGCAGGCGGTGCAATTGCTTATCCTGACCGGCCAGCGGCGCAGCGAAGTGTTTGAAGCCGAGCGGGCGGAATTTGACCTAGAGGCCAAGCTGTGGACGATCCCGCCCGACCGGGCAAAGAACGGCACCACGCATCTTGTCCCGCTATCTGCGCCCGCTGTGGACGTCCTGAGGGGGGTCGCGGCGGTCGAGGGCAGTAAGTGGCTGTTTCCAGCCGAGGGCAACGCTGACAACCCCGCCAGCGGCATATCGAAGGCCGTCAACCGGATGCGCGCCTCGCTCGCTAAGGAACTCGACACCGATGTTGCGCCTTGGTCGCTGCACGACATTCGGCGCACGGTCGCAACGGGCCTTCAGCGGCTCGGCATCCGGTTCGAAGTGACCGAGGCTGTTTTGAACCATATCAGCGGCAGCAAGGCAGGGGTGGCAGGAGTTTACCAGCGGCACGATTGGGCATCCGAAAAGCGCGCGGCGCTAGACTCATGGGCGATCGAAGTTGATCGTATCGTGCGCGGGACCGACCGAACCAATGTTATCGCGATAGGGGGCGCAGCATAATGCCCGGTGGCTTCGTCCCTACGCTGTCAGACGCCGCGCGCGAGCGGATTCGAAAGGTGAGCGCTGAAATCGACTTGGCAGCGATCGAGTCAGCGTTTCAGCATCAAAGCATCGTGTTAAAGCACGACGCCGAGCCAGCGAAAAAGGTCCGCAAGAAATTAAGCGGGATAGCGAAGCAAGCAGTTTTGTTGCGCGTCGAGATGCAAACCATGTCAGAGGAAGCGCGGAACGCGCTTTGGGATGCGCTCGGCCTCTATGACGGACCTGAAGTCAGCCAAGCAATGATAGACGCGCTTTCCCGACTTTCTGGCGCGGCCCGCGTAGCGCACAACGCAATCGAAATGCGGGGAAAATCCCCTAGCAAATGGTATCCATTCGTGCTGACCATCGCTGGAATATTGTTGGCCGCTGGCGTTGAGGTCAACCACAGCCGCCGCGGCGCTCTTTATGCGGTGATGAGAATACTGCGTAGCGAGTTTAGCGCCGGTCCCGGCGAAATTTCGAAACTCATCGAGGACGCGCTGGAAAAATAACCCGCAGAGCCGTGATGGCAATTTTCCTTCTCCCTTGTCGCGCGCTCCTGAAAAGCCACTAATGAACATGATCGCTCATCCAAATTCAATCGGAGGCGATTATGAACGACATCGATCCAATGGTCCCCAAGCACGAAATCCGCTTGGCGACAAATCTGAGTGACGCGACCATCTGGCGCGAACAGCGCGCGGGACGTTTCCCCCCTTTCGAAAAGATCAGCGAACGACGCCGCGGCCTGAAAAAGTCGGTTTTTCAGCAATGGCTGAATGGCCGTCGCGATTGGACCGGCGAGGCGGCATAATGCAAAACACCCCCGCCGAGCAGGGCGAGGGTGTCGAATGTCAGCCAGCCAGCGACATCGCACCTTCTACCACCCCTGAACCCACGCGCCAACAAAAATGGCAGGCTGCGAACCCGCTCGCCCGCTGGGCGCATCTAGCTTTCGCGTCCGCCCTCAAGCGCGGCTTGGTCGAGCGGCGACCTTGCGAGGTTTGCGGCTCCGAACCCGCCGATGCGCACCATGACGATTATCAGCGTCCGCTTGCCGTGACCTTCCTCTGTAGGCGCCACCATCGGCGCCTTCACGCGAAGGGCGGTGACAAGTGACGCCCGTGATCCATATCCGACGCGACGGCGCAATCTATCGCGTCCTGGTCGTCCCGCCTGAAGCTGGACCGACCGCGGTTGTCGTCCCGTCCACGTTCGTATCGCACAGTATGGCGAAAATCTCGGCCCGCGTATTGGCGGACGCGACCGGCTTCGCTGTGACCGACCTGTCGGGGGTGCGCGGCTAGTGGGCAAGGCGCGCATCTTTACGACCCTACCGACCCGCGCGATCGGCGACACCGACCTGACCGCGCTCGACCTGCGTTGTTTGGCTGTCATCGCCCTGCACGATGGGATGAGCGCGGTATCGGGCAAGGGCGCCGGATGCTTTGCAAAGAACACCACCCTGGCAGCCGAGGTTCGCACCGATGCGACCAATTTCAGCAAGTCACTGACCAAGCTCTTACGGGCAGGGTATGTGAACCGCGAACCGCAGATCATGGACAAGCGGCGCTTTACGCTACGGGTCCAATATGACGGGTCAGATAGTTGGCGAAATGACCAACAATCACCCCCGCAATATCCGCATCCCCCAACCGAGATAGTTGGTGAAGCCGCCAATGCCGATGGCGAGATAGTTGGTGACGGCGAGAGCAGAAATGGCAGTTTCTCTAAGGGAATTGGTCGGGACTATATTTCCTTAAAGGAGGAACTACATTTCGATGAATCGAGAGAAATAAATTCAGATAAACTGCGCGATTTTGATTTTTCGGAATTAAACCCGCCTGAAGGCGGGCTTGGCAGGGAAAGCTTGCGGGCGCTGATGCCGCGCAATTTCGATACGCTGCCCTCTGCCGCACAGGTCGCCAAAATCGAAATGGCGTTCGCTGCTCTCGGGCGCGACGCCAACCGCATCGACGACGCCGAGCGATCGGAACTCTGCAATCTGCTTTTCAACATTGAGGACGCCTTCGCTGGCGAGCCGTTCGCCTACCAGGCGCAGCGGTTGCTGGTCGAGATGGATCGATACTGAAGGGAAACGACACATGGCCTGGGACCACGG
This sequence comes from Pseudomonadota bacterium, assembly GCA_023422695.1. GTDB lineage: Bacteria > Pseudomonadota > Alphaproteobacteria > Sphingomonadales > Sphingomonadaceae > Sphingopyxis. The sequence continues at coordinate 25,915 of JAFAGN010000074.1, forward strand.
CGGCAAGACACGCCAGCAACGAGGTTACGGCAGGGAGCACGAACGCATCCGCGCCGAACTGCTCCGCACCGTCATCACGTGCGAGGAATGCAAGCGCCACAAACGGACGCGGGCAGGCGAGATAGCCGACCACATCATTCCGCTGGCGAAGGGCGGCACAGGCGACCGGTCGAACTATCAGCTGCTGTGTCGCCCATGTGCGGCAGCGAAGGACGCGATCGACCGCGGCGAGAAGCCACGCGCCAAGCTCAGCCCACGATACGCCCGCCGCAAGATCAGCACAGAGGACTGGCTCAACAGTGACTAGGAAGAACCGAAAGAAGATCAGGCGAGCCGTGCGCGCCGAGATCGAAGCGATGTTGGAGGACGGCACCCTCGACATCGTGGTCAGGGCCATGGTCGTCGACACCTTGGTCGGCGCTGGTCTGGAGGATTATCTCCAGGTCAAAACCGGCATCGTGAAAACGCACTGAGGGCGGGGATATGAAATTCTCTACCGTCTCGCGATCCACAGGACCATGCCGCCCGTCGCTTAAATCGCAAAGTCAGTTTTTTCGCCCGCGCGCCCTCGCGCGCGATCATGCGCGCGCGCGCGCGAGGAAATCGGGGTTCGGTATCATCGCCCGATGCCGACCGGTCCCGCCGCAGCGAACCCCACAACAATCCAGCCACCCCCCGATCGAAAGGAAACCCATGAGCTTGATTGAACTAGTCCAGGGCATGACGCCCGACGAACGCCGCGGCGCCTTGCTGGCGCTCGACCATTGCAGCCGACCGATGACGGCTCGCGAGATCGAACGGGCTTTGCGCGAGCAGGGCCATTCCCGGGCGTAGTGCGATCGGATGGCTACCGCCCTGAAGAACCTCAACATCGTCGCGATCCAAGGAAACATCAAATGACCGAAATATGGAAAGACAAAAGCCGCGAGGAAGCCGAACAGGCCACCTTGGTTGCCAATGAAATCGTCGAGGTGATCAACCGCGCAATCCGCGAAGGTATTGACCCGCGCGTCGTCATTGCGGGCATCGGCGCCTCCATAACCGACACCATCACATGCGTATTCGGACCTACTGCCGTCGTCCCCTGGTTCGAAGGTCAGGCCAAGCTTTTGCGAGATATGCAGGAGGGCCGCCATTGACTTTTGACACTATTTGTGCCAATAGGCTGGGCATCGAACCGCGGCTATCCGCGGCTAGAACCAATGATACCCGCGGCTGTCCGCGCACATTGGCTGGAAACCGGGCTTTTGCCCGTCAGCAATGGTGCGCCTAATGGATTTTACCGCTTCCCCCTTTGAAATCAAAAACTTGTCCGACAATGGGCAGATCGAAGGCATTCTTGCCGGGTTTGGCAACGTCGATTTGGGCGGTGACAAGCTTGTGGCGGGCTGCCTGTCCAAATCGCTCGCCTCACGATCGACGCCGCTGCCGATGCTGTTGCATCACGACATGGCACGGCCAATCGGCGCGTGGAAGGAATGGGCAGAAACCGGCGACGGCCTGTTCGTCAAAGGCAACCTGACCCTTTCCGTTCGCGACGGGCAAGAGGCCCATGCGCTCGCCAAGGATGGCGCGCTCACCGGCCTCAGCATCGGATGGAAACCCGTCAAATCGCAGCGGGACAACAGCGGGACGCGGATCGTCTCTGAAGCCGAGATATTCGAAGGCTCGCTGGTCACTGTCCCGATGAACCCCAAGGCGCAGGTGAGCGCGATCAAGTCGATCGCCAGCGCCCGCGACATTGCGGATCTACTCCACGAAGCGGGCTACTCGGGCCGCAAGGCCAAGTTTGCCGCTGGCGCAGCGTGGAAAGCCCTCAACGACACCGACGATACCGACACCGAATTGGCGGCAATCGCTGCCCTGTTTGACGAACACGCCGCACGGCTCGCGGCCCGATAAAGGAACACGAAAATGGAAATGACCGACATTCTGAAAAAGCATTTTGCCGACGTGGAAGATCGCATCGGCGCGCTGCCGACGCAGGTCAAGGAAACGATCGAGCGCGTCAATGAGATGGAACAGAAGATGGCGCAGATCAAACGCAGCGGCGGCGGCCCGGTGCGTCTGAAATCGTGGGGTGAGCAATTCACCGCCGCCAAGTCCGCCGACCTCGAAATTCTCGCCAAGCAGCGCGGGCAAGTGTCGATGGAAATGCAGACGCCGCTGTCGGCAGCTGGCGCGACCAGTGAGGAAGGCCTGTTCGTCAAGGCGACGCTGACTTCGGCAACGACGGACTCGGCGGGGTCGGTGGGCGACCTGATCGTTCCGACGATGGACGCGGCTGTGATGATGCCGCGCCGCCGCCTGACGATCCGCAATCTGCTCAATGTCGTCAAAACGACCAGCGGCAGCGTGGAGTATCCGAAACAGACTGGCCGCCCCGCGGGCGCCGCGCCCGTCGCTGAAGGCGCTGCGAAGCCTGAGTCGGATATGAAATTCGACATCGAAAACGTGCCGATGCGCGTCATCGCGCACTGGACCAAGGCCAGCCGGCAGGTGCTGAGCGACATTCCGCAGCTTGCCAATCTCATCGACACCGAATTGCGCTACGGCCTCGCGATCCAGGAGGAAACCCAGCTCCTGTTCGGCGACGGCACCGGCCAGAACCTGGAAGGCATGGTTTCGCAGGCAACGGCCTATAGCGCAGCGTTTGTGCCGGATATGGAAACGGCGATCGACACTATCGGCCTCGCCATTCTCCAGGCGGCGCTGACCAACGTCCCGCCCGATGGCATCATCATCCACCCGTCTGACTGGTGGCGGATGCGCCTGACGAAAAATTCGGCTGGTGATTATATCCTGGGCGATCCGAACAGCGCGGCCCCGGCCAGCCTGTTCGGCCTGCCCGTCGTCCCGACCGAGGCCATGACAGCTGACAAATTCCTTGTCGGCAGTTTCCAGAGCCAAACGCTCTATGACCGCTGGGAGGCCCGCGTCGAAACTGGCTACGTCAACGATGACTTCACTCGCAATCTTGTTACGGTTTTGGCCGAGGAACGCATCGGCTTCGCTGCCAAGCGCCCTGAAGCCTTGATTTACGGCGATCTCGGCTTCGCATCGTAAACGCGGCGGCGGGGTTTCAACAGTCCCGCGCCGCCCGTCTGTCCCGGCCTCGCTGCCCCCGCCGGGGTCGGGACAATTTTAGGAGAATATCGTGGCTCTAGGTGAAACGATAGCTAGGCTCAGCGTGAGCTTGGGCCTCGAAACGGCAGCGTTTGAGCGCGGCACGAAGCGAGCGACTAAGGAAATGTCGGGCTTCGAAAAGAACATGTCCCGCGCCAGCAAGGCGGTGGGCACGGCATTTACCGCGATGCTCGGGGCCTTTGCCGTTGACCAGATTGTCGGCGCGGCGAAACGATCGCTCGATTTTGCAGCATCGCTTGGGGAGGTGGCTACGCAGCTCGGACTGACGACCCGCGAATTGCAGGAATACCGTTTTGCCGCGACCCAAACCGGGATCGAGCAAGGCGAAATGGAAAAGGGTTTGGCGAAGCTCTCGCGCACCATTGGCGAGGCAGCAAGCGGCAACGAAAAGGCCGCGGCGATGTTCGACCGGCTCGGCATCTCAATCCGCGATAGCAACGGCAATGTCCGCGCCACCGGCGACCTTTTGCCGGAAATCGCAGACGCCTACGCCAAGCTCGGCAGCGCGGCGGAGCAGTCGGCGCTGTCCGCCGAAATTTTCGGTTCCAAGTTGGGTCAGAAGCTGAACCCGCTGCTTGCCGAGGGGTCGAAGGGCATCGCAGCCTATCGCGAGGAAGCGAACCGCCTTGGCCTCGTCATCGACGAAGCGATGATCAGGAATGCCGATGAAGCGTCCGATACGATCGCCAAACTCGAAAACTTCATCAGCATGAAATTCACCAGCACCGTCGCCGAGAACTCCCAGGCGATCGGCAAGCTGGCGAACGACCTGATCGGCCTTGTCAGCGCGATCGGGAGCGTTGCCGATAAGTGGCGGTATCTCGAATTGCAGATGAAGAAAATCGACATCTGGACCCAGCCGCTTGGCAGTGCCAGTTGGCAGGAACGGGCGAGCGACGCCGCTTCCGTCGATCGCCAGCTCGGGATGATGGACGGCAGCACCCAGCGCGCCGCCCGGGGACGCTCGAACAACCGCGCCCAGCGCCGCCAACGTGCGCGCGCCCTTGCACCGCTGGCGCCTGCCGAATGGGCCGCAGGGACTATTATCGGCGGCGCGGCAGGGCGATCGATCAGAGGCGGCGGGGTGACAAGCCCCCAGATGGCGCCTTGGCAGCAACAGCTTATGTTCGGCGGGAAGCGCAACGCGGTTGGCGGCAGTGCTTTCGGCGGCACCTACTGGTCGCAATTCACCCCTGGTCAGGGCGAGGGCTTCATTCGCATGGCGTCAGCGGCGAACGATATGGTCAAACCGCTTGGCCTTGCCGACGCCCTGTTCAAGAACATGGCCACCGTGAACGCGCCGCGCCTGCTGGCGACGGTCAAGGAACTCACACCTGCCGCCGAGCAGATGCGCGGGGTCACGCAAAGCATCCTTGATCGCCTTTACCCCGAAGAAGCCGAGATGCGCCGCTATCAGGAAGAACTGGCGGCACTCAATGCCAGCCTGAAGGCGGGCGAGCTTTCGACCACCGACTATGCCCGCGCGGTCAACGACTTGCGGCACGAGTTTGACGGCTTCGCGCAGACGATCCGCGAAAATGCCGAAATCGTCGCGACCGGCATCGGCCCGACAATGGACGACTTGCTCGACCAAGCCGACGCCAGTTGGGAGCGGTTCAGCACGGCGCTTATCGATCAGTCGGCGCGCACCCGCGATCAGGTCGTTTCGAACTACCTGTCGCTCGCGGCTGGCGTGGGGGATGCCCTGGGCCAGCTGATCGGCGGCAAGACCGGGCGCATCATCGGCGGCATCTTCAACCTGATTGGCCAAGTCGCACCGCTATTCGGCGGCGCCCGCGCCGAGGGCGGGCCGGTCAGCGCGGGCCGCGCCTACCTTGTTGGCGAGCGCGGCCCTGAGCTTGTCGTTCCGCGGACCAATGGCCACGTCGTCCCCAATCATGCGCTTGGGGGTGGCGCTCAGCTCGTCGAAATTGTGGACACCACCGGCCTGTTCAAGTTTCGTGTCAACGGGCAGATCAGGGCCGCCGCCCCCTCGATAGCAAACGCTGGCGCAGCGGGCGGCATGGCGAAAATGAAGCGCAGCGGTAGCAGGAGGGTCGCCTGATGTCTGGCGTCGCCAAAACGCTCGCGAAGGTGGCGGGGCTTGTGGCCCTCACGCTCGCGATACCTGGGGTGGGAACCGCAATCGGAATGTCAGCGGGGGTGACTGCGACGGTCGCGTCGGCAGCTTCGCTAGCTTCGCCGGTTCTGGACCAAAGATTTGTAGGATTTGAGAGGAAGCGGCATGACGCTGCAGAACGCTTTGGTTCATCGCGATCGGGTGTATCTTTGGACCGACGAGGGATATTTCGACGCACAATCGGGCGACCTGCTGTTCCTGGCGCCGAAAGCCGTGAAATGCCAATGGCCACCCTTTGCCGTCAGCACATCATCGACTGGTGGCGATCCGCAGGCGATTCTTGCCGCCATTGCGGAAGCCGCGCCCGTCGATTTGCCTTCGCTGTTGTCGGCCATATCGAGCGCATTGCGCGCCCACGCGGATAAGGAACACATCGCCAGCGCACTGATTGCCTATTGCGAGGATGAGCCGCGGCTGTTTTTCGCTTCGACGGTGGAGGCGCATGGCGAACCACCGTTCGAACCGTTCGAGATTTTGCACTGGCTTTGCACCGGTAACACTCTGCCCGCCTATGCAGAGGCAGTTGCCCTAGGCTTCACGCCCGAAAGGATGGGCGCCGTGATTGACGGTCAGCTAGCCGCCCCCTGTGCGGGCGAAGGCGCAATGGCAGCACACGGCGAACGGCTATGGTTCGGCGGCGGCGTGGTGCAGATAGAGGTATCGCGCAGCGGCGTGAAAGAGCGGGTTATCCGCATGGTCGAACGATAGGACCGGCCTAAGCGCCGTCCTCTGGATCGGTTACGGGTGTCCGGGCCTGCAAATATTGTGGCACCTTATTGACCCGCGGCGGCCAATTCGGTTTTTCGAGCTTCGCCCCATACGTTCTGATCATGTTGTCTATGCCCTCGCCGTCCGCCCCTAATTCCTTTTGGATAGCCGCGCCGTAGCCAATCAATGAGTGAACGGCGGTCACGTAGGCGACAAGATCGCCGTCCGTGACAACAGGATTAAACATGCGTATCTGACCTTTGCCGTCGAACGAGAGAGCTTGGAGAGCCGATAAGCCGTCGTGCACTGTCGTTGCATAAGCAGTGTGCACATAAAAATTGCGATACTCGCGCAACCGATCAAAGCCCTCGCAAAAGTGCTTGAGGTGGTCGCCTAAGTGGTCAAGCTCCGCCTGCCGACTAGCAACCTTCAGCGCGTTTTGAAGGGCAATGTTTCCCATCTCGGATGCAACGCCAAGGCTAACTGCCGACTGCCCCAGCAGTAGCTGAACGATCTGCTTAATGGTCGACTCGGCATGGTTCCAAAAGATGACGGCTTCCAGAAAGCGCTGTGCCAGTATGCCGATACTTGGCAGGTGCACCCGGGGATTGGTTGGCGGGCTGATGCGGTAGCTGTATGACCATTGCATCGATTGTTACCTTGGGCGTTACCTAGCGAACCGATCGCTTCACCATATTAACGCTAAGTGCTTGATTTATGGTGAGCCCTGCTGGGTTCGAACCAGCGACCTACTGATTAAAAGTCAGTTGCTCTACCGACTGAGCTAAGGGCCCATTCCGGCGCGGCGTCGTGCTGCGCTCAAAACGAGCCGTCGCCCTAGTGCGGTGTGGCGGCGCGGTCAACCGGCTTTGCCCGCACGAGGCGTGCGGCGAGTTGGCGGACGCTGTGGGCGCTCAGCGGATGGCGCCAGTCGGGGACGATCGCGCGCAGCGGACCCAAGACGAAATCGCGCTGCGCCATCGCAGGATGGGGTATGGTCAGCGCCGGTTCCGACCATGTGCCGCCCGACCAGAGCAAAATGTCGAGGTCGAGCGTCCGCGCGCTCCAGCGTTGCCCGATACGGCGGCCAAAGCGTGCCTCGATCGCTTGCAGCCGTGCCAGCATCTCGGGCGGACTGAGCGGTGAGGCGACGAGCGCGACGGCATTGGCATAACGGCGACGCGACGGGCCAAGCGGCGCGCTGGCGATGATCGGGCTGGCGTCGACCGCTTCGATGTCGTCGCTTTCGAGCGCCGCAAGCGCCGCCATGAGCACCGCGCGCGGATCGCCGAAGCGCGCATGGCGCCGGTTCGATCCGAGGCCAATGGCATAAAGCGGAAGCGGCATTGCATTGCTCATGGTGCCGCGCGTATCGCAGATATGTGGAAATTGACAGTCCATTGCCTGGCACCGAGCCGCCGCGCGACTGTCCGCGCTGTCCGCGGCTGGTCGCCTTTCGCAAGCAATGCCGCGCCGAATACCCCGATTGGTGGAATGCACCGGTTTACGCGTTCGGCGATCCCGACGCGTGGCTGGTGCTAGCCGGGCTCGCTCCCGGCAAACATGGCGCCAACCGCACCGGGCGACCGTTCACCGGCGATTATGCCGGCGACCTGCTGTTCGCCACGCTGACCGAATTTGGTTTGAACCGGGGCGACTATGATGCGCGGATCGACGACGGGTTGACCCTGGACGGGGCGATCATCGTCAACAGCGTCAAATGTCTGCCACCTCAGAACAAGCCGACGCCTGGGGAGATCGCGAATTGCCGCCCGTTTTTCGACGCACAGCTTGCGGCGCTACCCAATGTCCGGGTCATCATCGCGCTCGGACGGATCGCGCATGATGCGGTGCTGCGGGCGGCTGGCGCGCGCCTTGCCGCTTTCCCATTCGGTCATGGCGCCGTTCACCGGCTCTGGGATGGACGCTACCTCGTCGATAGCTATCACTGCTCGCGCTACAACACGAACACCGGGCGGCTGACGCCCGCAATGTTTGCTGACGTCTTTCGTACCGCGCTGGCGCTGCGCAATCAGACGAGCGGGCCGAATTCCTCGATCAGCCCGCGATAAAGCACGCGCTTGAACGGAACGATCAGCTTTTCGATCTCGTGCAGTTCGGCCCATTTCCAGGCGCGAAACTCCTGATGCTTGGTGGCGATGTCGATGTCGCTATCCTCGCCCATGAAGCGCATCAGGAACCAGTGCTGGCGCTGGCCGCGATATTTGCCGCCCCACATCTTGCCGATCAGTTCGTCGGGCAGATCGTAGAAATATTCCTCGCGGCTGCGCGCGATGATTTCGACCAGCCCGCCATGGACGCCGGTTTCCTCGCCCAGTTCGCGGATCGCCGCTTCCTCGGCATCTTCGCCGTCGTCGATCCCGCCCTGCGGCATCTGCCACGCCTCGCTCGACGTATCGAGTCGCTGGCCGACAAAGATGCGCCCGTCGCGGTTGGCGAGCATGACCCCGGCGCAGGGGCGATAGGGAAGGGCGCTGAGATCGTTCATGCCGCCCCGGTAGCTTCGGCGATGATTGCTTTCAAGACCGTGAGGCCACCGCGAATATCCTCCTTCGCGCTCGGGATGCCCTGCGCCAGATTGATATAGCCGTGGATCGTGCCGCGACCCTCGCGGTACGTCGTCGGGACACCCGCCTCGATCAACTTCGCCGCATAGGCGCGGCCCTGATCGCGCAGCGGGTCGAGCCCCGCGGTGGTGAGCAGTGTCGGCGGCAGACCTTCAGCCGGGAAATCGAGCGGCGCGGCGCGATAGTCGGTTGGATCGGCGGCGTAGTGATTGCCAAAATAGGTCATGCTGCCCGTCGTCAGTAGATGGCCCTCGCCGAAATCGCGATAGCTTTGCCAGTCGTCGTGGGTGGTGACTGCGGGGTAGATCGGGTGCATCGCGATGACTGGTTTGGACGCAGGATTGTCGCGAAGGGTCAGCGCGGTGGCGATGGTCAAATTGCCCCCGGCGCTTTCGCCCGACAGGACCAGCCCGGTACAGGGGATATGATCGGCAACCCAGCGCGTCGCCGCCTCGCAATCGATCGGCGCAGCGGGAAAGGGATGTTCGGGGGCAAGGCGATAGTCGACCGCGATCACCGGGATGTCGAGCACGCGCGCCGCCTCGGCGCAATAGGCGTCGTGGGTGTCGAGGTCGCCGATGACCCAGCCGCCGCCGTGGTAAAAAACCATCACCGGGCCGGGTTCGCGGTCCGGACGATTGTCGTAGATGCGGATGGGGATCTCACCGGCGGGGCCGGGGATGGTGCGATCTTCGACCTTCGCAATCTCGCCGCGCGGAGCATCGGCCATCTGCGCCATGACGCGGAACATCTCTCGCGCGCCCTCGGGCGGCATATCTTCCATCTTCGGACCTTCCTGCGCGTTCAGAAACGCGAGGAACATCGCCACGTCAGGGCGCGTAAAATGCGTGGTGCCGTCGGTCATCCTGTCATCCCCTCATTCCGCTTGTGCGGCCTGTTGTTTGCGCAGCTATTCGGCATCGCCGCGGATAATTCAATCGCAATTCGCAACCCATTCGGACGTTTGAAGTTTGCAGCGCACAATTTTTTCTGAATTGCGGCATCGCGCCCACAGGCCTAGGCCAGCGTTACAGGTTCGCAAGATTCAAGGCAGAAGATAAAATGGCGACAGCGGTAGTGGACGAAGCCGACAAGCGGCAGTCCCCCCTTTCGGATGCAGTGGTAGTCAGATTTGCAGGCGACAGCGGCGACGGGATGCAGTTGACCGGCGGGCAGTTCACCCTGTCCTCGGCGCTCGCAGGCAACGACTTTGCGACCTTCCCCGATTTCCCTGCGGAGATCCGCGCGCCGCAGGGCACATTGTTCGGCGTATCGGCGTTCCAGATCAATTTCGGGTCGTCGGCGATCGAGACCGCGGGCGATGCGCCCGACGTGCTCGTGGCGATGAACCCGGCGGCGCTCAAGACCAACGTCCCGCAATTGAAGCCGGGCGGGCTGATCATCGCCGACGAGGGCGAGTTCAACGACCGCAATCTCGCGAAGGCGAAATATGCTGCCAACCCGTTCGATGACGGCAGTCTGGCGAAGTGGCAGTTGCTCAAGCTCAACATCAGCCAGCTGACCATGGACGCGGTGAAGCCGTTCGGGCTTGGCAACAAGGAAGCCTTGCGCTGCAAGAATATGTGGACGCTCGGGCTCGCGCTGTGGATGTTCGACCGCGACCGCCAGCCGCTGGTCGACTGGCTGAACGGCAAATTTGCCAAAGCGCCTGATCTGGCCGCCGCCAACATCGCGGCGCTGAACGCGGGCCATGCCTATGGCGAGACCGCCGAATTGGCGGGACCGCTTAAACAGCATCATGTCGATCCGGCGCCCGTGGCGCCGGGGCTTTATCGCACGCTGACGGGCGCCGAGGGTATCGCGCTCGGCCTCGTCGCCGGGGCGCAGCTGGCGAAGCTACCGATGTTCTTCGGCGGCTATCCAATCACCCCGGCTTCGGCGATCCTGCATCATTTGTCGCGGCTCAAGGAATATGACGTCACGACGTTCCAGGCCGAGGATGAGATCGCGGCGATCTGTTCGGCGATCGGCGCCAGCTATGCCGGTTCGCTCGGCGTCACCAGCTCGTCGGGGCCGGGGATCGCGCTGAAGGGCGAGGCGATGGGCCTTGCGATCATGACCGAGCTGCCGCTGGTCATCGTCAATTCGCAGCGCGGCGGCCCGTCGACGGGCCTGCCGACCAAGACCGAACAATCGGACCTCTATCAGGCGGTTTATGGGCGCAACGGCGACGCGCCGATGCCGGTGATCGCGGCGCGCTCGCCCGGCGATGCGTTCGAATGCGCGGTCGAGGCGGTGCGAATTGCGGTGCAATACATGACCCCGGTGATGCTGCTCACCGACGGCTATATCGCCAACGCCGCCGAACCTTGGGCGGTGCCTGATCTCGCGACTTACGAAGCCTTCCCAGTGGAATTCCTGACCGAGGTGCCCGAGGGCGGCTTCAAGCCTTATGGCCGCGACGAAAAGCTGAAGCGTCCATGGGTCAAGCCCGGCACCCCCAGCCTGCTCCACCGCATCGGCGGAATCGAGAAGGAAGTGGGGACCGGCCACATCAATTACGAAGCGTCGAACCATCAGGCGATGACCGATATCCGCAAGGACAAGGTCGATGGCGTCAAGGTTCCTGATCAGGTGGTCGAGCTGGGCGCCGAGGGTGGCAAGCTGGCGATCGTCGGTTGGGGTTCGACCTTTGGCCCGATCCATCAGGCGGTGCGGCGCAAGCGCGCCGAGGGCTTGGACGTCAGCCATATCCATATCCGTCATATCTGGCCGATGCCCGCGAATCTTGGCGAGCTTTTGAAGAGCTATGACAAGGTGATCGTACCCGAAATGAACACCGGCCAGCTCAAGACGGTGCTGCGCGACCAATATCTGGTCGATGCGAAGCCGGTGAACAAGGTGTCGGGCCAGCCGTTCACCATCGCCGAAATCGAAGCCGCCATCGAGGAGGCATTGAAGTGAACCAGGTTACTCCGATCACCCGCGCCACGACGCTGAAGGACTGGGAAACCGATCAGGAAGTACGCTGGTGCCCCGGCTGCGGCGACTATGCGATCCTGAAGGCAGTGCAGCGCACCATGCCCGAGATCGGCACCGCGCCCGAAAACACCGTGTTTATTAGCGGCATCGGCTGCTCGTCGCGCTTTCCCTATTATATGGAGACCTATGGCTTCCACACGATCCACGGCCGTGCGCCGGCCTTTGCGACGGGGTTGAAGCTCGCCAATCCGAACCTCGATGTGTGGATCGTTACCGGCGACGGCGACGGGCTGTCGATCGGCGGCAACCACACGATGCACCTGATCCGCCGCAATCTCGATTGCCAGATCATGTTGTTCAACAACGAGATTTACGGGCTGACCAAGGGGCAATATTCGCCGACCAGCCGCGTCGGGACGACCAGCCCGTCGACGCCCTATGGTTCGGTCGATCGGCCCGCGCAGCCCGCGGCGTTCGCGCTGGGGGCCGGAGCGCGATTTGTCGCACGCGGGTTCGACGTGTCGAAGGAGCTGCCGAACGTCCTGAAGGCCGCGCATGCGCACAAGGGTGCCGCCTTTATCGAGATTTTCCAGAACTGTATCGTCTATAATAAAGACGTTTTCGAGGATTTCGCGGCGCCCAAGGGGGCCGAGGATCGTCAGCTGTGGCTGAAGCAGGGCGAACCGATGCTGTACGCCAAGGGGACCAAGGGTATCGCGCTTGATGCCGAGGCCTTGCACCTCAAGACCGTCGACGTGGTCGATGGTGATTGGCAGGCCGCGGGGGTGATCGTCCACGACGTCACCAATCGCAGCGTAGCGCATATGCTGGTCGAAATGCGTTTCGGCGAGTTTCCGATGGCGCTCGGCGTCCTCTACGACGATCCGCGCCCGACTTTTGAAGCCGATGTCTGGCGCCAGAATGCCGCGGCAGCCGAAGGCAAGACCGCCGATCTGCAGAGCCTTCTCAAAAAAGGGCAGACGTGGACCGTCACCGAAGGTGGCCCCGACCTTTAACCCCGGTGCCTTGGGTCCGCGCCATGCTGAGGATGAACCAGTCCGCTTAGCGCATTGCAAAGCGGGCTGAACCACGCCACCAAGCAGCGATGGACAATCTTACGCATAGCCTGGTCGGCGCGCTGATCGGCCAAATGGGCCTCAAGAAGAAAACCGGGCTGGCGATCCCGACGCTGATCCTGGCAGCGAACCTGCCCGATATCGACGCGGCGTGCCTGGCGTGGCTCGACGGCGTCCAGCATCTCGGCTCTCGGCGCGGGATTACGCACGGCCCGATCGCGCTGCTGGTCCTGCCGATCCTGTTGTGGGCGGCGATGCTGGCGTTCGATCACTGGCAGACGAAGCGTGGCAAGCGCCCCGCGGGACGGCTGCCGATCGACAGGGGCTGGCTGCTTGCGCTCGCGTACATCGGTTGCTTGAGCCACCCGGCGCTCGACTGGCTGAACAATTACGGCATCCGCCTGCTCGAACCCTTTTCGTCGCAATGGTATTATGGCGACACTATCTTCATCATCGACCTGTGGATATGGATCGCGCTTGGCATGTCGATCTGGCTGTCGCTGCGCCGCGAACGTGCGGGTGCACGCGATTGGCAGCGCCCCGCGTGGATCGGTTTCACCGCGGTATGCGCCTATATCTTCGCCAACGGATTGATCACCGGCGCAGCGGAACGCACGACCGCTGACGCACTGGCGGCGGGCGGCCACCGTGACGCACTGGTCGTCGCTAGCCCGCCGCCGCTGGCCTTTTGGCAACGCGACATTTTCTGGCGCACCACGGAGCGATATGGCAGCGGCACTTTTACGCCGGGCGTGGGGGGAAGTCTGGACATCAGCGGTTTGCCGACCGGGATGGACGATCCGCGCCTGAAAACATGGCTGATGGGTGATCCTGATGCGCGGGCGTTTCTGTTCTGGGCGCGGATGCCGGTGGCGCAAAAGGATGGTGACGCGATCCTGTTGCGCGACCAGCGCTTCATGCACCCCCTGTCGCAGGATCGTTTTCAGGTCCGGCTGACCGCGCCCGACACCGCCACCCACGCCGAATGACCGCGCCGGTCATCCTGTGGCTTCGCCGCGACCTGCGCCTGTCGGATCAGGCGGCGCTCGTGGCGGCAGCCGCCGAAGGGCCGGTGATCCCGGTGTTCATCCTCGACGACGAGACACCCAAGCATCGACGCATGGGCGCCGCGTCGCGCTGGTGGTTGCACCATAGCCTCAACAGTCTCGACGCCAGCTTGCGCGAGAGGGGATCGCGGCTGATCCTACGGCGCGGTGGGTGCGACGATCAACTGGCCAGGATTGCGGAAGAAACTGGTGCTGGCCGGGCTCATTGCCTGCGACACTACGAGCCATGGTGGCGCAATGCCGAAAAGGCGGTGGCGAAGCGGCTCGATCTGGCCTGTCATGACGGCAATTACCTGCTGCCGCCCGGGTCGCTGACGACCGGGGGCGGCACACCTTACAAGATCTACACGCCCTTTTGGCGGGCGCTGAAGGATCATACGCCACCCGCGAGGCCGGTGGCGCCACCTTCGGCGATTCCGGCGCCCGAGCATTGGCCGACGTCGGACCGGTTGACCGACTGGGAGTTGCTGCCGACGAAACCCGATTGGGCGGCGGGCTTCGTGACCGAGTGGACGCCGGGCGAGGCGGGCGCGCACGACCGGGTTGCGGATTTTGCGGACATTGCCGCGCACTATGACCAGCGGCGCAACCTTCCCTCGCAGGAGGGTAGTTCACGCCTGTCGCCGCACCTGCATTTCGGTGAAATCTCGCCCGCGGCCATCTGGCACGGGACCGCCACCGCGGGCGGTTCGGTCGACGTGTTTCTGGGCGAGATCGGTTGGCGCGACTATGCGCAAAATATCATCCTGCAGTTTCCGGACTATGGTGCCCGCAGCGCGCGGGCGGCCTTCGACGACGATTTGCCGTGGCGCAGCGGTAAAGAGGCCGAGGCTGATCTGGCCGCCTGGCAGCAGGGCCGCACGGGCTATCCGATCGTCGACGCCGGGATGCGGCAGCTGTGGGCGACCGGGTGGATGCACAACCGGGTGCGGATGATTGCCGCGAGTTTCCTGATCAAGCATCTGCTGATCGATTGGCGGCAGGGTGAGCAATGGTTCTGGGACACGCTGGTCGATGCCGACTATGCGTCGAACGCGGTCAACTGGCAGTGGGTCGCGGGCAGCGGTGTCGACAGCAACATGTTTCCCCGCATCATGGCGCCGCTGACCCAGTCCGAGAAATTCGATGCTGCTGGCTATATTCGCGAGTGGGTGCCCGAACTGGCCGAACTGACCGAACCGGCGGTCCACGACCCGGAAAGCTTTGGACAGCGCCCGCCGATCTACCCTGCCAAGATCATCGGCCACCGCGAAGCGCGCGAACGCGCGCTGGCGGCGTATGACGTCATGAAAGCGCGCGGCAACTGATTGTCAGGCGCCCGACTTTGGGGCAGGAAGGCGCTATGAACACGCATGTCAGCCCGCGCCGCGGCAAGCAATTGCTCCGCGCCGACCGCGCATACAGCAGCGGAGGCTTTTTGGCGCGATTGCTGGCGCATGCGCCCGCGGCGCTGTTTCATCGCTTGCTCGACCGGATCGACGTCGGCCTGACGCTCGGCACCATCGAAGCGCATGCCCCCGACGGCACCGTCCGTTTGCTCGGCGGCCGCGGGAAGGGGCCGGCGGCGGTCGTTCATCTGCACAGCTGGGCGGCGCTGGCGCGGCTCGCGATGTCGGGCTCGGTCGGTTGGTATCGCGCCTGGGACGCGGGCGAATGGACTTCGCCCGATCCGGTGCCGCTGTTCGACCTGTTCATGCGCAACGGCGAGTCGCTCGGGAACGTCGCGCGCGCGCGCGGTCCGTTGCGCTGGTTCAACAAACTCGCCCATGTGCTCAACCGCAACGATCGCCGCGGTGCCAAACGAAACATCCACGCCCATTATGATTTGGGCAATGATTTCTATCGCCTGTGGCTCGATCATGCGATGAACTATTCGAGCGCGCTGTTTGCCGATCCTGCCCAATCGCTGGAAGATGCGCAAACGGGGAAGGTCGACGCGATTCTCGACCGCCTCGATCTGCGGTCGGGCAGCCGGTTGCTGGAGATCGGCTGCGGCTGGGGCGCGCTCGCCGAACGCGCGGTGGAACGGCACGATGTCATCTACACCGGCATCACCCTGTCGCCGTCGCAGGCCGAGGTCGCCGATGCACGGCTCGCGGCGGTGGATCTGTCGGGTCGCTCGCGGATCGAGCTTTGCGATTATCGCGACGCGCAAGGGCCGTATGACGCAATCGCCAGCGTCGAGATGGTCGAAGCGGTGGGGCAGGCCTATTGGCCGGCCTATCTCGACGCCATCGCGCGGTTGCTGCGTCCGGGCGGCAAGGCGGCGATCCAGTATATTCTGATCAACGATGCGCTGTTCGAGCGCTACGCCGCGAGCAGCGACTTCATCCAGGCCTATATTTTTCCGGGCGGCTGCCTGATTTCGGAAAGCCGGTTTCGTGCGCTCGCCGAAGAACGCGGGCTGGCATGGCGCGACGTTCACCACTTTGGCGAGGATTATGCCGAAACGCTGCGCCAGTGGCGCGAGCGGTTCGATGCGGCGGCAGCGGCGGAGCAGCTGCCGACTGGTTTTGACGCGCGTTTCGTGCGGCTCTGGCGTTATTATCTGCAATATTGTGAAGGCGGCTTTCGCGGCGGCGGCATCGACGTCGCGCAAGTCACGCTTGAAAAGATAGCCTGAAAACAGGGGAGAAGGATTCATGCGACGATATCTGGCAGCGGTGCTTTGGTGCGCCGCCGGGGCCGCCGGGACGACACCCGCATACGCCCAAACCACCGACACGCTGCCAAAGGATATGAATGTGCTGTTCTGGACCCAAGATCAACGCGATGCCGCCTTTCGTACCCTCGAAACGATGCGGAAGGTCGTGTTCAACACCGTCGAAGCGGGCGGCAAACTCTATCCGTTGCCACAGGGGGCGCCGCTCGACGTCGGGATCGATGTCGATGCGCATATGGCGAAGCAGCGCAACGCCGGCCTGATCATCGCCCAGGATGGCAAGATACGGCTGGAAAAATACGCGCTTGGCTATGGCCCCGAGGGGCGCTGGACCAGCTTTTCGGTCGCCAAAAGCTTTACCTCGACGCTTGTCGGTGCGGCGGTGAAGGACGGCTATATCAAGAGCCTCGACGACAAGGTGACGACGTACATCCCAGGGCTGAGGGGGTCAGCCTATGACGATGTGTCGGTTCGCCAGTTGCTGACGATGACGTCGGGGGTGAAATGGAATGAGGATTATACCGATCCGAAATCCGACGTCGCGCTGTTCAATCTGCAAAAGCCCGTAGCTGGCGAAGACATTACCGTCAGCTATATGAAAACCTTGCCGCGCGACGTTCCGGCAGGTTCGAAGTGGCTTTACAGCACCGGCGAAACGAACCTGATCGGGGTTCTGGTGTCGAGCGCCACGGGCAAGACGCTGTCCGCCTATCTGTCCGAGAAGGTGTGGAAGCCTTTTGGCATGGAGCAGGATGCCATCTGGATGCTGGGTGCCACCGGACATGAAATCAGCGGGTGCTGCATATCGGCGAGTCTGCGCGATTATGCGCGGCTTGGGCAGTTCGTTTTGAATGGCGGTGTGGCCGGGGGAGCGAAAGTCGTTCCTGACGACTGGTTCGAGTCGGCAACGACCAAGCAGGCGGGCATCGATATTCCAGGTCGCGGCTATGGCTATCAGTGGTGGACGAACGACGATGGCAGCTTCGCGGCGCAGGGGATTTTCGGGCAGGGGATTTTCATTGATCCCAAGCGCAAGCTGGTGATCGCGTCGAACGGCAACTGGCCGACGGCGACCGATCCCGAAGGCGTCGGCGCGGCGCGTGAGGCATTTTACAAAAGCGTGCAGGCTGCGGTGGACAAGGAAGCCGCGAAGTAAAACCCGTCGCCCCCGCGAAGGCGGGGGC
>JAFAGN010000075.1 GCA_023422695.1 Pseudomonadota bacterium
GCCCCCGCCTTCGCGGGGGCGACGGGTTTAAATCGACTGGCCGGTCTTTGCCCAATCCGCCAGGAAGCCCTCGATGCCCTTTTCGGTCAGGATATGCTTGAACAGTCCCTTGATGACCGACGGCGGCGCGGTCATCACGTCGGCGCCGATCTTTGCGGCCTCGAGGACATGGATGCCGTGGCGCACGCTGGCGACCAGGATTTCGGTCTCATAGCCGTAATTGTCGTAGATCAGCCGGATGTCGGAGATCAGCTGCATGCCGTCGAAGCCATTGTCGTCGTGGCGACCGACGAAGGGCGAGACAAAGGTCGCACCGGCCTTGGCGGCGAGCAGCGCCTGTGCCGCCGAAAAGCAGAGCGTGACATTGACCATCGTGCCGTCGCTGGTCAGCGCCTTGCAGGTCTTCAGCCCGTCAATCGTCAGCGGCACCTTGATGCAGACATTGTCGGCGATCTTGCGGAGGATTTCCGCCTCTTTCATCATCGTGTCATGATCGAGCGCGACGACTTCGGCCGACACCGGGCCGTTGGTCAGCGCGCAGATCTCGCGGGTCACTTCCTTGAAATCGCGCCCCGACTTCGCGATCAGCGACGGGTTGGTGGTGACCCCGTCGAGCAGGCCGGTCGCGGCGAGTTCCTGGATGTCGGCGATTTCGGCGGTGTCGGCGAAGAATTTCATGGCGCGGCGCTTTCCTGTGGGACGGTGATTCGGGTGCTGGCGATCCCCTATAACCCTTTCCTCGTCATTGCGAGCGAAGCGAAGCAATCCAGAGTTGCGTAAACCGCCCTGGATTGCTTCGCTTCGCTCGCAATGACGATATTATTATCTTCTAGCGTTCGTTCTTTGTTCCCGTTAAGCGAAGCCATGATGGCCAAAGCGAAACGTCAATATGTCTGCCAGAATTGCGGCTCCGCCACCTATCGCTGGCAGGGGCAATGCGCCGATTGCGGCGAGTGGAACACGCTGGTCGAGGAAGCGAGCGAAACCGTCTTTTCGGCGAAGCATGACCTCAGCAAAGGCGGGCGGACGATCGCGCTCGAAACGCTGAATGCCGAGAGCAAGATGCCCGAACGAATGCTGTGCGGGATCGCCGAGTTCGACCGCGCGCTGGGCGGCGGTTTCGTGGCGGGGTCGGCGACGCTGATTGGCGGCGACCCCGGGATCGGCAAGTCGACCCTGCTGCTCCAGGCGGCGGGACGGCTGGCGCAAGCGGGCAAGTCGGTCGTCTATATCAGCGGCGAGGAAGCGGCGGCGCAGGTGCGGCTGCGCGCGCAACGGCTGGGGTTGGGCGATGCGCCAGTTGCACTGGCCAGCGCCACATCAGTGCGCGACATATTGGCGACGCTTGACCGGCAGACCGCCGATTTTGTCGTCATCGATTCGATCCAGACGATGCACAGCGACCTGATCGACAGCGCGCCGGGGACGGTGAGCCAGGTGCGTGCGTCGGCGCAGGAACTGATCCGCTACGCCAAGGACAGTGACGCCGCGATCGTGCTGGTCGGGCATGTCACCAAGGACGGCACGATCGCCGGTCCGCGCGTGCTGGAACATATGGTCGACACCGTGCTGGCGTTCGAGGGCGAGCGCAGCCACCAGTACCGCATCCTGCGCGCGGTGAAGAACCGCTTCGGCGGCACCGACGAGATCGGCGTGTTCGCGATGGGCGAGGCCGGGCTGGGGGAAGTTGCCAATCCGTCGAGCCTGTTCCTGACCGACCGCAGCCGCGACGTGCCGGGTTCGGTGGTGTTTCCTGCGCTCGAAGGCACCCGCCCGGTGCTCGTCGAAGTGCAGGCGCTGACCGTCCGGCTGGCGAGCGGCGCGACGCCGCGCCGCGCCGTCGTCGGCTGGGACAGCGGGCGACTGGCGATGGTGCTCGCGGTGCTCGAGGCGCGATGCGGGCTCGCGATGGGCGGCGCCGAAGTCTATCTCAACATCGCGGGCGGTTATCGGCTGACCGATCCCGCCGCCGATCTGGCGGTTGCCGCGGCGCTGATTTCGGCGTTCAGCGAGCGGCCGGTGCCCGCCGATGCGATCGTGTTCGGCGAATTGTCGCTGTCGGGCGAGGTGCGGCAGGTGTCGCACGACGGTTTGCGGCTGCGCGAGGCGGCAAAGCTGGGTTTTTCGCGCGGCTGGGGGCCAAAGGGGATGAAGCCGGTTGGCGGGATTTCGGTGACCGGTTTCGAACGGCTCGGCGAACTCGTTGACCTGATGCTGGGCCGTGACTAGATCATCGCGCGCCATCTTTTTCCGTTCGCCCTGAGTTTGTCGAAGGGCTGTTCTTTCTTCTCGAAGGAGAAAAGGACGGTGCTTCGACAAGCTCAGCACGAACGGTTTATTTTTATGTCTCCCTATCTGATCGCGACATGGCAAGTCTGACAGCTCTGGATATCCTCGTACTGACGCTGGTCGGCGGCAGCGCGGTGCTCGGTTTTTCGCGCGGCCTGGTACAGGAGGTGACGACGCTGCTCGCCTGGGTGCTGGCGATCGCGGCGGTGCGTTTCTTTCATCCCGCGGTCACCGACCTGCTCACCGGCTGGGTCGGTAGCGACGGCGGTGCGGCGATGCTGGCATTCGTCTTGCTGTTCGGCGGCGTTTTTGCCTTTGCCAAATGGGGGTCGCGCGCGATGGGGCAGCGCAGCCGCGCGTCGCTGGTCGGCGGCTTCGACCGCGGCTTGGGCGCCGGGTTCGGCGCGGTGAAGGGGCTGATGATCGCGGCGCTCGGTTTCATGGGGCTGACGCTGCTCTACGACATTGGTTACGGCAATGCGCAGCGTCCCGCCTGGATGACGGACAGCCGTACTTATCCCGCGCTCAATGCGACCAGCCAGGCGCTGAGCAAGGTGATCGCCGAGCGCCGCGCCGAGGCGCGCGAGGCCGAGGCCAAAACCGACGCGCCGACCCCATGAGCGCGCCGCTGTACAACCGCGACATTTTGGCGCTGGCGGTGGCGACCGCCGACCATTTGCCCAATCCCGACGCGCGCTATCGCGCCACCGCGCGTGCGCCGCTGTGCGGCAGTCGCATCCTGCTCGACCTCGATGCCGATGAGGTGGGACGGGTGACCAGCATCGGTATGCATGTCGAGGCTTGCGCACTGGGACAGGCGGCTGCAACGCTGCTCGCGCGGCACGTCGCGGGACGCACCCGCGAGGATATCCGCAGCGCGCGCGAAGCGATTGCCGGTTGGTTTGCCGGAACCGGCGACGCACCCGACTGGCCGGGGTTCGACCTGCTCGCTCCGGCGCGCGACTATCCGGCGCGGCAGGGCGCGATCCTGCTGCCGTTCGACGCTGCGATTTTGGCGCTCGAAAAACAGGGTGCGCCGGTATGAGCCGGCTGACGCTGACCGCAGTGGCAACCGAAGTGGCGGCGGAAAAGGTGACCGATACCGCATTGCTCGAAGGCGCGATCCTGCTCGGCGTTGCGACGCTGTTCGTGCTGCTGTTCCGCCGTCTCGGGCTGGGTGCTGTATTGGGGTATCTGATCGCCGGGTCGCTGGTCGGTCCCTATGGTCTTGGCCTCGTCGGCGGCGGCGAATCGAAGCTGGCGTTTGCCGAGATCGGCATCGCCTTCCTGTTGTTCCTCGTCGGGCTCGAGCTGCATCCGCGGCGGCTGTGGGACATGCGGCGGGCGATTTTCGGGCTGGGGCTGGCGCAGGTCGTCGTCACCGGATTGGTGCTCAGCGCGCTGATCCTGTTGACGCTGGGGTTCAGCTGGCAAGCGGCACTCGCGCTCGGGTTGCCGCTGGCGCTGTCGTCGACGGCGCAGGTGCTGCCGGGGCTGAAAAGCTCGGGTCGGATCAATTCCCCATTCGGCGAAAAGGCTTTTTCGGTCCTGTTGTTTCAGGATCTGGCGATCGTGCCGATGATCACGATCATCGCGGTGCTGTCGCGGGCGCCCGCCGATCCGTCGGCGCCGCCAGGGTGGCAGATGGCGCTCTATACCGTCCTTGCGATCGTCGTGCTCGTCCTCGCTGGTCGCTTTGTCGTGAACCCATTGCTGCGCATCATTGGCCGCTATGGCGAGCGCGAGCTGTTCGTCGTCGTCGGGCTGCTCGTTGTGCTCGCCAGTGCGGCGTTCATGCACAGCCTGCATCTGTCGACCGCGCTGGGGGCGTTCATCGCGGGCGTGATGCTGGCCGATTCGCCATACCGGCACGAGATTGAAGCCGACGTCGAACCGTTCCGTCTCGTTCTGCTCGGGCTGTTCTTCCTCGCCGTCGGCATGGTGCTCGACCTCAATGTCATTCGCGACGATCCGCTGCGCGTTGTGGCGCTTGCTGCGGGGCTGGTCGCGGTCAAGGTGGCGGTGCTGACCGTCATCGTGCGGTTGTTCGGCAAGCCGTGGAGCGTCGCGCTGGGGCTGGGGCTGTTGCTCAGCCAGGGCGGCGAATTCGGCTTTCTGCTGTTCACCCAGGCGACCGAGGCACAGCTGATCGCGCCCGAAGCCGCCAGCCTGTTCAGCGCCGTCGTCACGCTGTCGATGGTATCGACGCCATTCCTGATGCTGTTCGCGCGCAACCTGGAGTTCGCGCCCGAAAGCGTCGCCGCCGATCTCGACGATCCCGCACATGCGCCGCGCGGGTCTGCGATCGTCGTCGGCTATGGCCGGTTCGGGCAAATCGTGACGCAGATGCTCAACGCAGTCGATTGTTCGGTGACGCTGATCGACAAGAAGCCGAGCCAGATCGAGACGTCGGGGCGATATAACACCAAGGTCTATTACGGCGACGGGCTGAAGGTCGATGTGCTGCGCCGCGCCGATGCCGAACATGCGCGGCTGATCATCTTCTGCACCGACGACCGCAGTTTCGACGCCGCGGTGCTGGCGCCGATCGTGGCGGCATTTCCCAAGGCCAAGATCCTGACCCGGGTATTCGACCGGCGTCAGTTGATGGCGATCGACGGCGCAGGGGCTGACGGCGCGGTGCGCGAAACCTTTGAAAGCTCGATCGCGCTTGGGCTGCTGGCGCTGGAGCATATCGATGTCGGTGCCGACGAGATCGCCGATGTCGAACAGGCGCTGCGCCACCTCGATGCCGAGCGCCTGCACGCGCAGATCAGCGAAGGCGATCTGACCGCCGGAATGGACCATCGCTTCATCGCGGGCGGCGGGCGGCAGGCGGCGAGCGTGCTGGAAACGCTGCGCGAACGGCGGCGCGCGGCGAAGCTGGCTCGGGAGGAAGCCGAAGGGGCGGCGGGAGCGTAGGACTGCGCGGGTCATCTCGACCGTAGCCCTAAGCTTGTCGAAGGGCGC
>JAFAGN010000083.1 GCA_023422695.1 Pseudomonadota bacterium
GCCCCCGCCTTCGCGGGGGCGACGGCTAGTTGTGATCGCTAGCTGACCGTTACAGCATCGCCACCAGCCGCTCGACCTCGGCCGCCGCCAATCGCGCGGCGCGGCGCAGGTTTGCCTGGAAATCGCCGCCGCTCGCGTCATTGGCGTCGTCGGTTACCGCCTTGATCGCTGCCCAGGGCTTGCCCAGCCGCGCCGCGGCCTGCGCGGCCGCGCCGACCTCCATATCGACGAGCGTTGCGCCGAGCGATTTGAGGTCGGCGGCGGCAGCGGGGCAAGCGACGAAGCTGTCGCCGCTGGCGATCCGCGCGTGGGGCACGCCGAGGCCGGGGTCGGGCATCGCGGTGAAATGGGCTTCTCCCGGCTCGCCCATCGGCCAGTCGCCCGCGCGGTAGCGGCGGAAGGTCCCGGGTTGGGCGGCGCCATAATCATGTTGCACGGCCTCGGCGATCCAGTGGGCGCCGGGTGCGGCACCGAGCGCGCCGCAGGTGCCGGTCATCAGGATCCGATCGGCAGCCGGGCCGAGCAGGCCAACGGCGAGCGCGGCATTGACCTTGCCAAGACCGCAGGTCGCGATGGTGAGATCATGGCCGTGGGCGGTGAGGCGGCGGAGAGGGATTGGGGCAAGGTCGGACGTGCCGGTTTTCGGAAACAGCGCGTCGGCTTCTTCGGGGAGCGCGGCGAGGATGAGGAGGTTCATAGGGTGGGTTTAGCGGGCGTGGCGATCATCGCCAGCCTTGATGACGAAAATCGCGCAGAGACACGAAGGAAACAGAGATTTCTTTGGGTCACGCGGAGGCGCGGAGGCGCGGAGCAACTTTCTCATTTTCCGTTCGTGCTGAGCTTGTCGAAGCACTGTTCTTTCTCAGGCGTCGAAAAGAAAGGACAGCCCTTCGACAAGCTCAGGGCAAACGGTTCTGGGAATCTCCCTCCGCGTCTCCGCGTGCACTAATGCCGCGGTCGCGTGGTAACGCGGTGCCATCGCCCCTCCGTCAGCGCTTCGTGCTGCCACCTCCCCATGACTCCGCCACGTGGAGGATCATCGGCTTGCCAAACCGCCCTCACCCCGCCATCGCCCTTCCCATGCTGGCGCGCATCTTCCCCGACCGCTTTGTCCCCATCCTGCTGGCCACGACGCTGCTCGCCAGCCTGCTGCCGGTGCGGGGGGCGGCGGTGCCGGTCGCGCAGGGGGTGTCGACCGCGGCGATCATCTTGCTGTTTTTCCTGAACGGTGTGCGCCTGCCGCGGGACGAGGTGCTGCATGGCATTCGTAACTGGAAATTGCAGGGTAGCGCGCTCGCTTTCTGTTTCGGCCTCATGGCGCTGCTCGGCCTTGGCGCGCAGCTCGTCACCGCACCCTTCCTGCCCGGGGCGCTCGCGCTGGGGTTTCTGTTTCTTGGCATTCTGCCCTCGACCGTCCAGTCAGCGACCGCGGCGAGTTCGATGGCGGGCGGCAATGTCGCCGCCAGCGTTGTCGCCGCGGCGCTGCTCAACCTGACCGGCGTCATCGCCTCGCCGCTTCTGTTCGCGGCGCTTGCGGGCAGCGCGGGCGAAATCAGCGGCGCCGCGGCGCTGCGTATCGTTGCCATCTTGTTGCTGCCGTTCGTCGCCGGGCAGCTGGCACAGCGCTGGCTGCGGCCGTGGGTGCTGGCGCACAAGGGGCTGACCACCGCGATGGACCGCACCGCGATCGCCGTCGCGGTCTATGTCGCCTTTTCCGCCGCGGTGGTCGCAGGCATTTGGGACCAGCTCGACGGGCGCGAGATTGCGATCGTGTCGGGCGCGGTGGCGGCGCTGCTGGCATTGTCGTTCGGCGGCGCTTGGGCGTTCGGCGCGCTGCTGCGGCTCGCGCGGCCCGACCGCATCACCCTGTTGTTCGCGGGCGCGCAAAAGAGCATCGCGGTCGGTGCGCCGCTGGCGGCGACGCTGTTTCCGCCCGCAATCGCCGGCATGGTGCTGGTCCCGATCCTGGTCTATCACATGGCGCAGCTGATCCTGTCGGCGTGGATTGCGCCGGCATTGAACCGCGCCGATCAAGTGTAATGCTTGAATAACACAGTGCTGCATGCCATATAGGCTGGGCAGACCCGTATTGGACCTTTGGGGGCTGGAAGGAAGACGAATGAGCGAGCAGACCGCGACGGCAACCGCAACCGACGAGTTGAAGCTGACTCCGCCCGACCCCGTTCCGACGGTATCGCCCGAAAAGGCCGCGGGGCTGGTGCCACTGTCGGGCGAGCAGAAATCGAAGCTGGAGGAACGCGTCGACGGCTTTATCGACGATCTGGTCGCGCAGGACGTCAACTCGCCTGCCTTTGGCCAGAAGGTCGACCAGATCACCAACATGGGCCGCAAGGAAATGCTGGAGGCGGCGAACCAGTCGAACCGCTTCCTCGACCGCCCGATCAAGGCGATGGACCGCGACAGCGACATCGGCATGAACCTCATCGAACTGCGCAACACCGTCGAGCGGCTCGATCCGTCGGCGAACGGCAAGCTGATGTCGAAGCGCGGTTTTCTCGACAAGATTTTCGGCAGCAGCGTCACCAATTATTTCGCCAAATATCGCAGCGCCCAGTCGCACATCTCGGGCGTGCTCACCGCGCTCGCGAACGGCAAGGACGAGCTGTTGATGGACAATGCCGCGATCGACGTCGAGCGGCGGAAATTGTGGGAGGCGATGGGCAAGCTGGAGCAGATGGTCCACATCGCCCAGACGCTCGACCGCAAGCTCGAGGACAAGGCCGCCGAACTCGACGGCGTCGATCCGGCGAAAGCCAAGGTGCTGCGCGAAAATGCGCTGTTCTATGCGCGGCAGCGGACGCAGGATTTGCTGACGCAAATGGCGGTGACGGTGCAGGGCTATCTGGCGCTCGACCTGGTCAAGAAGAACAACGTCGAGCTGGTGAAGGGCGTCGACCGCGCCAGCACCACCACCGTCGGCGCGCTGAAGACCGCGATCACCGTGGCGCAGGCGATGACGAACCAGAAGCTGGTGCTCGAACAGATCACCGCGCTCAACACCACCACCGCGAACATCATCGACGGCACGTCGAAGATGCTGAAGGACAATACCGCGCGCATCCACGAACAGGCGGCGTCGAGCACGATCCCGATGGAGACGCTGCAACGCGCGTTCCAGAACATTTATGACACGATGGACGCGATCGACACGTTCAAGCTGAAGGCGCTCGACAGCATGAAGACGACGGTGACGACGCTGGAGGGCGAGGTCGCGAAGTCGAAGGGCTATATCGCGCGCGCCGAGGGTGCGAGCCAGGCGCAGGCGAGCGTCGGCGGCGGCGAAAGCCCGCTCGCGTCGCTCGAAGGCTAAGGCATGAGCATGAGCGAGGTCGACAAGATCCGGCTGTCGGCGGAAGGGGCGATCGAACGGTCGCGCGAACGCCGCCGCCCGATCGGCACCAAGAGCGTCGCGCTGCGCCGCCAGCATCTCTATAAAAAGCTGGGCCGGGTGCTCGTCGCAGCGGGTGTCGTGCTGATCGGCGCGGCGCTGTTCGGGGCGCTGATCCAGCCGCTGGGGTTCACCGGGCTGCTGGCGCTGTTCGTGCTGCTGATCGGGGTCGCGGTGCTGTTCGGACGCTCGCCCTTTCCCGAACCCCGCCAGGCCGACCTGCCCAAGACCGATCTCAAGCAGCTCGCCGGGCGCACCGAAATCTGGCTGGAGGCGCAGCGCCCGATGCTGCCCGCCCCGGCGCGGACGCTGGTCGACGGCATCGGGGTGCAGCTCGACCTGCTCGCGCCGCAGCTTCAGACGCTCGACCCCGGCGAACCCGCGGCGGCGAACATCCGCAAGCTGGTCGGCGAGGATCTACCCGAACTGGTCGCGGGCTATCAGCGCATCCCCGCGGGGCTGCGCGGCGAGGCGCATGCGGGGCGCACCCCCGATGAGACGCTCGTCGGCGGGCTGAAGATGCTGGAAGCCGAAATCGGCAGCGCCGCGCGGAGCCTGGCGGCGGGCGAACTCGACAAGCTGGCGACGCGCGAACGCTATCTGCAGCTGAAGTATCAGGGCATCGACGACAGCGCGCCGAACGGATAGCGTTCTTGCCAAGCCGTGCTCCGGCGGCCACACAGATGCCAATGTTCGATCAGCTGCTCGCCCCCGAAAATGTCGTCTTCAGCGCCGCGCTGTTGCTGATGCTGCTGATCGGCGCCGTGCAGGTGGTGGGGCTGGCAGGCGACGTTGACGCGGACGGCGATATCGATGCCGATGGCGACGCGGGCATCGCCGACACGCTGCTGGCTTGGGCCGGGATCGGCCGCGTGCCGTTTCTGATGTGGCTGGTTATCTTTCTGGCGTTGTTCGGCGCGCTGGGGCTAGGGCTGCAACAGTTGATGACCGGGCTGACCGGCGGGCCGGGCGCCAATCTGCTGATGGTGCCGCTGACCGGCGTCGCCGCGCTGCCGGTGACCGGCGCGGCGAGCCGGGTGGTTGCGCGGGTTCTGCCGGGGATCGAAACCACCGCGATCGAACGCGACGAGCTGATCGGACGCTTTGCCGAAATCAGCATCGGTACCGCGCGCGTCGGCCATCCCGCCCGCGCCCGCGTCACCGATATGCACGGCCAGCCGCATCAGATCATGGTCGAACCCGACAGCACGGACCAGATTTTCCAGACCGGCGAGAGCGTGCTGCTGGTAAAACGCGAGGGCGATATCTTCAAAGCCTTTACCCGCGGCGATTTCTATTTACCCAAGCTCGACTGACCCTAATATCCGTCGCGGGGCTTCCAATGATGGGAGCGCGAATCGACAGCAACGGGTGGGTTCATGATTGAAATTGCTATTTACGCGGGCATCGGGCTTGCCGCGCTGCTTATTCTGGGACTGATCGTCACGCGGCTTTATCACCGCGCGACCAAGGAAATTGCCTTTGTCCGCACCGGATTTCGCGGCGAACGCGTGATCATGAACGGCGGCGCGCTGGTTCTTCCCGTGCTGCACGAAACGATGCCGGTGAACATGAACACCGTGCGGCTCGCGGTCGAACGCAAGAATGTCGACGCGTTGATCACGCTCGATCGCCTCCGCATCGACGTGAAGGCCGAATTTTACGTCCGCGTCCGCCCCGATGCGGGCGCGATCGGCATGGCCGCGCAAACGCTGGGGCTGCGGACAATGAACCCCGAAGCACTGAAAGACCTGGTCGAAGGCAAGTTCGTCGACGCGCTGCGCTCGGTGGCCGCGGGAATGACGATGAACCAGCTGCACGAACAGCGCGCCGATTTCGTCCAGAAAGTGCAGCAGGTCAGCTCGAACGATTTGTCGATGAACGGGCTTGAGCTTGAATCGGTGTCGCTGACCGGGCTCGACCAGACGTCGATCGAGCATTTCAATGCCAACAACGCCTTTGACGCCGAAGGCTTGACCAAGCTGACCGAACAGATCGAACTGCGCAAGAAGGCGCGCAACGACATCGAACAGGACACACGCGTCCAGATCGAAACTAAAAATCTGGAAGCCGACAAGCGCAGCTTTGAAATTGCGCGCGACAATGAATTTGCCAAGCTGGGCCAGCAACGCGAGATCGAGATCCGGCGCGCCGAGCAGGCGGCCGAAGTCGCGCGCGAACAGGCGCAGCGCAATCAGGAAGCGGAAAACGCGCGCATTCAGGCGAAGCAGCTGGTCGATGCCAAACAGATCGAGGCTGACCGCGCGATCGAAGAAGCACGGATCGCGCAGGAGCAGGCGATCGAACTGGCACGCCAGGAGCAGCAGATCCTGATCCAGAACAAGAGCCGCGAGGAAAGCCAGGCGCGCGGTGAAGCCGATGCCGCGCGCGCGATCGCCGTTGCAGCCGAGGAACAGGTCGCCACCGCGCGCGACACCGAAGTTGCCGAGCGTTCGAAACGCATCGAGCTGATCGAGGCATCGAAAGAAGCCGAGCGGGCCGCGATTTCGGTCAAGGTCGAGGCCGAGGCGGAGAAAGAGGCCGCCGCGAACCGCGCCGCTGCCCTGCGGCTCGAAGCGGAGGGTCAGGCCGAAGCCGACAAGCTGCGCGCCGAAGCCGCGCGCGTCCGTTTCGAGGTCGAAGCCGCGGGTCAGCGCGCGATCAACGAGGCAGCGAACCTGCTGTCGTCCGACCAGATTTCGCTGCAAACCAAGATGGCGCTGCTCAAAGTGCTGCCCGAGGTCGTGCGCGAAGCCGCGAAGCCGATGGAAGCGATCGATTCGATCAAGATCATCCAGGTCGATGGCATCAACCAGACCGGCGGCGTAAGCGGCCAAGGCGGCGGCGGAACCGCCGACAATGGCAACCTTGCCAGCAACGCGGTGTCGGCCGCGCTAGCCTATCGCGCGCAGGCGCCAGTCATCGACAGCCTGATGAAGGAACTCGGCTTTGACGGCGGATCGCTCGACGCGCTGGTCCAAGGCGCCGCGGCGAGCGACACCGGCAGTCCGGCACCGATTGCGACAAGCGCCAAGGCGCGCAAATCGCGTCCGGCCCCCGGCACCGAAATCGAGAATGAATGACGGGTAGCGAGCGCCCCGCTAGGCACTCCGCCAGCGCTGGGTGCCGAACCACAGCAGCAGGATCAGCAGCAGCGGCGAGGCGAGTCCCCAGTGGGTCGAGCTCGCCAGCGGCGCGAAGATCGGTGCCGATGACAGCAGCCACAGCGCCGCGAGCAGCGCGCCGATCGCGAGCGCTTCAAAGGTGAAGCTGCGCCAGAAGCGCGCGCGGGCGCGGGCGTAGGCGGCCTGCGCGTCGATGGCGCGTTCGACCTGAACCGTGAAAGCCCGGTCGCCGCCGCGCGTCGGCGGGGCCAGCATCGCGGTCAGCATCGCATCGATGTCGGTCTGATTCGGGGCCGTCATCCGTCCGCTCCTTCGCCGATCATCTTCTGCGCCTTTGCGCGCCCGCGCAAGACCAGCGATTTGAGCGTGCCGAGCGGCACCCCCATGATCGCGGCCGCCTCGCCATGCGACCAGCCGTGGCCGAAGCACAAGGTAAGCGCGGCGCGTTCCTGCGGCGACAGCGCGGCGAGCAGGCGGTCGGCGTCGATCGCCGCATCGCTGGCGCCGCGCGGGTCGGTCGCGGTCGGCGCGTCGTCATCGCCGGCTGCCAGACCCTCCCGCCGCTTTGCGGTGCGCCGCTGGTCGAGAAACAGCCGCCAGCCGATTCCCATGATCCACGCAGCATAACTCCCCTGCCCCCGAAAATTGCCCGCGCGCTGCCACGCGCGGACAAAGGCTTCCTGCGCCAGATCGTCGGCGTCGCATCCCGCGGCGCGAGCAAGAAAGGCGCGCAATCGCGCTTCGTGCCGCAGCACAAGCAGCTGAAACGCGGCGCGATCCCCCCCAGCAACCCGCTGGTTGAGAGCCCAATCCTCTTCGGCGCTCCCGTCATCACGCAGCGGCGCGCTCCTCGGCAGCCGCGGCGCGCGCAAGGCGGCGGCGGACGAGGAGGGCGATACCGACAAAGATCGGGAACAGCGCAGCGCCTGCGGAAATGCGGATCAGTTGCTCATGCCCCTGAATCAGCCCGAACCCGGCCATCGCAAGGCCGATCGCCAGCAAAACCAGCGCGTTGCGATCGTCGCCGACGCTGACGATTTCCTTGCCGCCCTGCCAACTCAAATGCTCATAGGGCTTGTTGAGCTTTTCGATCAGCGGACCGACGGCGTCCGACTTGGCTTCGAGCGCCCGGCGGATCGAACGATGGAGCATCCACGCGTGGAGCAGCCGCGCGAGCAGGAAAAACCCGACGCAAAACAGCGCGACGACCGTTACATTTTCGAGCAGGCTGAACAACTGATCGCTGACCGCGACGAGTTCGGTCGTCGGCGGCGGTGCCGGGACATAATGCGCGATCTCGCGCGGGCTGATATAGGCCGCAATCTCTTCGGCGCTGATCGATTCAGCGACCGGAACCGTCACCGTGGTCGGCGCGGGAGGCGTTGCAGGAGCGGACGCAGTCGCGGCAGCGGCCGCAGCGGTGATCAGAAAATTCATCGACATATCTCTCCGTCATGCGGCTGGGCATGGTGAAACACAGGCGGCGGCTTACGGCAAGGCGGGGATGACCTGCACCGGGGAGCACATATCAACCGCCGCGCAAAGCCGCCGCCCGGACCGGCGCCAAGGCCGATCATCAGCTAGACGGCATGGGTGCGGCGCGTGGATGCATCTTCGTGAAATATTCTGGACGCGCTCGAAACGCCCGGCATCAATCGCGCCAGAACGGCGACGGGTCATGCGCGACGATGGAAGGATTGGATGCCCCGCGAGGATTCGAACCTCGATAGGCGGTATCAGAAACCGCAGTCTTACCATTAGACGACAGGGCAATCGTGAGGCGGGCGCAATATGATTGCCGGGGCGCGCTGTCAAGGCCGCTCTGCCCGTGCGCACAACGTCGCTTGCCCTGCCGCATTTCGCCGCTAGCATCGCGCATAACGAACAAGATAACAGATAGGGGGCCGCGCGCCCGCGCGGACACCCGCAAGGAGTGGGTTGATGCGTCATGTCGCGATCGTCGGGTCGGGTCCCGCGGGCTATTACACCGCCGAAACACTTCAGAAAGCCGAGGATATTGCGGTCGACGTCATCGACCGCCTGCCCGTTCCCTATGGCCTGATCCGCACCGGGGTCGCCCCCGATCACCAGTCGATCAAGGCGGTGTCGCGGCGGTACGAGGGCGTGGCGCTGACCGACAACGTCCGTTTCGTCGGGCATGTCGCGGTCGGCACCGACGTGACGATCGACGAGCTGGTCGAATTATACGATGCGGTGGTGCTGGCAACCGGGGCGCCGAACGACCGGCCGCTGGACATCCCCGGCGCCGACCTGCCCGGGGTGATCGGCAGCGCGGCGTTCGTCGGTTGGTACAACGGCCATCCCGACTTTGCCGGGCTGAACCCGCCGCTGGATGCCGCGGGGGTGGCGGTGATCGGCAATGGCAATGTCGCGCTGGACGTCGCGCGCATCCTGGCCAAGACCCCGGCCGAATTTGCGGGCAGCGACATCGTCGCGCATGCGCGCGCCCAGTTGGCGACAAGCGCGGTGCGTCATATCCACATATTGGGTCGCCGCGGGCCGCACCAGATCGCGATGACGCCGAAGGAGCTGGGCGAACTCGGCCATCTGGAGCGTGCCAGTCCGCGCGTCGATCCCGCCGACCTGCCGCCCGAGGGCGACGATGCGCTGCTCGAACCCGGGATGCGCAAGTCGGTGACGCATTTGCGCAGCTTTGCCGCCAACCCGGTCGCCAAGCCGGTGACCATCGATTTCGATTTTTTCGCGATGCCGGTGGCTATCGAAGGCGAAGGCAAGGCGCAGCGCGTGCTTGTCGAGCGCACCCGGTTGGACGACGACCTGCGCAGTCACGGCACGGGCGAAACCTATGCCATCGAAGCGGGGCTGATCATCAGCTGCATCGGTTACCAGACGCCGCCGATCCCCGGCGTCCCTTATGAGTATGGCCGCGGGCGCTTTGCCAATGACGAGGGGCGGATATTGCCCGGCCTCTATTGCGTCGGCTGGGCGCGGCGCGGACCGTCGGGGACGATCGGGACGAACAAGCCCGATGGCGCGCGCATCGCCGAAATGGTGCTGGCGGATGTCGGCCGCGGCGCGGGCAAGGCCGGACGCCCGGGGCTCGACGCGTTGCTGGCGAGCCGCGGGGTGGCGCCGGTGACCTTTGCCGACTGGCGGCGCATCGAGGCGGCCGAGGTCGCCGCGGCGCTCGACGGCAATCCGCGCGAGAAATTCACCAGCGTCGAGGCGATGCTGGAGGCGATCGGGCGGTGACGCCCGCAGACGGCAAAGCGCGTTGAAGGACCGCGTTCGCAAGGCGCTGCGCTGGCTGCTGGCGCTCGCTTATGGCTATGCCGGCTGGGCGCATCTGGCGCGCCCGGCACCGTTTCTGGCAATCACCCCGCCATGGGTGCCGCAACCCGAGCTGGTCGTCGCCGTCACCGGGGTGGCCGAGATATTGGGCGCGATCGGCCTGATGATTCCGCGGTTGCGCAAGGCGGCGGGCTGGGGGCTGGCGCTCTACGCGCTGTGCGTGTGGCCCGCGAACGTCCACCATGCGCTGGCCAATGTCGCGATCGGCGGCGAGACATTAAGCTGGTGGTACCATGGGCCGCGGCTGGCGCTGCAACCGATGATCATCTGGTGGGCGCTGTGGGCGAGCGGGGCGGTGGAGTGGCCGTTCGAGGTAAGGAAACCCTGATCCGTCATTGCGAGCGAAGCGAAGCAATCCAGAGCGGTTTACGCCTGCTCTGGATTGCCGCGTCGCCTTCGGCTCCTCGCAATGACGAGAATTGTCACTTCGCGACCGGAGTTTCCACCGGCGGCTGCCCCTTCTGGCTCGCGGCATGGGCTTCGACCGCCTTCAGCACCCGGATCATGTTGCCGCTCGCGATCTTTTCCAGATCGGCCTGCGAATAGCCGCGGCGCGCGAGTTCGGTGAACAGCGCCGGATAGCCCGCGACATCTTCCATCCCGACCGGCGCCGAATCCATCCCGTCATAATCGCCGCCGAGACCGATATGGTCGATGCCGATCGTTGTCTTGAGGTGATCGATATGCTCGGCGACCTTGGCGATCTGGGTCTTGGGCGCCGGGTTGGCGGCGTCCCACGCCTTGAGCGCCGCGGTGACCGCCGCCGGATCGCCCGAATATTGCGATTTCAATCGAGCCTCGAGCGCGGTGCGGTCGAGCCCGTGCGCGCGCACGGCGGGGTCGAGGAAGCCGGGCAGGAAGACGATCATCACGATGCCGCCATTCGCCTTGACCGCGGGGAGCACCGAATCGGGGACGTTGCGCGGGTGATCATTGACCGCGCGCACCCCCGAATGGCTGAACATCACCGGTGCTTTCGACGTTTCGAGCGCGTCCTTCATCGTCGCTTCGCTAACGTGGCTCAAATCGACGATCATCCCGATGCGGTTCATTTCGCGCACCACCTGGCGCCCGAAATCGGTCAGCCCGTCATGCTTGGGCGCGTCCGTCGCGCTGTCGGCCCATGGCACATTCTTGCTGTGGGTCAGCGTCATGTAGCGCACCCCCATGCCGTACATTTCGCGCAGCACCGCGAGGCTCGAGCCGATCGACTGGCCGCCCTCGATCCCCAGCATCCCGGCGACCTTGCCCGCCTTCATCTGCGCCTGGAGTTCGCTGCTGTTGGCCGCGAGCGACAGGTCGTTCGGATAGCGCGCGATCAGCCGCTTCATCACGTCGATCTGTTCGATCGTCTGCTGGATCGCCTGCGGTTCATTGGTGTTCGACGGCACATAGACCGACCAGAATTGCGCCCCGACCTGGCCCTTGCGAAGCCGGTTGAGGTCGGTGTGCATCGCGATCCGCGGCGGGGTGGCGTCGGGCTTGGCGGTATTGGTGGTATCGACGAAATCGAACCCGTTGATCACATTGTCGACATGCGCGCGCAGCGCCCACGGGACGTCATTATGGCCGTCGAACACCGGCGCGCGCTTCAGCGCCGCTTCGGCAACCGCCTCGGGCGACTTTTGCGCGGCGGCGGGGGTGGAAATCAGGGCGAGAGCGGCAATGCCGGCGAGCAAGGATGATTTGTGCATGGAGCGCGACCCTACCCGCTTGTTCGCGCAGCGCAAGCGCGTGACTGCACCGCCGCGCCATATTATTTCACGCAAAGGCGCAAAGGCGCGAAGAAAGAACGATCGGGACGAACTTCTTCTTTGCGCCTTCGCGCCTTTGCGTGAGATCCTTTTTCAGTTTCTCCGCGCTCTAAACCCACCTTGACGTTTACGTCAACCGCGCGCAGCATCGCGTCATGACCGCTTTCGACGACTGGCGCGCGCGTTCGCCCTATTATGACGAAACCCATGAAGCGCTGGCGCAGAGCGTCCGCCGTTTCGTCGCGCGCGAGATCGCGCCCAACATCGACCGCTGGGAGGCCGAGGGCGAACTGCCGCGCGAGCTGCACAAGAAGGCGGCGGAGGCGGGCATATTGGGGCTGCGCTATCCTGAGCAATATGGCGGGCACAGCGAAGGCTTCGACAATTTCCATGGGCTGGTGCTGACCGAGGAGCTGGCCGCGGTGGGCGCGGGCGGGCTGGGGGCGTCGCTGATGACGCATGGCATCGGGCTGCCGCCGATCCTGGCGCTGGGGTCGGAGGAGCTGAAACAACGCGTCGCGCCGCCCGTGCTCAGCGGCGACAAGATCATCGCGCTCGGCATCACCGAGGCGGGCGGCGGCAGCGATGTCGCGAACCTCAAGACGACCGCGGTGAAGGACGGCGACAGCTACGTCGTCAACGGCGGCAAGATGTTCATCACCAGCGGCATGCGCGCCGACTGGCTGACCTGCGCAGTGCGCACCGGCAGGCCG
This sequence comes from Pseudomonadota bacterium, assembly GCA_023422695.1. Lineage (GTDB taxonomy): Bacteria > Pseudomonadota > Alphaproteobacteria > Sphingomonadales > Sphingomonadaceae > Sphingopyxis. Next base: position 12,335 of record JAFAGN010000083.1, read on the forward strand.
GGCGCGGCGGGCATCTCGCTGTTGCTGATCGACATGAATGCTCCCGGGGTCGAACGCACGCGGCTCGACAAGATGGGCTGGCGGTGCAGCGACACCGCGGCGATTCACTTCAGCGATGTGCGTGTTCCCGCGAGCAATCTGATCGGCCCCGAAAACGGCGGCTTCATCGGCATCATGCGCAACTTCAACAGCGAGCGGCTGGGCATGGCGATGGGCTGCTGCGCCTATGCCCGCGTCGCGATGGCCGAGGCCGCCGAATGGGCGCAGCAACGCGAGACCTTCGGCAAGCCGCTCGTCGGTCACCAGTCGATCCGCATCAAGCTCGCCGACATGGAACGCCAGATCGAAGCGACGCAGGCGTGGGTCGACCTCTGCGCCTGGCAGGTGAAGCACGGCAAGGACCGCCCCGCCGACTTCGCGATGCTCAAGGTCCAGGCGACGCGGATGCTGGAAGCGGTGGCGCGCGAGGCGGCTCAGGTGCTGGGCGGCGCCAGCTATATCACCGGCAGCAAGGTCGAGCGCATCTACCGCGAGGTGCGCGTCAATGCGATCGGCGGGGGGAGCGAGGAGATCATGCTCGACCTGGCGGGGCGGCAATTATTTGGCGGGAAGCGGTAGGGCGCAGCCTGTTTCGATCGAACCGTAGCCCTGAGCTTGTCGAAGGGCGCCTATCGCCCACAAGCGCCCTGCGACATGCTCAGGGCTACGGTGTTGATTGACCGGCCTCAACGGGCCAGAGATCAAACCGCCAGCCGCCGCGCGTAACGATCGAGCCGCGCGAGCTGCGCCATCAATGCCGCCAGCAACAGCAGCTCGACCAGCACCGTCCCGACGATCAGCGCATGCGCCGAATCGCCCGACGCGCTTTGAAACGCGCGCACCAGGCTGGCGCCGACCGACAGCGCCAGACTGCCCGCCGCGACGTGCAGCCAGCGGCGCACGAGCGCGATCCGCCGCCGCGACGCCGTCCACCACGCGGCGCCGATGCACGCCAGCGCCGCGAGCAGCCCGCCACGATCGAACCAGGTCAGCGGATCGGCGCCGCCCGGAAGGTCGAGAATGACCGTCCGCAGCCGCATCAGCAGCAAGGTCGCGCCGCCGAGCAGCGCCGCGGCTACGCACGATCGCCGCAGCCGGTCGGGCAGCGCCGCCTCGGCATAGGCGCGCGCGATATCGGCGGGCCGCCCAAAACGGCGCACCGCATCGGCCTCCCCCACCTGTTCGGCGGTGTCGCACAGATGCGATTCGATCTCGTCGCGCACCCGCCGCGACAGGCCGGGGTCGAACGCCAACACATCGTCGAGTTCGTCGAGATAGGTGGCGATCGGCCCGCTCATGCGCGCGCGCCCAACACCCGGTCGATGCCGGCGGCAAAGCTCTGCCAGCCCGCGCGCCGCTCGACCAGCGAACGGCGGCCGCTGTCGGTCAGCGCATAGACGCGGCGTTTGCGGCCGCCGTCGGGCTGGACCCAGCGGCTGGCGAGCAGTCCGGCGAGTTCGAGCCGGTGCAGCGCCGGATAGATCGTCCCTTCGGGCAGGTCGAAATGGCCGCCGCTGCGCGCCCGGATCGCCTCGATAATCGCGTAGCCGTGCAAAGCCTCGTCGCCGATCGTGGCGAGCAGCACGGCATCGAGATGACCCTTGAGCATTTCCGCAGACATGCCCGCCGATTTAGCTTTGCAACGCTAGGTATGCAAGCTATGCCTAGTGATACTAGGCTTAAAATGGAGGATCGGATGACGGCGACAACAACGGAGACGACGGGCTGGCTTGAGGGCTGGGGGCTGTTCTGGACGCTGACCGCGGCGCTGGCGGCGATGTCGCTGGCCTTTCTGTTCGCCATCGGCTGGGACACCGACGGCTTTCGCATGGTGATCCGCGCCACCGCGCGCACCTCGCTCGTCCTGTTCCTCGCCGCCTTTGCCGCGTCGGCAGCGGCCAAGCTGTGGCCCGGCGCCCTCACCCGCTGGCTGCGCCGCAACCGGCGCCAGTTCGGGCTGGGCTTTGCGATGTCGCACTTCATCCACGCGCTCGCGATCATCGCGCTGTGGAAAACCGACCCCGGCACCTTCTGGATACTCACCAATCCCAAATCGATCGTCACGGGCGGCACCGCCTATGTCTTCATCGCCCTCCTCGCAGCGACCTCGTTCGACCGCATGGTCAAGGCGATGGGACCGAAGACATGGGGGCGGCTGCACTGGTGGGGCGTGTGGATCGTCGCGCTCAGCTTCATCTTCACCAACGGCAAACGCATCCCGGTGAGCGGCTGGTACGCGCTGCCGGTTGCGCTGGTCGTCGCGGTGATCGTGCTGCGCGTCGTCGCGGGGCGGAAACAGCGGCGGGCGGCGGCGCTGGTGTAGTCTGGATCGTCTTGACCAGGCTAAGGGGATGAAAGGGACCTGATCGGCAAAACCGCGGCGGCAGGCTCGCCTCGACTTATCGGCGAATCGGCGGCACACTCTGCATATGGACACACTTCACAGCTGGCCCGCCGAGGCCGAAACGCTGCTGGGCGATCTGGTCGACCTGCGCCGCGCGATCCACCGCGAGCCTGAGCTGGGCCTGCAAAACCCCAAGACGCTCGCCAAGATCAAGCATGCCCTCGCCGGATTGCCGCTCGAATTTCGCGAGGGGCCGTCGACGAGCGGGCTGGTCGCGATCCTGCGCGGACCGGCGAATGGACGCACCGTGCTGCTGCGCGGCGACATGGATGCGCTGCCGTTGGTCGAGGATACCGGGCTCGACTTCACCTCTGAAACCAGCGGCGCGATGCATGCGTGCGGGCATGACACGCATGTCGCGATGCTCGTCGGCGCGGCCAAGCTGCTCTGCGCGGCGCGTGACCGTTTGGCCGGCACCGTGATGTTCATGTTCCAGCCCGGCGAGGAAGGGCATCATGGCGCGCGCTTCATGCTCGATGACGGGATCATCGATCCGCTGCCCGACGCGGCCTTCGCGCTCCACATCATGCCCAACGCGCCGCACGGAATTTTTGCGTCGCGCGCCGGGCCGCTGCTCGCCTCGTCCGACGTGCTGGCGATTACCGTGAAGGGCGCGGGCGGCCATGCGTCGATGCCGCACGATGCGGTCGATCCGATCCCCGTCGCCTGCGCGATCGTCACCGCGATCCAGACGATGGTGACGCGGCGCGTATCGGTGTTCGACCCCGCGGTGGTGACCATCGCGAAGATCGCGGCGGGGACGACGAACAATATCATTCCCGAGACTGCCGAGATGCTCGGGACGATCCGCACCCTGTCCCCCGAACGCCGCGCGATGGTGGCCCGCGAGCTCAAACGCCTCGTCCCCGCGATCGCCGAGGCGCATGGCTGCACCGCCGAAATCGTGATCGATGAGGGTTTTCCCGTCACCATCTGCGACAGCCGCGCGGTGACGTTCGGACAGGCGGTGGTCGAGCAGACCTTTGGCGAGGCCGCGTGGCTGACCATGGATCATCCGGTGATGGGGGCCGAGGATTTCTCCTACGTCCTCGAAAAAGTCCCCGGCGCGATGTTCTGGCTGGGCGCCAGCGCCGAGGGCAGCGACTGGCGCGCGTGCTGCGGATTGCACAGCAACCGCATGATACTCGACGAAAAGGTGATGGCGCGCGGCGCGGCACTGCACGCGGCGCTGGCCGAGCGGTTCTTGAACGAGGGATTTGGGGTATGATCAACATCATCGGCGCGATCATCTCGGGCCTGATCATCGGGGCGCTGGCGCGCTTCTTCTATCCGGGCGCGGTGCAGATGGGGTGGATCGCGACGATCCTGCTCGGCATCGGCGGCTCGCTGCTCGCCGGTCTGGTTACCACCCGCGGCGTTCGCGGCGAATTCCACCGCGCGGGATGTTTCGCATCGGTGATCGGGGCGATTGTCTTGATATTGGTCGGGCGCTTGCTCGGGATCGGGGGGTAAAAGAAAGAATATCTCACGCAAAGGCGCGAAGGCGCAAAGACGGGGGCGGCGTTGGATATTGAGGATTTGGCCGCGATCGTCATCGATTGCGGTTTCCAACTGCACAAAAATATGGGGCCGGGCCTGTTGGAATCGGTTTATGAAGCGATCATGGCCGACCAGCTTACGCGACGCGGCCTGCTCGTCCAGCGGCAAGTGCCGATCCCGATCCGCTATGATGGTATTGAACTGGCTGAGGGCTTTCGTGCGGATCTCCTCGTCGAAGGAGTGCTGCTCGTCGAGCTAAAATCGGTCGAGCGACTATCACCGCTCCACGGCAAACAGGTGCTCACCTATCTCCGACTGCTCAATCGTCCGCTCGGCCTCTTGATCAACTTTGGCGGTGAGACTTTCAAGGAAGGCGCGAAACGCATCGTCAATAATCATCGATAGCGGGTCGCATCACTTCTTCTTTGCGCCTTCGCGCCTTTGCGTGAGATTATTCCCAAACCACCCCTCACGGCACCAGCACCGTATCGACCGCCTTTGCCTGCATTTCGGGATAATCGAGCGTGTAATGCAGCCCGCGGCTTTCCTTGCGGTGGAGGGCGCTTTTCACGATCAGGTCGGCGCATTGGAGGAGATTACGCAGTTCGATGAGGTCGGTCGTGACGCGGAAGTGGCCGTAATAATCCTCGACCTCGCCGGTCAGCAGGCGGATGCGGTGCTGCGCGCGCTCCAGCCTTTTGGTGGTGCGCACGATGCCCACATAATTCCACATGAAACGGCGGATTTCGGTCCAGTTCTGCTTGATGATCACCTCTTCGTCGGAGTCCGTCACGCGGCTTTCGTCCCACGGGCGGATCGGCGGCGGCGGCTCGAGCTCGTCCCAGCGCGCGATGATGTCCTTCGCCGCCGCCTCGCCGAACACGAAACATTCGAGCAGGCTGTTCGACGCGAGGCGGTTCGCGCCGTGGAGCCCGCTCTCGGTGCATTCGCCCGCCGCGTACAAACCGGGCAGGTCGGTGCGGCCGTCCAAATCGATGAGGATGCCGCCGCAGGTATAATGCTGCGCGGGAACCACCGGGATCGGCTGCTTGGTCATGTCGATGCCGAGCGTCAGCAACTTTTCATAGATGTTCGGGAAATGCCCGGCGACAAAATCGCGGTCGAGATGGCTGATGTCGAGGTGGACATAGTCGAGCCCGGAACGCTTGATCTGATCGTCGTTGGCGCGCGCCACGACGTCGCGCGGCGCGAGTTCGGCACGCGCGTCATAATCGGGCATATAGCGGTGCCCGGTGACCGGGTGTTTCAGGATACCGCCCTCGCCGCGCACCGCCTCGGTAATCAAGAAATTCTTGACGTCGAGATTGTAGAGGCAGGTCGGGTGGAACTGCATCATTTCCATATTCGACACGCGGCAGCCCGCACGCCACGCCATGGCGATGCCGTCGCCGGTCGCGCCGCGCGGCGCGGTCGAGAATTGATAGACGCGCCCCGCCCCGCCGCTCGCCAAAATCGTCGCGCGGCCGACATGCGCGTGAACCTTCCCCGTTTTCTCGTCGAGCGCATAAACGCCCCACACGCGGCCAGACCCCGAGTAACGCTCCTCGTGCCGCCCGGTGATCAGGTCGACGCATGCCTGGCCTGGCAGCAGGGTGATGTTCGGGTGCGCCTCTGCCGTCTTGAGCAACGCCGCCTGCACCGCCCAGCCGGTCGCGTCGTCGACATGGACGATGCGGCGGTGCGAATGGCCGCCCTCACGCGTCAGGTGCAGCGCCTCGGCTTCCTTGTTGAAGGGGACGCCCATCTCGATCAACCGCTCGATCGAGGCGGGGGCATTTTCGACGACGAACTCGACCGTCTCGCGCCGGTTCAATCCCGCGCCCGCGACCATCGTGTCCTCGATATGATTTTCGAACGTGTCGCCCGCGTCGAGCACCGCGGCGATCCCGCCCTGCGCCCAGGCGGTCGACCCGCCGGTCAGCTCGCCCTTTGCGAGCACGAGCACGCGGCAATGGTCGGCGAGCGCGATCGCGGCGGTGAGCCCGGCGGCGCCGGAGCCGACGATGATGACGTCGTGGGGAGGCTTATCTGACATCAAAATTCCGTTCGCATCGAGCGAAGTCGAGATGCCCCTCGACTTCGCACTGTCCCGATAGGTGTCTCGACTTCGCTCGACACGAACGGGAACAGAGGGCTAGGCATTCGCCGCGCGCGTCAGGTTGAGGAAGACGTCCTCCAGATCGGCTTCGCGCGTCGAGACGTCGACGATGCCATGGCCCATCGCATTGACGGCCGCGAGGACTTCGCCCGCATTAACGCGATCCTTGTTGTAGTGGATCGCAAGGCCGCGGGTTCCATCGCGCTCGACCTTGTCGAAGGCGGCGTGCGACGGCAGATCGGTGACGTCGGCGTCCAGCGTCACCACCACGATCTTCTCGCGCGCCATGTCGACCAGCTCGCGCGTCGGCTTGTTCGCGATCAGCCTGCCATGGTTGATGATCGCGATCCGGTCGCACAGCTCCTCGGCCTCTTCGAGATAATGCGTCGTCAGCACCACGGTCACGCCGCCGTCGTTGAGCGACTGGACATATTCCCACAGCTGTTGCCGCAATTCGATGTCGACCCCGGCGGTCGGTTCGTCGAGCACGATGATCGGCGGCGAATGGACCATCGCCTTGGCGACGAGCAGGCGGCGTTTCATGCCCCCCGATAGCGTGCGGGCATAGGCATCGCGCTTGTCCGACAGATGCACCGCGGCCAGCAGGTCGTCCGAAATCCGCTTCGCCTTCGGTACGCCATAAAGCCCCGCCTGATTCTCGAGCGTCTCGAACGGCGTGAAAAAGGGATCGAAGACGATCTCCTGCGGCACGATGCCGATCGAATATTTGGCGTTCCTGGGATCGGCGTCGATGTCGAAGCCCCAGATGCTCGCCGACCCGGCGGTCTTGTTGACCAGCCCGGCGAGGATATTGATCAGCGTCGACTTGCCCGCCCCGTTCGGCCCCAAGAGCCCGAAGATCTGGCCGCGCGGCACGTCGAAACTGACATTGTCCAGCGCCCGCTTGCCGCCGGCATAGGTTTTGGAGACGGCGTCGATGCGGATGGCGGCTTCGGTCATGGCCGCTTCCATAGCCGCGCACCCCCGGCTGTAAAAGCCTTCATCGGCGCGGCCCCTTTTCCCGAGCAGCGCGTTAACGCTATGTTGGAACATCGCCGCTAGGACCGGTGATGTGAGGACCAGACACACCCAAAACCCGCAGTTCGTGCTGCGCGGCATCGCCGCCTGTGCGCTGATGATGGCTCCGGCCGTCGCAGCGCCGGCCCATGCCCAGCAAACGGCGCAAGCGCAAAGCGAAGCCATCGTGCTGCGCCCGCTCGCCTTCTTCAAGGTCAACGACCTCAGCTTTGGCGACATCATTCCGTCGAACGTGGCGGGAACGGTGACGCTGGCACCCGACGGGTCGCGCAGCCGCACCGGCGGCGTCACGCTGGCCGGCAACGGCGGCGAACCGGCGCGCTTCGCCGGGCTCGGCACCGTCAACCGCCAAGTCAATATTTCGCTGGGGTCGAACACGATCTGGCTGACCGGCCCCGGAGTGCGGATGCGCGCCCGCACGTTCGAGATCGGCAGCACCCCGACCGCGATCCTGTCGACATCGCCGACGCGGTTCCGGATCACATCGCCGCTGGGCAATTACAACTTTCCGGTCGGGGCGACGCTCGAGGTCGGCGCCAATCAGGCGCCGGGCGATTACAGCGGCACCTTCACCGTCACACTCAACTATCTCTAGAGCTTCTGTGGGGGAAGACGCGGCACCGGATGACCACCTGTATTCGTCAGAATGCTGGCCGGTGCCGCACGACCCCATCCGCTGACGCCGCGGCGCAGAGCCCGATTGCTCCCGCTGCGCGTGCTTGCTATGGGCGCGGTCGATGACCCAGCCTGCGCCCGAAACCATCCGCACCCCGAAAACCCGCATCGCCTGCGACGGCACCGGCGACGGACTGGCCGACGCCGCGCTCGGCCACCCGCGCGTGTGGCTGGAAATCGACCCCGACCAAGGCTTTGCCGACTGCGGCTATTGCGACCGGCGCTTTATTCTGATCGGCGGAGTCGCCGATCACGCCTGATCTTTGGGGCCAGATGTAAACGGCCTCTTTACCACGCCCATGCATCAACCGCTCACGCCCCGCTGGCATACATGTGCCAGACAGGAGCAGAATCTGTGGGGATTCGAGGGACCAGACACTGTCGGGACGCGCTGCGCGCCCTGACCATCGTCGCCGCGGCGGCGAGCGCGATGCTGTGTGCGCCCGCACAGGCCGCCAACACCAATGTCACGACCAATGCCGCGGTCGTGCGCCCGAACACACTGATCAAGACCGACGATCTTGATTTCGGGTCGCTGATCAGCGGCGCGACCGGCGGCACCGTGACGGTCAACCCGATCACCAACGCGCGCAGCTCGGGCGGGGGCGTCACGCTGGTCGGTTCGAACGCGCAGCGCGCGGTCTTCCAGGGGACCGGCGGGATTATCCTGATCACCGTATCGGGCAGCACATCGGTGACGCTGGCGCGCGTGGGCGGCGGCGCGCCGTCGATGAACGCCTCGCTGGTTCGCGCCGCCAGCACCAGCGGCGGCGGTATCGCGCTGCTGGGCAGCACGCTGCTGCCCAGCGGGGTGCAAAGCTATTATATCGGCGGCACGCTGACCGTCCCGGCGAACCAGCCCGCGGGCGATTACAGCGGCACCTTCACCCTCAACGTCAATTATTTCTGACCGCTGGCGCCGCGGCGCGCGCGTGCCTATATCGGTCGGATGACAAGCCCCACCGATCCCCGCCGCTTTCTCTATCGCGCCGATGCGCTCGATCCCGATCTGGCGCAGGCGCTGGCGCGCGAAGCGCTTGCCAAGGCCGATGACGGCGAGCTGTACCTGCAATATCGCGCGACGGAGAGTTTCGGCTTCGACGATGGGCGGCTCAAAACCGCCGACTATTCGACCGACGCCGGGTTCGGCCTGCGCGCGGTGTCGGGCGAGATGACGGGCTTTGCCCATGCCAGCGACATCAGCGCCGGGGCGATCCGCCGCGCCGCCGAAACGCTCGCGTTGCTCGACCCCGCCAGTCAGCCGCACGCCGCGCCGCCACCGCGCACCAACCGGCACCTGTATGACGAAGCCAATCCGCTCGACCTGATCCCCTTCGCCAAGAAGGTCGCGCTCTGCCAGGAAATCGACGCCGCGGCGCGCGCGCGCGACCCGCGCATCGCGCAGGTGTCGGTCAGCCTCGCGGGGAGTTGGTCGGTGGTCGAAATTGTCCGAGCCGACGGGTTCCTCGCCACCGACATCCGCCCGCTCGTCCGCCTCAACGTCTCGATCGTCGTCGAGGAAAATGGCCGCCGCGAAACCGGCGTGTTCGGGCTTGGTGGCCGCTATATGTACGATCATCTGTTCGAGCCCGAACAATGGAACCGCGCGATCGACGAGGCGCTGGCGCAGGCGCTGGTCAACCTGCGCGCGGTCGATGCCCCCGCGGGCGAGTTCACCGTGCTGCTCGGCCCCGGCTGGCCCGGCGTGCTGCTCCACGAAGCCGTCGGGCATGGACTGGAGGGCGATTTCAACCGCAAGGGCACCAGCGCCTTTTCGGGCCGCATCGGGCAGCGCGTCGCGGCGCCCGGCGTCACGGTGGTCGACGACGGCGCGATGGACAGCCCGGTCGGTGGCGGCCGCCGCGGCTCGCTGTCGATCGACGACGAAGGCACGCCGACGGGCGAAACCGTGCTGATCGAGGACGGCATTTTGAAGGGCTATATGCAGGATCGCCTCAACGCGCGGTTGATGGGGGTCGAACCCACCGGCAACGGCCGCCGCGAAAGTTTCGCCCACGCGCCGATGCCGCGCATGACCAACACCTTCATGAAGGGCGGCAATGACGACCCCGCCGAACTGCTGAGCCGCGTCAAGAACGGTATCTTCGCCAAAAGCTTCGGCGGCGGACAGGTTGACATCGTGTCGGGCAAGTTCGTGTTCAGCTGCACCGAGGCATATAAGGTCGAGAATGGCAAGATCGGCGATTCGATCAAGGGCGCGACCTTGATCGGCGACGGCCCGAGCGTGCTGACCAAGGTGATGGGCATCGGCAACGACATGGCGATCGACGAAGGCATCGGCATCTGCGGCAAAGGTGGCCAAAGCGTCCCCGCGGGCGTGGGCCAGCCGACCCTGCTGGTCAGCGGACTGACGGTGGGCGGAACGGCCTAGCCGAAAGCCGCGGGAGCGACCTCGATGGCGCTGATGTATTACCCGAAGCAGGGCGAAATTCTGCTGTGCAATTATAACACGGGTTTCGTTGCGCCAGAGATGACAAAGATGCGACCGGTTGTTGTGGTTTCGCCGCGCCTGCGTCGTCGCGCAGATTTGGTCGCCGTCGTACCACTAAGCACGACGGCGCCTCAAAATGTCGAGCCGTATCATTGTGCCATTGCGTTGATGAACCCGTTGCCGCCGCCGTTCGATAGCCCAAATATGTGGGCCAAATGCGATATGATCGCGGCAATCGCTCATAGCCGACTGGACCGTTTCAAAGCGGGCCGCAAAGCGGTTGGCGGGAAACGGACTTTTGTGTCCGGCATGTTGGACGCCGATCAACTTAGGTCGGTCAGAAGCGCGGTTTTGTGCGGATTGGGCTTCGATTCATTGACAATTCACCTGTAAGGTGGCATATAATGATGGTTCCCGCTCTGCTTCGGCATCGGGCTAGGAGACTGTCTCCTTCACCAGAGACAGCGGGCTTCACAATCGCGATACCAAGCTCGTGAAGCTGTCGTGTGGTCGGAAAGGCTCTACCGCAAGGTGGAGCCTTTCGCGCTTGTAGATTTGACAGACAGGCTGTGAGCCACCTCACTTGGCGCCGCCCCTTCGCGCGCCTATAGTCCTTTCAAACAGAAGAAGAATCGGGTCGCATTATCCGCCGGGCATTCCCCGGCAACAGGGAGGATATTCATGCGTTCGAGCCTGCGTTTCGTTTCCGTCGCCGCCATCGCGGCGATGCTCGCCGCCGTTCCGGGGTCGGCGCAAAAAACCACCGGTCCGGTCGAACGCTATGAAATGGATGTCGCGACCGCGTCGGGTTTTGCCGCAATGGCGGCGGGCGGGCGCGGGGTCGGCAATATGATGGGGATGATGTTCGGCGGCGGCCCCGACGGCAAGGTCGCGCATACGCTCGAGCTGCGGCTGGGGTCGAACCAGACGCCGACCGCGCCGCCGGTGAAGGCCGATCACTTCTTTCTGCCGCAGGCCAAGCTCGGCAAGTCGGTGCCGCTGCTCGGCCCCGAACCCGGCAAGCCGCGCGAGCGCGAAGACGGCAATGAAATGCCGAAGGACTTCGAGCGTCCCAAGGGCCGCCTGCTGCTGTTCTGGGGCTGCGGCGCCAAGGCCGGGCCGGGGCAGCCGGTGATCATCGATTTCGCCAAGCTCGCCGCGGGCCAGATGCCGCCCAATCTGTACACCACCACGGTGCCGCGTATCCGCGAGGTGATGGCGTCGAACAGCAAATCCTATGCGAGCTGGCCCAACGGCAAATCGTCGAAACAGCCTGCGTCGGGATCGTCGCTGCTCGGCGCGCACCGGATCGCGGGCAATGTCGGGCCGGAGATCAACTTCACCCTGGCGCAGGATTATATGCCCGGGCTTAACGCCTCGACGACGATGCAGGGCGACGGGTCGGTGATGATCCGCTGGAACCAGCTGGTGCCCGCGACGGGCTATGTCGCGTGGGCGTTTGGCGGCATGGACCGCGGCAGCGCGGGCGGCGACATGGTGTGGTGGACGAGCAGCAATGCGCGCGAATTCGGCGGTGGGCTGTGGGACTGGCTGCCGCCCGCGACGGTCGCGGGGCTGGTCGCCAAAAAAGTCGTGATGCCGCCCGCGCAGACGAGCTGTGCGATCCCCGCCGAGGTCAAGAAGGCGTCGGGCGAAATGATGATCGGCAACCTCAACGCCTTTGGCCCCGAAGCCAATTTCTCCTACCCGCCCAAGCCCGCGGGCAATGCGGTGTGGAATATCGACTGGACCGCGAAGGTCCGCTTTCGGTCGCACACTATGTTGATGATCGGCGCCGATTTTGGTGGCATGGGCGGTTCGGGAAGCAACAGCACGCCGGCGGAACCCGCGAAAAAGAAGAAATGCAAAGGCCCGCTGGGCATTCCGCTGCCCGATGGGGCGTGTTGAATCGCGGGGGAAGGCGCCGTGAGTCAGCCCTTGTTCACAGGGGCTGGCCTATGGCGGCCCCCGGGTAGGGTTGTAAGCAAGACAGGAGTCGGACCATGCACCCATATATCGCCACCATCATCGCCGCCGCCGCCATCGCGGCCATGCCCGCCACCGCCACTGCCATGGAACGGATGGCGCCCGAGGAACGGCTGGCCAAGCTGCTGGAAGGCCGCGTCGCGGGCGAGCCGCAGGACTGCATCCCGCTGTCGATGGCGCGCAGCAGCCAGGTGATCGACAAGACCGCGATCGTCTATCGTGTCGGTGGCACCTTGTGGGTCAACCGCCCCGAAGGCGGCGCCGAATCGCTCGACGACGACGACATATTGGTCACCAAATTGTCGGGCAGCCAGCTGTGCCGGATCGACACCATCCAGCTGCAACACCGCGGCAGCAACATGTACAGCGGCTTCGTCTCGCTCGGCAAATTCGTGCCATATCGGCGCGCGAAGGGCGAGTGACAGCGGTCACCCGCCACCCTTAATTCTCGTCATCCCGGCGCAGGCCGGGATCTCACCGACGCCTTCGAGCGTTGATATTCATAGCTACAGGTTGAACCGTAGCCCTGAGC